>PADE01000109.1 GCA_002702965.1 Planctomycetaceae bacterium
CAAAGTCATCAAAGGTCGACAGATCGAGATCGATCGGGCGATCGGGAACCACACCGGTGGCATCTATGGAGACGGGAAGGGTTGGATCGTGTGGCCAGCTCCAGAACTCGAAACGGTCATCAAACCAAACGACTGGAACGATCTGCGAATCAAGGTCGAGGGCAACCGCCATATCACGCATCTCAACGGAGTGCAGATGGTTGACTTTACCTATCCGGCACCCGGTGCAACAACCGGAGTGATCGCGTTCCAGTTGCATTCTGGCGGTGAGGGCCGGATGCGATTCAAAGATGTCTGGATTCGCGACCTGTCCCGCAAAAACGAAAAGCCGACCGACGCGCAATAGAGGTAGAGACTGCTGGCGCCCGTGAAACGGATGTACAAGTCCAAGTTCGTGTTCGATGGTCCTGTCGTGCTTCACTGAGTAGGCGACTCACCACCATCCGGCGACGACGAACCACCACCACACCCAGCGATCCCGATCAGCAGCAAACCCGCGAGCCATCGCTTCATGACGTCACTCCGTCGGCTGCGAAGTCCGGCTGCCGGCTAGCACATCTGTCACGGCGAGACAAAACGAGTGCTGATGAAGCGGGGTGATGCCCGGTCGGGGCGAGTCAGTGGGTGATTAGAAAAGGCGTGGGTATGCGATCGCTGGAACCGGTCTTGTACGTCGCAGTTGAGTCAATGACTAAACTTCCGAAACCGTCTTCCACTGAAACTCCTCTGCCGATGCGGACTGACAAGTACGCGCCAGCGTCAGAATGGCCCGCTGAATCGGATGTGGCAGCTGTGGCCAACAGGTGATCAACTCGGCCAAGTCCAGTGTGCTGGGTGACCGCGAATGACTGTGAGCGCCGTCACAAAGCTGCAGATATGATGTAATCGGATCGGCCGTTTGCGTAAGTCTCTGGTGTGTTCTCCATTACGTTTTGCTAGCCGCGAGGGTTGATTCCCGCCTCCACTCTCTTTTCTTACTGCGGCTGGGCACCGCCTGACTCGGGCGGTGCCTTTGTTGTCCACAGGTTCCTGGCGATGACAGCCCACCAGGGCTTACTTCACCGCTTGGGCTCCGCATTCGGCATCNGNCCNCCNGGTGAGCGTCGAACATCGTCCAAGCGGTACAACGCGTCGGCTTACGGGGTATTGTCCTGATGTCACGACGACGGCATCATGCCCGCTGTCAACCCGATTCACAGCGAGGAGTTTCCGATGGGCCATTTGTTCCAGAGACGAGAGATGCTCTCGCTAGCCGGAAGCGTGCTGGGATCGGCGATGCTCGCGAGGCCGGCCGCAGCCGCCGGAGTCGAGGAAGTCCGGGCCAGGTACCTACAGTCGATCCTGCCAACTCGCGATGACGTCGACAACTGGTTGCGCGGTCGCAAGTACCCGTTCGCGAAGTACGATCCGGAACTCGGCTACCTGCATATCGACCGAGACTTCAAAGAGGGCCTCAACCGTGCCGTCTGTCGTTACCGGTACGACCGGCTGGGCGCCCGACAGATGCTGGCCTACGCCGACCGACCGTGCCGGATCAATACCTACGGTAACAGTTTCACCAGTTGCGAACAGGTCAGCGACGGCGAGACCTGGCAGGAGGTGCTGGCTAGGCACTTGTGCGAGCCGGTGCGGAACTACGGCATCGGAGGCTATTCGGTTTACCAGTCGTACCTGCGGATGGTCCGGGAAGAGCGACGGGCACCGGCGACGACCATCATCTTCAACATCTTCGATGATGATCATTACCGGAACATCCTCGGTTGGCAACGGTTCAAGTTCGGTGTCAACGACGTTTCGATCAATCCCACGGTTCCGTACATGGAGGTGGACCCGTCGAAGCGCACCGTTGTGTACCACGGTAACCCCTGTCCGGACCAGACGTCCGTCTATCGCCTGACCGACCTGGAGTGGGTGACCCGCACGTTCAAGGACAACGTCTACCTGGCAAGTCGCCTGCGCCGCCTGGTGTCCTCAAAGACCGGCAAGCCGGTGCCACCGACCGATTACGATGACGAGACACTGAATCGGTACGGGCTGTTCGCGACCAACGCGGTGATCGACAAGGTGAAACGGTACGGTGAACAGACTGGCCGCAAAATCCTATTCGTGCTCTCGTACGGTGGCTACGTGGTTCAGCAGTTCATCGACACCGGACGTCGTTTCGACCAGCCGATGGTCGACCATCTGGACAAGCTCAAAGTCCCCTACGTCGACCTGCTGACGGCACATGCGGCCGACCGTAAGCAGTTTAGGACAACGACGGCCGACTACCTGCGGCGGTTTTTTGTCGGCCACTACAACCCGCTGGGGAATCACTTCTGCGCGTTCGCGATGGTCGACCCGCTGGTGCGGATGCTGGACCCCAAGCCGGCCAGCCACGGACCGGCGACCTCGGTCACCGGTGGTGTCATCAAGTAGCCGCGGTGTCGTGTCCGGTGGTCGCATCCACGGCAGGCCGTGACCACCCCGGTTCGTTCCTGTTGTCGAAGCAATGCAATGAAAATCGTACTGAAACTCTGGCTGCTGGTGGTGCTGCTGGGTTACCCGTTGACGGTCCAGGCTCGCCAGCCGAACGTGCTCTTGATCTGTGTGGATGATTTGCGACCGGAACTGGCCTGCTATGGGGTCGACTATATCGAGTCGCCCAATATCGACGAGTTGGCCGCCAGAGGGCGTGTATTCCTGCATCATTACGTCCAGGCTCCGACCTGNGGTGCATCCCGTTACACGCTACTCACCGGACATTACGGTCCCGGCAGTAACGGTGCCTTGTTTCAGCGTGCCCGCCGCGTCAAGAAAAACCCGCAGCGGGTTCCGCCCAGCCTGCCCGCCTGGTTCAGGCAGCATGGATACACGACCGTTTCGGTCGGCAAGGTGTCTCACCACCCGGGTGGCCGTGGTGGGCCGGACTGGAATGACACGCAACAACTCGAGATGCCCAACTCTTGGGATCGACACCTGCTCCCGGCGGGTCCCTGGAAACACCCACGTGGCTGGATGCATGGACTGGCCAACGGTGAAATACGCGTCCGCGCCGGCAACATGGATGTGTGGCAGGCGACCGCCGGGCCCGATTCGATCTACCCCGACGGCCAGGCGATTCCAGAAGCTCTCAGGCAACTGGAGCAACTGGCCGGTGACAAGAGCAAGCCGTTTTTTCTGGCCGTGGGGATCTTGCGGCCCCACCTGCCCTTTGGCGCTCCACAGAAGTATCACGACTTCTACCAGGGCGTGCAGCTTCCAGCGACGCCGCATCCTGGCAAGCCACAGGGTAAGACCACCTGGCATGGTTCCGGAGAATTCATGAAATACAACCGCTGGAAACGTAATCCCAACCACGATGCGGCATTCGCCATGGATGTGCGCCGGGCCTACGCGGCGTGTGTCAGTTACGCCGATGCCCAGGTGGGACGCGTGATGGCGACGTTGGCAGCGACCGGCCAGGCGGAAAATACGATTGTCCTTCTCTGGGGTGACCATGGCTGGCACCTTGGTGAACACGCCATCTGGGGCAAGCACGCGTTGTTTGAAGAGTCATTACGTTCGCCGTTGATTATTCATTACAACAAGGTTCCGCGGCCCGGTGCATCGACGGCGTCGATGGTGGAAACACTCGACGTCTTCCCGACGCTTTGCGCCCTGACCGGCTTGCCGAAACCTGAATCCCTGCAGGGCACCTCGTTGCTGCCCTTGCTAGAGGACCCGGCTGCCAAGGGGCATGTTGCCATTGGCTATACGAGTCGTGCCAGGACAATTCGCACCGAGACGCATCGCCTGATAGTGCATCGCGATGGCTTCGCAGAGTTGTATGATCACACCAGCGAGGCGGCGGAGACGCAGAACGTGGCGGAGGATCACCCGCAATTGGTCAAGACACTTGGTGAACAATTGACGCAACGCCTGGGGCGTTAACACCCGTACGGACCTTGAGCCTGTCCCTGTTGAAACCATGCTGTGTTTTAGCGGTCGATGGGGGACCCTTGAATGGCAGTTCAGTCCGCGGAAAACGGCGATCGAACCAATCCACTTTTGAGATACGGAAGCGGCAAGTGTCATGAACGACAGTGGTCGTTGTGGCTCGTCCTTAGTACGTTCGCGACGGTGTCTGCTCACGGCTGTGGCGGCGAGCCTTCGCTGGTCCACATCGACTACGGTCATCGACGGGTCTCGCGTCCGTTGAGCGAACCATCGCCCGCATAGCCTGCTTGGGTTCCGGCGAGCACATCGACCGAGCGGTGATCACCTCGGGCCATGCTTCGTGACCGAGGGTTATCGCTTACCGGTCGCTGTCAGCCGTCCACTCCCAGGACACCACCACGTTCTGAAGTGATGGCCCTCACCGTTGGGCTGTTGTGGAGCTGCGAGCTTGGGCCTGCGCGGGCCCAATTCCCGCCACCTCCACTTTTTGTCCCTGGAGCCACCCGCTGCCAGAGGCTCACAAACGGCATTAAAACCTCTGTGACGACCGGGTTTTTCGTGTTGGGGTGTGGCCCGCTCCACGGTCGCCCGGTTGCCAGCCGACGACAGTAAATCGCTAGGATCGCCGCAGATTATGCTCCCAATAGGTCCCCNGGACGCTGCGTCGGCCTGGTGTTGCTGTGGGATTTGGGGTGCGCGACATTCTCGCCTGACGCGCCCCATTACTTGCCAGGCAGCCGANATCGCGCGAACAAAGTCCGTCAAGTCGATTACTGCTTTGAGCACCAGGCTGTTAAAGTAGCCCTCACGCTTCGAGTGGTCACTACACTTGGCCTTTCCGTCTCATTCATTGGGTCCTTGTCTCTCAACCGCGGATGACAAATTCACGCGGCCTTTTCAGGATTGTCTGAGACCGTCGTCGCTAAGTGAATCGCGTGGAGGATTTCCATGTTCAAACCAGTGCAACGGGTATCGATGGGTGGTTTTTGGTGCGCTCTGGTGGTTGTGCCGGGTTTGCTCCAGACGACATTTGCCGAAGACCAGAAAATAGGTCAGAAAAGAGACCAGAAAATACACTGGTCATTCCAAAAGCCAGTGCGGCCCCGCGTTCCGGACTCGACAAATTTGCAGCACGGAGACCGGATTCGGAATGCCATCGACGCATTCGTACTGCGAAAGTTGCAAGCGCAGCGGCTGCAACCAGCGCCGCTAGCTGACAAGCATACTCTGATTCGCCGAGCCTACTTTGATTTGTTAGGGCTTCCGCCGACTCCGCAGCAGGTCGGACGTTTTGTCAAAGACAAATCTCCAAACGCTTGGAAGAATCTGATCGACGAGCTTCTCCAATCAAAACAATACGGGGAGCGGTGGGGCAGGCACTGGTTGGATGTGGCACGGTACGCCGATTCGGCGGGATTCGAAGGGGACGATTCGTATCCCAATGCATGGCGGTATCGCGACTATGTCGTCAAGTCGTTCAACGACGATAAGCCTTACAACCAGTTCGTTCAGGAACAGATTGCCGGCGACGAGATTTGGCCGGACAATCTCGACTTGGATCCGAAGCGAGTCTACCGTGTTTCGCCATTTCAGGAGGTGCACTTCGAAGCGCGTGTTGGGACGGGGTTTTATGGATTCCCCCCGCGAGTATCCGAGTCTGCACTCGATGCCCGGCGCCGGCATTACGAAACTTTGATCGATTGGGTCGACACGACTGGTTCGGCGTTCATGGGACTCACTCTTGGCTGTGCAAGATGTCATGACCACAAGTTCGATGCGATCACTCAGGAAGATTACTTTGCCATGCAGGCGATCTTCACCAGTAGCATCGAAGTCGAGGTCCCGATCATGACGCCCATGGAAGTGCAGGGCTGGAACTACATTTATCCGCGGATCGTGGCGGTGCACGAAGCGAAGAGTGCCTACCAGGTCTTCAAACAACGCACGACCGGTCGCAAGCTGACCGACCAGGAAAACGCCGNGGAGAAGCGGCTCCGCGATACCATCGTGCAAAAAGTGATGGAACTTCCCCAGAAGAACATTTCGGTGCCGAACACGGTCTACGATCCGCTGGTTCAGATTCCCAAGGTCACAGTGTTGGGACACGAACGACTCGAACTGGTCAAACCGGTCCGTTTTCTGGACCGCGGCGAACTGTATCGTCAACAACACCAGGTCGATCCTGCGTTGCCCGCAGCGTTAGCTCGATCAACGGGCCGGAAAAAAGAAGTGCCAGGTCCGTTCGGCAGCCGCAAGGATTTGGCATTGTGGCTGACTCAACCCGATCACCCGTTGGCGGCTCGTGTGATGGCCAATCGTATTTGGCAATGGCACTTTGGCCAGGGAATTGTTGCCACGCCCAACGACTTTGGTGCACACGGTGTCGCGCCGACTCACCCGGAATTGTTGGACTGGCTGGCGACCGAGTTTGTCGCTCGCGATTGGCGCGTCAAAGAGATGCACCGATTGATCATGACCTCGAGCACGTACCAGATGACCAGCCGCTATGCGAGTGACAAGCATCAGCAGGTCGACCCGGACAATCACCTGTTGTGGCGAATGAGTCGCCGTCGGCTGGAGGCCGAGGCNCTTTGGGACAGCATTCATGCCACGGCCGGAACGATCAACCTGAAGATGGGTGGCCGTCCGGTCGTCGTACCGTTGGCGGCAGACGAAATCGCTGCACTTCGCGAAAAATGGCAATGGCCGATTACCGGCGACCCGGCCGAGTACACTCGGCGCGGGATCTACATCCTGGTGCTGCGAAACTTCCGCTTCCCCATGTTTGACGTGTACGACGCACCGCTCAATTCGGTCAGTTGTCCCCAGCGNGATGTGACGACGGTCGCGCCACAGGCGCTGTGGGGTCTGAACAGTCCATCGGTTTACCGGCAGGCCATTCAATTGGCGGGCCGCGTTGTCAAAGAAGGCGGAAAGACACCCGATGAGTGGATCGCAAAGCTGTGGATGATCGCGCTGGCTCGGCCGATTCGTGATACCGAAAAACGCGAAGCGCGTGACTTGCTCGATCAGCTGGCCGCCGCCGCTACTGCCAGGAAGTCGGAATCGAACGGTACGGACGAGAACGAAATCCCGAAGAGTCTCGCCGCACTGCCACCGGAGCAAACATCGGCACTCGTGAAACTTTGTCTGGCCGTCTATAACCTGAACGAGTTCGCCTACCTCGATTGATGGCCCACACGATGAACGCCAAACGAACTCGCCGCGATACAAAGTGGGTAGATTGACTGTTCCACCCAGGTCGCTCGCCATGTTCCGACCGCTGACGAAGAAATCTGGGTGTCTCGTATGTGCGATTCATGTACAGCGTCAAAAGGACTTTGACGGCGAACGACCACGAGCCAAGATTCCAATTCACGGTGAACCAGGACAGTGGCCCAGCGCCGGCTTTACGCTGCGCGGGGTGTCTAGAAAGCCTCAAGGAAAAATGTTCAAGAACATGCTGACAGCAAAGGTGAATCCCGGTTTCGGGTACGTTCGGTTGATCGTGGGCGCGTTGTGTTTGCTAGCGATGGTGTCCTTTGGCTTGTGGCGGATGCCGCCTGCCTTCGCGGGTCAAGAACGGCCTTTCACCAGCTGTGTGTACGCAGCTGCTGGAGAGAAATCTTTTTATGAGCCGGGCGAAACGGTAGAGACGCTCCTCAAGATCATGACGCTGAAAAAGACAGCGGAATACAGGGTCCGGTTTGAGGCAACGGATGAGTCGGGTAACAAAATAGCCCGGCAAGAGAAGGACCTGCAGCTGAAGGCTGGACTCAATGCAATCCCCTTCTTGATGGACACTAAAAAAACATCTGCCGGAGATTACAAGATCCAGGCGCAGGTGTATCGAGGAGCCAAGATCGTCGAGCAGAATGTCATCTCCGTGACGGTCCTGGACCGCGAGTATCTGAAAGCGAAGCTGGCCAGAATGGAGCGGATGCGTGCCGGACTGAGATCCATCTTGGATAGGGCTGCGCGCCAGGGTATCGACATCGCCTACCCGCAGACCTCCTGGGCCCTGAGCAGGCTCTTTGAGAGGCTGATCGGGACGGAACTCGGGACCGCGAAAAGAGAATATTACAAGCTGAATTGGCAGATGAATTATGTCCTGGCCTCGATCGAGAAATCGATCGCGCAGACAAGAGAATGGATGAAGCACCCTGCCCGGCAGCTGCGCGTCCCGCAACAGGGCACAAGCGGACTGCGGATCGTGAACGGCGCGCTCGATGACGGCCATGGCCCCGTATTGCTCCTGGGTTCCCTGGGGAATTTCGGCAGGAGCTTCCCTCTCTCGGACTTCAGGCTTTACTCCGCGCTCGGCTTCAATTCTACGGAGGCGCTGCTCGAATTCGGTCCCAGAGATACGCAGCCTGTCAAAGGGAAGGGCTTCTCGAAAACATGGCTGCAGGAACTGGACGCGTATATGAAGGCTGCGGCCGCCAACAACCTTTTTGTGTATCCCACCGTCGAGCACTGCTATATCGCGCCGTGGATGTTTGCAGACCACCCGTCCGCCTTTACATGCGGGTCCCATTACCTGGCGGCTTGCATCGCGAACCCGCAAACAAAAAAGATGTGGGCTGACTGGCTTCAGGAAATGGCCCGCGTCATGAAAGACTATCCAAACCTGCTTGGGTACTGTCTTGGAAACGAGCCTCATTATTCATTTACCGGGTATTGCAACCTTTGCCGCCGGGCCTTCGGAGAATTCCTGGAGCGGGAGTACTCCGGTATCGACGGGTTAAACAGGCTGTGGGGCACCGACTACAAGACCTTCCAGGATGTGCAGATCCCCCCGCAGGGACGAACGGACTGGTGGCCGAAAAACAACGTGCCGGACGACATGCGCATCGTCAGGCCGGAGCATCCCGGGCCGATCAACAAAGCCAGCATGTACGACTGGCAGAGGTTCAATCAGCACCGGATGACGGAGTTCTTCATCTCCATGAAAGAAGCGGTCAGGGAAATAGACAGGGAGCGCCCCGTATTCTGGGAATCGCCGCTGGTGTGCGCCACCTGGGGAGAATTCGGGCACGACGACGGCATCGACAGGGAGGAGATAGGAAGGCTGAGCGACATCAACGGCTACGACGGATGGACGAGCAATTTTCCCGGGGGAGATTGGGCCATGGACGCCGACGTGGCCAATCTGGAATTGATGAGGGACCTCTCGCCAGGCAAGCCGCTTTTCAATTCGGAGTGGCACACGATTACTTCGATCAACGGTAAGGTGCGTTACCAGGAGACCGTGACGGAGAAAAGGCCGCCGGGGTACATACGGGCGGCGCTGTGGCTGGGTTATCTGCACGGAAACAGCGCCGGAACCCTGTGGGCGTGGGGCTATGGGGCTCCGCCGCCGAGCGGCGGGCGCTGGCAGATGCTGGATGTCCCCTACTTTGTTGAGATATCCGGCAGGACGGCCCTGGACCTCCGCAGACTGGCTCCGGAGGTGATTGCGTTCCACCGGGCGCGCAGGGACGTGGCGATCATGTTCTCGATGGCTTCCAAGCTTCAGCACGAGGCCCATTTTGAGGAACTGCGAAAATTTGAGTCGCTAGGGCACGTGCCCGAGGAGTTGAAGAGCAAGACGAGTTCCACCAGTTCCCTGTCGATGCGGCAGTTAAAGCATGTGCACTTCGGCCTGTTCTGCCTGGATATGAACTACGGTTTTATTTCGGAGCGGCAGATCGCGAAAGGAAAACTGCGGGGACGCAAACTGCTGATCGTACCGGCCGCCGATTTTGTGGTGGATGAGACGGTCAACCGGCTCAAGGAATATCTGGAATCAGGGGGCACGGCATTGCTGATCGGCGACAGCCTGGGCCATGACCAAAGGGGCGGAAAAAGGGATGTGTCGGGGTTGTTCTCCGAGGGTGAGGACCTCGTTGTGGCCGGTTTCCCAGTGAAGAGATCCCGGTTCGGCAAGGGCAGGATCTACCGGACGGCCTGCCTCTCGGGACAGGAGTACAGGCGTTTTTTCGAGTCTTTTCTNGATCTGACAGGAATTCAGAGGTCTTATCGCGTCACGGACATGGCGGGCGATCCGGTTGACGGCATCGATTTCAGGACAACACGGTCCGCAGGGCGCCGACTTGCCTATCTGGTGAACCTGAGCAGGAAAAAGACCAAGATCAAACTGACCCAAATAGAATCGTCGCCCCGTTCTGCCTCTATCGGCCAGCGCGCAGAGAAAGCGGTGAATCAAGCACACGATTTGATCCCGAATAAGCGTGTTACCTTCCCTCTGGAGATCGAGCCCCTGGATGTGATGTTGATGGAGATCGGCGACTAGGAGAGTCGCTGGACTCGGGGGAATAACTCGGGGGAATAAAGTGTCCAGGAAGATGCTGAAAGAAAACGCGAATCGTGGTTTCGGACACGTACGGTTGATCGCGGCAGTTTGTCCGTTTGACCGAAGACTTTGAGATTCCTTTGTCCGAAGTCTCGATGCAAGACACTCGACGAAGTCGGTGCGGCGGACCTTTGACAAAGACGGTCTTGGCCCGCGCGAAGGCCACCCCCCTGTGGCCCCTTCTACCTACACCACTTGGCGCGGCAGCGCGAAGGGCTCAAGCCGGGTCAGAACCTGCTCTCGACGCGCATCGACGAGCGATCCGACAAGGCCACGGACGACATCGTGGTTGGGGACGCCGAAGGGTCCGTGAACGTGGAAAAGAACTGACCACGATGAAGGGGTCAGAGCTTTTCTCCGGAACACGAATGGTCCTCATTTCGATTGCCGTGGGGCCGTGACTCCCATGGACGTGGTGCGCTCCGCCACGCTCGCCGTCGCGGAGCGCACCGCAAACTTGGTGGCGGGTCCTGTCCGTTCCTATTCCGTGACGAACGCAGAGACCGCCAGCATCCTCACGCCGGTAGTGGGTGGATGATAGAATGCCCCCGCGCTGTTTGACTCACCGCTCAACGGTCGAACGGTGAGTCGATACAAGCCATGGTCGAATGCAGACGAATCTCTGGCCCCATGAAAGAGACCCGACACCTTATTTCGCCGACAGCATAGGTCGTTTGTCTTGTCCCCAGGGTCCAACTACGCATGTCCACGCTGGCAACTCCACGCCCCGACGGGCTCCCCTTCTGGCTTGATATCGACCGCCCCAGATACCCGCGGCTGGAGCACAATCTCACCGCCAACGTGGTGGTCGTCGGCGCCGGGATCAGCGGCCTCAAGTTGGCGCGCTGTCTGTCGCGGCATGGATTCGATGTGGTGGTTGTCGAAGCCGGTCGGGTGGGGGACGGTGCTTGCGGTCGCAACCAGGGCTGCATCACCCATGCAGCGGGCAGCTACGCGGATTTTTCGCAGACGCACTCACGCGAGCTGGCGCGCGATTTGTGGCGGCTGGGGCTGGAAAGTCATCGTCTCATCCGAGCACAAATAGAAGAGTACGAAATCGAGTGCGACTACCAGGTGAGTGGTTTGTTGAACCTCGTCCGTCCCGATACACCCGGGTGGGAGCAGCAACTCGCAGCCTACCGAAAAGACTGCTTGCTGCTTTGCGAAGACGGTTTCGATGCCGTCATGCTCGATGCGGACGAAACGCAGGAACGATCCGGCAGTCCGTTCCCCGTTGCGGCGTTCGCCCAATGGGAGGCGGCCCAATTTCACTCGGGAAAGTACGTGATCGGTCTAGCGCGCGGCATCTCTCGGCACCGGAACGTTCACCTCTTCGAGGAAACGCGCGCGCAGCGCATCGAGCTTTGCGGCAATACAGTGCGATTGCACACCTCTGGTGGTGTCGTGGCCGCGGAGCGCGTCTTTCTGGCAACGAACGCTCTGGCACCGCAGTTCGTTCCCGCGCTGGAACGAGGCTTGCGGGCCGAACGCGGACAGGTCTTCGTGACCGGGCCGCTGGTGGAGAGACCCTGTCACGGATGTTGCGGGGGCGTGCTTGCCTGGTGGCGCGAAATCATCGAGGACGACGGTAGGTATCGGCTGCTCTTCGGCGGTGGCAGGCGGCGAGACGAGCCCGATAGTTTGTTTCCGCAGTTCACCGAAAACGGCCTGCCGCACCCGCAGTTGGAAAGCGAGGGATTCCGTCCATCCAGCGAACACCAGCACCGGCTCGACACGCAGTTCGCGATCTTCTTTCCGCATCTGGCGGAGGTGCCTATTACGCACCGCTGGGGAGGACTCCAGTCGTTCACATACGACGATCTCCCCATGATTGGCGAGTTCGACCCCTCCCGGCGAGTCCACGGTATAGCCGGACTCTCCGGGAAGGGGAACTGCTACGCGGACGTCGGCGCCGAGTTCTTAGCGGGCCAGGCGGCCGGCGTGGAAAGCGACATCGAGATCCGCTACGGATCGCTCATCGAAAGAGTACTCAAACCTGGCCGAGACACGGCGAACTGGGAGGCCTGGGAGACCACCCATCGAGCGTGAGACGGTGCAAATCGGTGAAAGCTCGCGGCGAGTGCTTGCGATATCGTCCTGGAAGGCCAGTGAGATATCCATGTTCCGCTCCTTACGATCCGAAGTTTCTGGTTGTTTCGCGGTGACCAAAAGGGTCACCCCGCATGCGCCGCAACCTCGCGTTCCAACTTCGTACCGGCCGCCCCGCTGGTGGCCTTGGCGGGAGCCTAACCTGTTAGGTTTTCGATCATCTCTTCGACATCGCGAAGCCTGTCTTTTCCGAAGAACAGCTCTTCTGCGACAAAGAAGCTCGGCGAACCAAAGACGCCACGGGCAACGGAGCGATTGACGTTGTCGATCAATTCTCGCTTGACATCCGCGTCCTGGGTTCCCGCGAGAATCTCATCGGCTGGAAGTTCCGACTCTTCGAGCGCGGCGTGAATGACATCGTCGTCGTCCATCTTCTTCGGCTCTGCCCACATGTGCCGAAATACTTCGTCGACATACCTCTTGAAATATCCGGTTCTGCTCGCGAATACGGCACCTCGCATGATTTTCAACGTGTTGACAGGAAAGAACGGATTCGTCTCGAAGCTCGTGATCTTGTGGGCCGCCAAGAATCGCTGCGTCTCGAGTTGTTGATACTCTCCCTTGTTCTTGATGCCCTTGAGCGCGACCATCGGAGACACATTGCCGGTCGCCTTGAAAACACCACCTAGGAGCACCGGGACATAGCTGAATTCGACACGTGTGCGCGACTCGATCGCCGGCACCACCAAGTGCGCTAGATAGGCGTTCGGGCTACCGAAGTCGAAATGAAATTCAACAGCGGGCATTTGAGTCTCTTTGGGTTACTGTGAACAACCGACCGCGATCCGTAACCGGATCGGACCTGGCAACCAAAGCCTGGCAGCGCGGAAGGCGATTAGTGGTTCCACCAAGGAAGGTCGGAGAAGGCCCTCATGTCGATCTCGTGGGTCCAAGCGGAACGATGTTGTTGGGCCAGATGGAAGTACGTGTCCGCGATCTTGGCGGGCAGTATTAATCCATCGTGGTCCATCCCTCGCGTTTTCCGGAGCTGCTGGAATTCCTCAGGGCCGAGCATTTTACCCAGCGTGTCGGGCGAATCGACCGCCCCGTCGATGATGACGTGCACGACGTGAATGCCCTGGGGTCCAAACTGTGCATTGAGCGACTGGCATAGCATCCGGCGCCCACCCATCGCGGCGGCATGCGAATGTTGGCCGGCATTGCCGCGCATCGCCGCGGTTGCCGACGTGACCAGAATGGTCCCTTTGCCACGCCGCTGCATATGTGGACAGACGGCCGAGGCGAGTCGAAACAAACCGAACGTCGCCAACCGCCAGCCCATTTCGAATGCTTTGTAGCTTGTGTCTTCGAGCGGACGGTCACCGATCTGCGCGCCCAAATTGTAAAGGGCGACTTCGATCGGACCAACGCTTTCCTCCACGGCAGCCACGCGCTCTTCGATGCTGCCAGCTTCGACCGCGTTGAGGAGGTAGCCAGTCGCGGTACCGCCTTCGCTTTCAATACCCTCTACGATCTTGAGCAGACCCTCTTGATCGCTTCGTCGACAAAGGACGGCGTGGTAACCCTCTCGAGCAAAACGCCTTCCCACATTGCCGCCGATGCCGGCTCCCGCACCGATCACTAAGCAGACAGAATTCATCGGATCGTCCAGTTACTGTTTCGGTATCTTGCCGAACACGTGTCCGGCGGCCTTTCGATGGCGCCATGTTCCTGATCCGCCCACAGGTGCGTTATTTGAGGAATCACTCGCGGCGGATGAAGAAAAATGGATCGTCGGCCGCTTGCCCCCGAAATCGCAGCGGCCCGCTTGACGCCCAACTTACGGGTATCGGTTCACTGTCGTCGTCCAGTCCCACGACCTGTAGGACCGCATCGCCCGCGATCAGCTTGAATGCGATAGCGAATGCGGCACTCGTCAAAGTCGCGGCAAGAATCACGGGACATTCCTTCTCATTGTTCTTCGTCCTTGACGGGCAACGGCATCTCTTGGCTATCACTGGCGCGGGCGCGCTGGAATGCGGGCCGGGGTTGCACCGTCCGAACCTGCTCGAGCCAGAACACCCCGTCGTACCTACCGCTGTTGCCTCGAGTCGAAATGAAGTCCATATCGTTGTCACCATCCATGTCTTGGGCCACAAACTGGTCAAACATTCCGCGTTTGCGCCGCGAGATGTCGTGTCGAACCCAAAGCTGTTTGGCGTCATCCGGTTGCTCAAACCATGCGAGTCGACCCAGTGGATGTTCGCGCGTGACATCGCCGTCTTCGTCGCGCGGACCACGCGAGTAGCTGCCTCCGATTGCGTCGAGGTCGCCGTCACCGTCGATATCCGCCAGCGTGAAGCCGACCATTGCGTCGGGCTGGACAGTACCAATTCGGTGTACCGTCCAAATGCCGGTATGCTCTGCAGGCTGCTCGAGCCAACAGAGGTACTGCCCGACGGTACCAACGATGTCGATGCGATTATCCAGGTTGATATCGTTAAATGACAGATTGAATCCCCCGGCGCGTCCGGCACTCAATGCGATCTTTCGCTCTTTGAACGCGAAGTCAGATTCGCCAGCGTTTTCAAACCACATGATCCGTTGTTCACCGCGTGAGCCACCTACGACATCGATGTCCCCGTCACCGTCGAGGTCGACCGGGTGCGAGTTCTGCGGAATCAGATAACGGCCCAATTCGTGCTCGGTCCACGAATCTCCGGAAAGCGGGTCGCCTTTGACTTGAAAGATCGAAATCGCGCGTGGCGTCATATCGTCGGCGCGCGGACTCTGCGCGCCTTTGTTTGGAGCCACCGCTTCGGGCCGACCATCCCCGTCAAAGTCGGCTAGGAAAACCCGCAGCCACGAGCCGCGATTCCTGGTCAGCGGCAAAACCAATCGCTTCCACGGTGTCTTCCGCGATCCGTCACCGGGGTTTTGAAGATAAACCAGATGAGCCAGCTCACACGCCCCCATCACATCGGGGTNNCCGTCACCGTTGATGTCCGCCACGGCGACATCTTCGGGAGCTCCGGCATCACGACCCTCGACAAGGGTACCGAGAACCCAGCGGTCCGGATTGTCGGAGCCATAGGCCACGCGAATGTGACCGTCCGGAACCCCGTCGTACCGCGTATCCGATTCGTGGTTCGAAACGACATCGAGGTGTCCATCACGATCAAGGTCAACGATCACTAGGCCGTCACCACCGTTGACCGCTGGATCGCCGATGATGGGATCGTCGATGATGTGTTCGCGCCAAGAGATGTATTTCCCATCAGACGTTGTCGCTTTCGTCGGCCTCTCGCCAACAGGCGTATCGAGGTCGTCAGCGAATACGCCGGCGGTAAGACAGGTCAGGCACAAAAGCAGGCGGGTTACAGTTCGCATCGTCACAAACCCCTCAGTTCTGTCGGTTCCCCGTCAACGCCACTGCGGACCAAAGCGACCGAGGCGCGCTGACGGATCATGTTCGCTTACACGGTTCTGCCGACCGTCCCTCATGCCGCTCAAGCGTGTAGTCGAGCTCGTCCCCGCCATGTTGGCCTATCTTCGTCATCGACAAACTTCGTCATCGACAAACTTGAGGGGTGGTCCCGCAGCCCGGTCAGCCTTTGGAGCGTCTATACAAATCGATCTACTCGGTTGACTGCCTCGCACCTGGGAACAACTCCGGAAAATATCGGTGACATATCTAGAATCTCATTCCTCACTCCCGCTTCGGTCCCACCCCTCCAACGTCTCACGCGCCAAGCTGGCGATCGTGGGATTGGGGTCATCCTTGCACCGGTCGAGCGCTTCGGTGGCCGCCGGACCGATTTTGGTCAGAACGTACGTGGCGCCGGCGCGAATAAAGGCGTCATCGGCGCCGAGCAGTTTGCGGAGTCTGGGGATCGCCCGCGCAGCCCCGGGACCCAGGTTTGCCAGGGCGCGCAGCGCGATGATGCGCACTGCGGGAACCTCGAGCAGATCGACCAGTAGCGGACAGGCCGGCTGCGCCTCTGCAGGATCGCGCTGGGCCAGGGCACTGGCCGCCTGGCGTTTCTGCTTGATCGTGCCGCTTCTCAGCGCCGTCAGGCAATCTTCGAGACGACGGTTCTCAAAGGCCGTCGCTTCCAAGCGGAAGGGCTTGCTGCGCCGAACTTCGGCGGGCTCGCCGTTTTCCTCGCCCTCGGCCTGAGCCAGACGCACGATGAAAGCAGCGGCCTTGGCGCGGATGGCGTCGTAGTCGGCCGGGGACAGACCGGGGTGGGGATCCATCCAGTCCGCGCTCCATGACTGGGTCGGCACAAAGCCGGGCCACAAACTATCCTGGCGCAGTCGATCGAGCCATTGTGCGGCCGCATGAGCCACGGGATCGTCTTTTGGCGCGGCCTCGATTCGGGTTTCGAGCAGCTGCAGAGTGCGATAGTCATCCACACCTTCNCGGCGTCCTTCAAAGCCCACGCCGGGCACCGGGCCGACGGGGCTGGGAATGACGTGGCCCAGGTTGGCCGGCTTCGACAACTTCCACTGCTCATCGAAGAACGCCTGTTTGCGCAGGCCCGGGCCATAGCTGGGCAGCCACACGTAGTTGTAGGACGTGTTGCCCGCCAGCCCAAGCGACCAAGTGTAGAGGCCCGCATAGTAGCGACCCGCTTCAGCGTTGGTAGTCCGCAGCGCGAAGTTGTAGGTCGAAATCTTGGCACCCAATCGCTCGGCCTCGCGCNGCAGCTCCGGCGTGATGTAGCCGGCCTGCACGATCCACACGTCGTGCACATGACCGACGCCGAACGCCGCCAGTACGCTCATCGAACAGATGGTCTGGATGCCTTCTCGCTTCCACTGGCCGACGTGCTCGACGACGTTGGCAAAGACGTCCGGCCCCGGCTCGTCGCGCATGTACAGAACGATGTCCGGCCAGTCGTTTCCGGCGCTGAGCCTCCTTAAGGCCGAGGCCGTGGTGGCCTTGTCCGTGATCGTATAACTGCTCGGCTGCGCGATCAGTGGCTGATCAGTTTGGATGAGACCCGCCTGCCTGCCCATGGCGATCTGGGCGTCGATGAGCTTGATCACGTTGTATTCGCCTTCGCTCTCGTACTCGCTGGGCTTGAGGTAGTTGTCGCAGTAGAGTCGCGATGATGTCGAGGACCACCCCTTACCGTGCGGTGTTCTCGACGTGCGGTCGTAGCCGGCCGCGGACAGGGCCTTGTAGTCGACGGTGACGAACATGCTGTTCATGCCGTGGGCGGCCAGATCCGCCAGGTAGAGCTTTTGAAATTCACGCCCCTGGAAAGCCGGATCCAGCCGGTACGGAAAAAAGTAAAGGCCGTAGGTGATAGCCGGCCTGGGCAGGGAAAACGGGTAGACCCGTATGAGAAAGGGCACGGACTTCAGCAGCTTTTCTGCGGCGTAAACTTCGACCTTGCCGCGGTGGATGCCGGGAGAAACCGTTTTGTCCGTCTTGAAGGTGATCCAGAAGACACCGTTTTGTGCGGGCTCGATCGTGGGGATTCGAGCCAGCGGAATGACGGTCTGGGGAATCACGTCGCGCTTGCCCTCCCACGGCTTGCCGCGTTCCGCCTCCATGTTTCCCACCCAGTCCAACTCCTCCTTGGGTTGGTAGTAAATGTGCCCGATCGTGCTTGGAATATCGGTATCGACTTTAAGGCGGACATGCTGCAGTGGGTTTGACCCGCTGGGCACGTAGAGCGCGACCTGCATCGACTCGGACTCGTTGCGGGCCATCCGCAACACAAACGGCGCCAGCACTTCTTCGACGTCCGGCACGTAATCGGCGAAACAGGGGGCGTTGCAACTTCGGTTGTAGACCACGACTGGTGCAGTGCGGTCCTGTTGCGCCAGATCTCGCTCGTCGTTGACCCTCGGCAACGGGCCTGCCTGGCNTGCCACCGGAAGTATAAAGAGAAAAGCAAACAGTGGCAGACGAAGAGCTTTGAGTCTGACGATCCCGGTCACCAGCAAACATCCCAGCAGACGTTTCATGTGTGGCTCCTTCGGTGTGCGGTCCCANCTGCTACCAATATAGGGCCCGTCGAAGTGACGTGGGGAGCGGTGGCCGGGCGTGACGAGCCACCTCCCGGGCTTGGGTGAGGCTGAGAGGATAGGGTGGGGTCACTTGTAGATTTCGCAATTCGGCACTGTTACACGCTGAAACTCCTCAGCCGATGCGGACGGACAAGATCGCACCAGCGTTAGTATGGCCCGCCGGATCGGCTGGTGCAGCTGTGGCCAAACCGTGATCAACTCGGCCAGCTCCAGCGCGCCCGGTGACAGCGAGTGCCGGTCAGTGCCATCTTCGGCAGCCACTTCGAGTTCGCGATCCACCAGAGCCTGTCATTCACACCATTTGCGACGGGAAACCGGCGGGTTCGGTTCCCGCCGCCTTCACTCTATGTTCTTAGTGCGACTGGGGTACCACCTGAGACAGAGGCTGCCTTTTCTTTTTTCAACAGGTGCCGTCGGGTTTGTTTTGGAATCACGGATCGAACTTGGCCAGCAATGATTTTTCCCGATGTCTGTGATATGGTTCTGGAACGTGACAGCAGCGACAAGTCTGCATAAAGGATCGCCAATGTTTCGAAACCGGCCAGCGCACAGAGTTGTCCTCTTTCTCGCCGTTGTGATTCGATCCACTTGTGGCGGTCCATTGTTTGCTAACGAAGCGTGGAATCTATGGAGTAGGGGCCAGATTCCAAAAGCGCAAAGAGCGGCCGAACAGGTCCTTGCGGAGGACCCCACCGACAACGAATCGCGCCATCTGCTTGTTCTGACTGCGTTCGTCAACGGCCGGTATCAAGACGGCCTCAGTCACTACGCGTTGCTGGATCCTGATTACGACCGGATCAAGGAGTTGGACAGGTATGTGATCGACGCCCTCAAAGCGGTTCGACGGCTGGACCTTGCCGTCACGTTTGCCAAAAAAGCAGGACAATCTGAGGCGGTTGTCAATTGGCTGGTGCAATTGCGAGAACGTCCTCTCAAGATATCGTTAGAAAAGACAACCGTCATTCGTTTCGATCAAAACCAGGTCATTCGCGACTTGATGCCAGCAGTCCCAATCGAGATTAACGGTCGTGAATATCTGGGGCATCTCGATACGGGCGGATCTTACATCGCCATGTCTCCCAAAATGGCCAGCGAGCTAGGTGTTGAGACGTCGTTCATCGGCAAAGGTCGCGCGAACGCACAAGTCACTGATATCGAGGCGGGAATCGTGGACCGCCTGACAATGGGGGCTGCAACGCTGGAAAACGTTCCAGCCGTGGCACTTTCAGCGCTTCAGGGAGCACTTCAAAAGGGCGAAAAGATCGAGGATCTGGTCATCTTGGGCACCAGAATTCTGGAACAGTTTTTGACGACTTGGGACAACCAGAAACAACGTTTAATCTTCTCGCCGCGCCACGATCCAGGTTTCCGAAAAGAGCATCTAACCAAGTTCGTTTCGACAGAATCGCAAACTTTGAACTTTTGGATGGTTCCGGATCATTACCTGATTGCTCACGGTGCGATCGCCGGCCGCGAGGCCGCGTTCTTCGTTGACACGGGGTTAGTAACTGTGGACCCGCAGGGAAGGCAGCCGGCACTAACGACATCGACCAGCCGTCTCGCCAAGTTCGGAGTGAAGGGTGAGTTGGACAAGTCGACCTTCATGGATGCCCCAGGCCCGATTCGCTTAGGCCCCGTAGAATTGGATAACCAGGGGATTCTCGTCAAGCCCGGGTCGGGTGGATTCGGTTTCGCAGGCATCAAACTCGACGCCCTGCTGGCCCATGGATTCTTGAAACACTGCGTATGGACTTTGGACTTTGACACGCGAACCTGGCAGCTGTACCAATTCCGGGAAGCCGCGACTCCAAGCACAAACAGCAAGCTTGCGGGCCGCCGAAAGAAAGCTGAAAAGAAACCACTCACAACCGAGAACGCGGGTTCATTGACCAAATACGTTGGAGTCTACAAGTCCGATACGCTGCAGTCCGAGCTGACGGTTACGGCGTCGGGGAACAGCCTACGGTTTTCCGCTACCGGGAATCTGCGCGGGAGATTTACGCTCAAGAAAACCGGTAAACACACATTCGAGGCCCAAAAGGCACCGCAGAAACTCACACTCAAGTTCGACGTAAGAAATAGGAAAGCGATCCAGGTTTCCATCGGTGTCGGGAAACAAGGCCCTTTTCCGTTCAAACGTCAGTGATCGGCAGCCAACCCGAAGCGCGTGGTCCCCGGCTCTCTCACGAGGCAGGCCGGCCATGAGTAACCACCGGCTGATGCGTCATGCCGCGTGCCTTGCGAAGTATCCCGGCGAGGATTCCTGCGCGCCAGCGGCTACGGCTTCTTGCCGTAGCTGCGTTTCCCCGTCAGCTCTAGGTTGGCTTCGAGTAGATCGCCCGATTCAAACCCGACCCCCACCACCAGCAGACACCCCAGCAGACGTTTCATGTGTGGCTCCTTCGGGATGCGG
>PADE01000110.1 GCA_002702965.1 Planctomycetaceae bacterium
CGTGATGTTTTGCGCTGGCGGATACCTGAACCGCAAGCATCCGGGACCATGGGCACCGGTCGGCGGCGTGCGAGAATGAAGTTTCCGACTACCAAGGGTCTAATCCAATGACAACCCACAGCCATCGCTCCACCCGGAAATATCCGCCGGCGACGATCCTGATGGTGTTGTCCGCTTGGTGGCTGGCGTGGCCCAGTCTGGCTGGTGCGGACTCACCACGACGGCCAGATCGACTGATCGGCTACACCGAGTTTCGCACAGATCTTCCCGGTGGCCGGCATGCCAACGTGCGCACCAAACGGGCCGCAATCATGAACGGAGATGGGACGGGGAAGCGATCGGTGGCAAACAAACTTGTCGATGATCCCGATACGTGGACGCAGTTCGCCGGATGGTCGCCCGATGGCAAGCAAGCGATCGTCTCGCGGGGTTGGCAGGATCCAGAAAACGCTCGGTGGGAAGAAAAACACGAGAGGTTTCGCATGCTACCAGGCATGTGGGAACTCGACACCTCGCTGGTTGATCTGGCGACCGAGAACACCTCCAATGTGACGGCTATCGAGCGCGTGAGCCACTACAACGGGGGATTATTTTTCATGCCCGATGGTCGGCATCTGGGATTCACGCCGCTGATCAACGGTGTCTCGAAACCGTTCGTGATGGACCTGGACGGTCGTAATAAGCGAGACGTTTCAGGAAAAGACGCCGGCTTTACCTATGGATACAGTGCGTCGCCCGACGGTGAGTTGATTAGCTATCACGAGAACTATCAGGTCTATATCGCCAAAGCCGACGGGACGAATAAGCGGCACATCAAAACGGGTAATCCGTTTGACTTCGCACCCCGTTGGTCAGTCGGCGGGCGGTGGTTACTGTTTGTCAGTGGGGTGCGGGGTCGGAGCAACCCTCTCGTGGTGCGCCGCGACGGCACCGGTTTACGGAAGATCGCCGACCTGGGCGGATATCAAGGATGGATTCTGTTTCTCGACGTGCCCGATTTCCATCAGGGGAGTAGCGACCTCCCGGTCTGGTCAGCCGACGGCAAGTCCGTGTTCTACACCGCGCGAAAAGAGAAAAACGTCGAGTTGTTTCAAGTGGCGCTCACTGGCACGACGACACAGCTCACGCAATCGGCGCCCGGATCGCTTCACTACCACCCCACGCCGTCACCCGACGGCCGCTGGCTGCTGTACGGATCGATGCGCGACGGTGTGCGGCAGCTCTTCGTCATGCGGTTGGCAGATCACGACGAGCGGCGACTAACCGATCTCAAACGTGGTTACGCCGCGATGTGGCCGCACTGGTGTCCGTCGACGATTCCCGCTCAGAAGTGATCCACTCGAAACACATCTGTGGCGTCACTTCTGGAACCCCATCCTTACCGACAGCTGACTTACTGACCGGGCCCTGCGAGAAGTTCGCCGCGCTGGGACTCGTCGCCGGAGCCACTTTCAAACCCCGCCGATTCCTGCAACCGATCTGGCCCCTCTAGCCAGCAACACCCACCGACATATCTCCCGCCGCGACGCGAGAGTCTATCGGTCACGAAGGCCGTCTGTTGGATGGCTGAACAGGCTCACCGGTACGACATCTCCCCTCGATCCAACCGATCGAATTGGTCGCACGAGTCCCAGCAGGCAGCAACCCTTGATCGTCTTTCACGACGATCTTACAACTTGGTCCATGCAACCAGCCGATCACCCACCCGCGATATCGGGATCCAAATCAGATGAAACGCATCACGACTGTCGACGAATACATCGACTCGGTCGAGAATTGGGGTGACGAACTTCGCCAGTTGCGAAAACTTCTCAATGAAACCGAACTCGAGGAGACCGTGAAATGGGGAGCGCCGTGCTACACCTACCGGGGTAAGAACCTGATCGGTTTGCGGGCATTCAAGACGTATTTTGCTCTGTGGTTTTTCCAAGGCGCCTTATTGGAGGATGACGCACACGTCTTGATCAGCGCGCAACAGGTAAAAACAAAGGCATTACGCCAGTGGCGGATGGAAGCCAAGAGCGACATCAAAACACGCTTGATCAAGTCGTACGTCAAACAGGGAATTCTGCTGCAAGCACAGGACAAGGAGATCAAACCATCCCGCGGCCAGCCGATCGTCATTCCCGTACAATTAGCCGAGGCGCTAACGGCCGACCAAAACGCCAAAGCGGCTTTCCAGAAACTCTCCAAAGGCAAACAACGGGAGTACGCCGACCATGTTGCGGACGCAAAGCGGGAAGAGACGAAACGCAAACGCATCGAGAAAGTCCTGCCGATGATCTGTCAAGGTAAGGGTCTGCACGACAANTACCGGCGTGGTTGAGATGCTTGATCGCGNGGCCAGCGGAATTTTCTCGGTGCTCCTGTACCCCGCCACCANACGNTCCATCGCCAATCACCCGNCGNGTTGAATAGGTGGGACGAATANCGGCAGACTCTCCTCGATCCNAGTTGTGACGATTGGACTTGNGTAACGACGCGTGAGCACGGCCGCCAACGCGCCTTGGCGAAATCGAGATGGTCGCCAGTTGGCGACCAATGAGTGGTGTGAACACATGTCGAAAATTGAAATCGTTGAAGGAGATCTGCTCGATCAAGATGTCGACGTGATCGTGAACGCCTGGAATCGCAACATCATTCCGTGGTGGCTGCTGCTGCCGCAGGGCGTCTCGGGAGCAATCAAGAGACACGGTGGCTATGGACCGTTCCGTGAACTAGCCAGACACGGTCCCATTCCGCTCGGTCATGCCGTCGTGACCGGACCAGGCCGGTTGCCATTCAAGGCCATCATCCACGTCGCGAGCATCAGCATGTGGTGGCGTTCGTCCGAGATTTCGGTCCGCGACTCCACACGCAACGCGGTGCAGCTCGCCGGGGAACGCCATTTCAAGTCGATTGCCTTCCCACTGCTGGGAGCCGGGACTGGCGGGAGTTCACCCGACAAAGTCCTGGAGATGATGAGCGACGAACTTGAGCATTGCACGTTCACCGGTCTGGTACTGATCGTACGGTATCGGCCGTAAGTACAACTGGGGATCTGCAATACGCAAAGTCGGATCGGTTCCGTTAGCGACGGTCGTCTTCGCCGATCCGATTCGGTCGTCCGATCGCCATCTCTGAAGTCGTTCTGGACACCGCCCTTTTCGATGTCCCACGACGCACACGACGTGGGCTCGTAGGGATTACCTGAACCGTTTCATCGCGGTACGTGTTCCCCTGAGATCGACCGCCGGCCTAAAACCACACCACGTAGGGCGCATCCCTATTTCTGGCGACTTTGCGGTTGGCAGACAGTCGCTTGAGCACCCCCTCGGTTGTGGCTCAATACACCATCGTCTTGTACTTCTCGCTTGAGATCGGACATGGACCGCAGCTCCCACGATTCCATTGTCTCTCGTCGAACGGCCCTGCAAGCGGGGACGATCGGAATGCTGGGCCTGGGGATGAACCACCTTCAAGCGCTGCGCGCCGGGTCGACCGATTCCCGTTCGCCGCGTGCCGAGTCGGTAATCTACATTTTTCTCTCTGGTGGTTTGTCACAGCACGAGACGTTCGATATGAATCCAGACGCGCCCGAGAACATCCGAGGTGAGTTCCAGACGATTGCCACCAACACACCCGGACTTCGCATCTGCGGACATCTTCCGATGTTCGCCGGTCGCAGTGATCGGTGGTCGTTGGTTCGTTCGCTGATGCATCCCAACACGAGTCATGAGCACGGGCATACGATCATGTTGACCGGTCGCACGCAATTGCCTCCCGGGTACCGGCCGCGCGCGGCTCAGGCGACCGATTGGCCGGGTATCGCGGCGGTTGCCGGCGAAGGACTACGTCTCGCTGGGCGCGCGGCTCTAAACAACCTTCCGCCTGCCATCGTGGTACCCGAGTCGCTGCGGCTCGCGCCGGCACAACCCGTGCCGGGACAAATGGCCGGTTCGATGGGCGCGATGCGAGATCCGTGGGTGATCGACGCGTCTCCGCATCGTGCCGATACAAGTTGGGGCGCCCCCACCGCGTGACGCCGGATCACTCCGCGACGCTGAACTGGACGACGTCGTAATCCGCATCACGGCTCGATGGATCGCGCTGCGAATCCGCGATTCACATCGGCTTCCCAAGAGTCGTAGGCCGACGTAAGCTCTTGGACCAAACCGGGCTGTGTCACAGCGACGTTCCTGGTTTCTCCAAGATCGGCCGCGAGGTCGTAGAGGTGTGGCGTCTGACCGTCGCTCAAATTGAGCTTCCACGGTCCGCGACGCACAGCGCGCAATTCACGTTTACGCCAGAAGAGCGTTCGCGGTGGAAGCGCTTTGCGTTCAAACAACATCGGCGCTAGATCGACGCCATCGAGTGCTTGGTGGCCGGGCATTTCTGACCCCGCCAGCCGAATGCACGTCGGAAACAGATCCATGGTCATCACGGTTTGATGCGTAACTTCTCCCCCGGCAATTTTTCCTGGCCAGTGGAAGATCGCGGGCACCCGGTGTCCGCCTTCATCGACATCTCCCTTTTGACCTTTGAGCGGGCCGTTGCTGGAGATGTTTTCGAATCCGCCCCGATAGTTCAGGTACCCGCCGTTATCGGACATAAAAACGACCAGCGTATTCTCCGTGAGTTTCAACTTGTCAAGCGTTGTAAGCACTCGACCGACACTCCGATCGACTGATTCGATCATCGCTTTGACGTGCGGCGCGATATTGGCACGATTGGGAATGATGCCCCATTTGTCACGCGCATAGTCAGTGCCTTCGACGCGATGGGGTGGATCGTCGGGACCCTGCCAGGGAAAGTGGATCGCGAGATGCGCCAGGTAGAGGAAGAAAGGCCGGTCGGCCTGGCGTTTGATAAAGTCGACGCTGTAGTCGGTCAACAACTCGGTCGTATAGCCTTTCTCCATTTTGATCTTATTGTTCCACCACCAGTCTTGGCGCCCATCGCGACTGATCTGGGTGTGATGGTCCCCATCGCCTGAAACCAGTCCGCGGAACTCGTCGAATCCCTGGTTGACGGGCATCCGCGGAGGCTGGTACCCCAGATGCCACTTGCCAAACATCCCGGTCGCGTAACCCGACTGCTTGAGCACCTCCGCGACCGTGACCGCTTCCAGCGGGAGCCCCCGCTGACGATTGGGCCCGGGAGCGATTGCGCTATCGAAGTACTCACCAAACCGCTGCTGGTAGCATCCGGTCAACAACGCCGCGCGTGTCGGAGAACACATCGGACCGTTGCTGTGAAAGTCTGTACATCGCAGCCCGCGCTGGGCGAGTCCATCGATGTACGGAGTCTTGTTCAGTTTGTTTCCATAGCACCCGATATCGCCATAACCGAGATCATCCACCAGGATGACCACAAAGTTCGGCCGCACGGAGTCTGCGCAAACGGATTCCCCGCGCCCATAGATTCCAACCAAAACCAACAGCAGTACGCCTCTGTCCAATAGTTCTCGCCTGAATCTCGGGAAGATCTTCGCGTTGGTCACGATTTGCATCCTCCAGCCGTCAGCAACGTTCACTGAAATGGAAACCCGTACAGACTCGCAGCGCACATCATGGATCGCAGCTGGAACGGTTCACCGGACAGCGCTAAGACGTCGCGCCGGGTGACCGTTTGGCTCCGGGTCTATTCTGGATCGACCGACCAGATCACCGCGGATGTGATACCGAGCGTTCGACCTGGGCCGCCCACACCGGCTTTTCCCCAACGGGCACCGTAATGATACAAGAACAGCGTCAGAATCCTGCCGTCTTCGAGTTGCAGTGAGCACGGGCTGTGCGTGGTCTGGTGCATAGCCCAACGGAATAGAATAAAGCGCCTGTCCCAATCCCACGTCTTTCCATGATCGCGACTGATGACCGCTTCGATGCCATGGTAAATACGGCCGTCGAGTTCGCCCATCCGAGCGGCGTAGGTGAGCAACAGGCGACCATCCCGTAGGAGGACCAAATCACTGTGCACCTTGCCATATTTGAAATGCACCTGATGATCCGTCCAGGTCATTCCGTCGTCCATCGAACGAGCCGTTGTCAGTCGCCGCCAGTGGTCGCTGTAGGACGGGTAGTCCGCAGGCTGGGCGGTCCGCAAGGCAACCACCAGGGCCCCGTCAGCGGCCCGTGTGATCGCGCCTTCGGATGTCTGCCACTCGGGTGGCAGCCAGATCCCCTCGGTCCAGGTTCGTCCGCCATCGCGGCTGCGGCGAATCAGGGACTGCGCGGTCCAACCAACGGGACCGTGCGGTTTGCCCTCGGCCATGAACACCCCCGTAACGACATCCTTTTCCACCAGGAGGCTTCCCTTGTGATACGTGATCTGGCCGCCGGCCAAACGGGGAAAGGGGCTTTTCGCGCTCCAAGTCTGTCCGCCGTCCTCACTGAAACTGAGGAACCCGTCGTCATCCATGGGCAGCAGCATCAACCTGGCCCCCCCCAGGGAAACCGGTTGCGGACGCTCCAGTCCACGATGAAACTCCCGCGGTTGACTCCAGGTACGCCCCTCGTCCTTTGAATAGGTGATGAAACAGGCGCGTTGCTCCTCGGTGACCCCGTCCACCCAGCCTGTCCCCACCATCGCGATCCGCCCATCCCCCAGGCGACACATCGCGGCAAACTTCATCGAATGCACCAGAAAGGTGTAGCTGACTCCCTCCTGGTACGTCGGGGCTTTGGGATGCTGTTGTCGAATCGCGATCGGCATATGGGGCGTGATGAACCGGTTGGGATCAAACTCGGCTCCCGGGTCGCGCGCCGCCTGTGTCTTGAGTTTCTCAAGGGGAATCGAATCGATTGGCGTTGGCACCTTGACGCTTCGCGAAACGTCCCTGGCCGTTGGCAGTGGGTTGTCCTCGGCCAAGGTGTGAAAACCACCTCCGGCGACAACCGTGAGAATTGCAATCGCTCTGTTCATTCGAGTCAGTTCCTGTGGTGAGCACGTTCCCAGACATGGTGGCCCGCCGGTGGTCGTTCCGGCTCGGCCGGCCCCCGAAATCCTGCCTGGTTGAAAGACAATTGTATGATCCAGGAATCCCCCCGCAAACGGTCGGTAGCCAGAAACGCAGCGGCCGCTCAGCGTGTCACCAGGAACCGTAGAATTGTGCCGAGAGAATCACGCGGTTGAACCTGTTACGATGGTGTCGCAAAACACAGATCCAGCTGCTGCCTGAGGTCGGCTCTCGTCTCTGGGTCGTCATCCGTCGGTGTCATTACGGGCCCTGCGAGCATCCGATGAAAACTCCACTTCCGGGTCTGGCGCTTGGCATCTGCGTCACACTCCTGATGATGTCTCCTTCCCGAGACGCGGCGCTAGCCGCCGATGCAAATCGATCATTGGCGAGCCTGACGATTCGAGAGACGCGTGGAATTGAACGGGAACATGTCGCCGTGTCATCGGGCCTGCCGTTCGCAAGAGGACGTTTGAAAGAGGTTCCACCGATCATCGCGAGGACCCCTTCGGGCGAAGTGATGGCCAGCCAGTTCGGCGCGCTGGCCCACTGGGATGACGGGTCACTCAAGTGGGGCTTAGTCTCCGTCATCGTTCCGGAAATCAAAGCGCAGGGCAGATTCACGTTTGACCTTGTCGAGGCGCAATCGAGTGATCCTCCAGTCGAGGTGGCGATTCACCAGCTCGATCGGGGATTCCGCGTGGAGTACCCCGAAGTGTCCGTCACCACCAACGACTCCGGGCTGCCCGAATCCATTGTGCGGCAAACCGCGGCGGGCCGGATCGCGTTCATCGGCAGCAAGTCGAAACTGCTGCTGCAGGGACGCCCCGTTCAATCACAACAAATCCGCATTGACGATCTTCGAGTGGAGGAGCAGGGACCAGTACGAACCGTCCTTCGTACCCGAGGTCAATTGTCACTGAACGAGGGTGCCTCGTTCGCTTTTCTGTCGCGCATCATCGTTTACTCCAACGGACAAATTTCCACGAGTTACACCGTGATCAACCAGCAGGTCGGTCGTTTGCATGGATTTGGAGTGCAGGTCGCCTTGGCCGACCGGTTTCAAACCGTTCAGATTTCGGGAGCAGCGGTTCGGTTACCTGGCACCGACGGAGTCACAACGCCGCAAAACGACGATGTCGGTGTACGACAAACGTCCGCGGAAGCCGCCGTCTTCCTCGGGAAGCAGCCCCGAAACGGGGCGGTCCGCATGCGCCACCAGGGCGGTCTGCGCCTGATCGGTGAATCGAAACACCTGGAACTGGCGATCCACGATTTCTGGCAACGTTACCCGTCGGAGCTAACGGCCAACGCGGCCCGCGCTCGAATGTGGTTCTATCCGGTCGACGAAAACAATGCTTCGCGATTGTACCTCCCGGGCCGCTCCGCGCGCGGCGAGTTCACGATCAGGGCCGTCGCCGGCACCCCGCCGGAGGAGGCGGTCGCACCCATCGATCACACCGATCTGCACGGGTTCGCCGGCGCCGAGTGGTATCGCGATTCCGGTGTGCTGGGCAAATACTCTCTGAGTGATTTCAAATTGCCCGGAGGAACCTATAACGGCCATGTCGAGGAACACATGGGCTACTTGCAGCGGCGCAAGTTCATCGTCAACGAATTCGGCTTTTGGGATTTTGGTGATGGGCGCGGATCGGCGGACAGCGCGTTTCGACGCAACAACGAGTTTGGTATCTCCTACGCAATGCTGTTTCACTATCTGCGCACCGGCGACCGCCGGTTCTTTATAGAGGGGGTGGCTTTCGCGAAGCACTTTCGCGACGTCGACACGCTGCATTCAGGAGATATGAAAGGCAAGTCGATCCGTCACACGGACAATCACGTCGACGGCGGCAGTGGTTACGACACGGCTCACCAGTGGGTCGAAGGCATGCTGCTCGAGTATCTGCTCACCGGCGATCGACGCAGTCTGGAAGTCGCCCGCGAAATGGGTGTCCCGCTGATCGCATTTGCCCATGACATGCACAAACGACTGACGACCAAACCAAATACACTCCCAACAACCGAGCGCAATCTCGGCTGGACGCTGATATCGCTGATGTTTCTGGAAGAGGTGACGGGCGATCGCCAATACGCAGACGCGATCAAGGCTCTGGTCGCGGGTGTCGTGGCGTCGCAGGATCAGCAGCGGGGACACTGGCCACGCTCACTACCACACAAGGATTTCCCGACGGGTGGAGCGCCGTTCATGCTCGGAGTGTTGACCGAAGCCCTGATGCGCTATCACGAGAAAACCGGAGATCGAGCGGTGGCCCGCAGTATCGTCAAGTCCAGCTACTGGCTCTCCGACGAAATGTGGAATCCCGAGGCCAAGAACATTCGCTATAAACAATGGGACCGGTTTTGGGATTCGTACAACGACGGACGTACGATCCCGATGGTCCTCCCGGGCATGATCTACGCCGAGCATCTGGGCCGCAACGACGAGCGTTTTCGGCAGATCATTGACGACACGCTCAGGGTATATGCCCGATCCTGTGCCAACCTCGACCAGCATGGCGAGGGTCGAAACTTCAAGAGCATGGGGATGATGAGCCGGTCGATGCCACGGTTCTTCTATTATTTTGACCAATCTCGGAGGACGTCCCGTTGACACCGAAAACTGACCGTCGCGACTCCGTCACGGGTTGTGTGACCGAAAGCTGCGGACGATTGATGTTCGGTCTGGCTGTTCTGGTCGGACAGCATTGCCTGGCAGAATGGGAGCCTCACCAGGTCGAGCAGCTCAACGGCCAAGCGGCTCGGATCAAGTCGCCGGCCGAGATCCAAATCGTCTCCCGCGATTGGAAGCTGGGTGCGGTCCATTACCCCTACCTGGTCTACTTGCCACAGAAAGACCGCTTATTGCTGCTCGTCAACTGGGACGAAAAGCCGCACAACAAAGCGGGAGTCAGCATGAGCCACGACGGTGGGCAGACGTGGACCAAGCCGGCGCTTGTCGTCGATACTTGGGCGGTGGGACTCACCGCGCTGGCCCCTGGAGAGCTGGTGCTGATTTCACAGAAGAGTGTGACTGGGCCGAGTGATGAGTACCGTTTCAGCCGTGACTACGGCGCGACCTGGACCGAGTCGGTTGCTGCGCCGGGATACCAGGGCGACACACCGTTCTACGAGGACTCGCCATTCCTGGTCGATCGAGACTCCCGTACCGGACAGGTGTCACGGCTGTGGGCTACGGGCAAGGCGCCCGGAAAAGCCTGCTTGTGGCGCCACAGCGATGACGGCGGGCGCAGCTGGAGTCCGTTGGTGCACATCCCGCATTGGGGACGCACCGGGGAAATCGTACTGCACCGCGCGGCGAACGGGCACCTGATCGCTGCCTGCCGAACGAACTTGCCGCGTTTTGTCGACGGGAAAATCGACCACTGGAGCGGGCTGGGTGTGTCACGCTCAGTGGATAACGGCAAGAGCTGGTCAAACGTGACCGACAGCCAGAGCATTCTCTACGCTTGGGGCCGGCATCTGACGAGCCTGGTCACGCTGCCCAACGGTCAGATCGTAATGACATACGTGGTTCGACAAGGCTACCAGGATGCGGCAGACGGATTACCGCAGTTCGGAATCGAAGCCGTGGTCAGCCGGGACCACGGGGTGACCTGGGACCTCGATCACCGCTATCTGCTGGCCGTCTGGAAGGGAGACCGGAAAGGCCCGCAAGGTTGGCGCGCCAGCGGTCAGCGGACCGCCACGGTACGCTTGCCCGATGGGTCTCTCGTCACCGCGTTCGGGGCCTGGTATCGCAACATCGTGGCCGTCCGCTGGCGGGTCAACGAACAACCTCTGCGACCCGACACCACGATCGCCGACGCTCCCTGGGATTCCGATTCTCGGAACCGGTTCTCCCCCGAGGTTTCCCGCTACGCTCGCACCGACACGGAATGAACGCCGATCGAAAATCGACAGACAGCGTCGCCTGTGTGCCCTGCGATGTGCTGCGGTACTGGAGGTCGACCTGCACGGCTGCGCCGAGCAGCCGCGTTCGAGCTGCACACGCGAACCAGTCGCACGAGGGTGCGCGGCGCTGGAGAGAGCCGCCATTGCGCACTCACGCGTTCTACCTGAACCGGAAGCCGTACAGGTCGGCATCCCGGACCATGATGTACAGGCGAACTCTCTTGCCTTTGAGCGCCTCCAAATTCGCGTTCTTCCACAGCACCGCCTGCTCGATGCTGTCGGTCTGAATCGGTTTGCAGTCGTCGATTCCGAGTCCCGCCTCCAGGTGGGTTTTGCCCTGGCGATCTCGGACCATGTAGTTAGGCATCACCCCCGGCGGGTAGTCGCCAAACTGAAGTTTTTTGTCGATGCCGATTCCGACCCGGACCTGGCCGTGGCTGGCATCGAGGTTTAGCTCGAGGGTCTTGCCGGTCACTGTTACCGGCTTGGTGATCAAGATCTGCGGCGTTGTTCCCGCCGTCAGACTCACGTATCGATTGTGCCCCTGCACGTACAAGGCGGTCTGCATTTCCAGACCCGGCACCCCTTTGCGCGTTTTTCGATCGCGGTAAGGCGCCCCGTGGTCACCGTTCATCACGTTACAGTAAAACCAATCCTCGTCTCCCATACGTACTGGCGCGGTGTACAAAATGACGCAGCGGTCATCGCTATCATGCTCCGTGCCGTGGGGAATCCAGGCTTTGCGGCTGACCGTGCGGTCCCAAGTATATCCCCCGTCACGGCTGACGAGCACGCGCATGTCCATCGGTCCCTTCATATGCAACCGGCCGATCAGTTCCTGTTCGAAAAGAGCCATGTCGGGGCGCGTCCAGTCACCCATGAACCAGGATCCGTAACCGAGCACGATCCCTTCGGTGTAGATAGCGTGCATCCCATAAATTTCGTCAAAATACGCCGGGTCGCTGGAGTCCTCCGCGTCCGGATAAAGCACCGGCCGCAGCGTCCAATTCCGTAGATCCTGAGTCGCCCAGCGGGCGATCGAACGTGTCGGCGGGTGGTTGGGTGTCTGCCGCATGAAAACCCAGTCCTGGTGCACGTCGTCCCAGAAGTGAAGCGCCAGTTTGTAGCTGGGTTTGGTGCCAGCTTCGACCAGTTTTTTGCGCCAATCGGGATCTCCGAGAAAATCCGGGGTCTGGGCTCCGAAGAAGAGACGCAAGCGCCATCCTGAACCGTCACCCAACGCGACCACAAACCGCTTTTGGGGATCTGACACGTTGCCATACCGGCCGAGGTCCACGGGTGCCGAACAAGGTACGAGGTTGTTCTTTTTCGACCCTCTCACATCCACCAGATTGAGGTTCGGCTTTTTCCAGTGGATACCGTCATCGCTGACAGCGTAGCCAACCGGCTCCTTGACCGGGGCGCCCATCGCACGGTAGTAACACTCCAACCGCCCGTCCTTCCTCCAGCCGACATACTGCGGCCCCCCGATGTGGGTTTCCCACGGCTGGTCGGCGGTCAAGACGATGCCTCGCGGTTGCGGATGGTGCAACACGCGGCGAAAGCCAGTGCTGCGTTCGACGATGTAATTGTCGAGAAACAACTCCCAGCGAGGCTCTGGTTTCGTGGCCCAATGCACACGTGCCGGCCTGTTTTTGGTAGTCGCGATCTGCCGAACACGAACCGATCGGCCATCTTCACCCGCGATCCGCAGTTCGCCGCGTGCCTCACCGCCGGGAGTGATCTCGATACCACGTTCGGCGGCGGACCCGACCGCGGCCACCGTTAAAAGGACACAAACCGATCCGCTCATGGGTCGCACAATCATGGTAATTCTCATTCGGTCTTGCGGTTGCGCTGGCGCATCACGGACAGATTCTCATCTGCCCCTCTCCGTTTGCGCTCATTCGAACGGCGTATCGACGGCTAACTCCGCCTGAGCACCGATGTTCACGGCGCCCGACACTCGACTGCTACGGACGCCAACAGACGGGACCGCCTGGTAGCTATCGCGGGGCCCCCAAGGCGTCTCTCCTTCAACGTGACGATCCAAGCAACGACGCGGACTCCGCATCCACGCGCGATGCCGACCCGGTCATCGTTCGATGTGCACAGGTCTCGCCCGTGGCCCGCACGGCGCCCACCGCACTCGCTCAACATTCGCAGCGAGGTGCGCGGGCACGATTCACACCTCACCCTATTGCGACGGCATCCCAGTCGACACGGTAACGCGCGCTAAAGCTACCCCCAACGCCCGGCCTGTATCGCCGCCGACCTCGATTTACCTTACCTGTCCGACTTCTGTTGCGATTACTCGCCGATTACACCGGAACCCTGTATGAACTTTGCAAACAACTGCGCTTTGAGTACAGCCCCTTCCTCATTCACATGCCGCCCATCTGCCCAGTATTTCCGATCGGTCGGCATCAACGAAGCAAACTCAAACAAATATGCACCCGACTCATCGGCGACCTCCTTCACAACTTCATTGTGTTCCTTGAACCCCAACTGGTAGGGATCGGTTGATGCAAAGTCACCAAAGTACGGTGAATGTGCCCAGGTCGCGAGCGCTAAACTCACCTCGTTTTCCCTGGCGACACTCACCATGCTATTTAGATTCCGCCGGAAATAGATGGGTGGGTTCTTCCGCAAGAGTTCGACTGAAGCCTCCATGTTTCCCGTCTCCTTTCCGCCCAGTCCAACATAATTGGAGGAGGTGATCACGGTCTCAAGGTGTATTTGGCTTGATAATCCCAAGTTTCTACCAGCAAACCTCGCAAAGACACTGTGATCCCAAAGCGCCATACAAGGCAGACTCCATTGCTTTCTTCTGCCCGAGTTGTCACCTCGGTAGGCACCCGGTTCGACCAGCCTTGCATGAACATCATTCGTTGCATGGTAGACAATCACTAAGTCCGGATTGATATCCAAGACACGAAACTGAAGGTTGATGAGTGATTCCCACGAGTTGTAACCACTAACCCCCGCATTGATTACTTCGACATTGTGGTGCCCGTAGTCATCGCGAAGGATTCGCTCCAATTGATAAGGAAATGTCTTCTCATTGTCTTGCACCGAAACCGTATAAGTCGTCGACCCGCCGAGCAGGGCAATACGATACACGTTTGGCGGTTTCTCTGAATTGAATTCGCGACTCCTGTACCCGAGCGAGTTGTGATACGTGAGTCCGTCCCGGTAATTTGGTGTGGGATAGTAGTTCAAATAGTGATGCGGAGACAGGTAATAGTCTTCCGATCGTATATCGGTGTAGTGAGCATAGACGCGGTATTGCTCGGCCGTACTGAAATACGTCAGCCAGACTCGCAGCGTGATTTCGATCAGCACAACAGACAATAACGTCGAAGCGACCAGTAGACCAATCTGTCGTCTTGAAGGAACCTCGATGCGAGGGTTTCGAATTGCGCAATAGACGCCGAAGCCAATCAACAGAAATTGGACGATGGCGATCAAGGCTTGTGTCGGAGGTGATCCGATAGACCCATCGGTAGAAAAGAGAAGCTCCAGAATCCACTTATTGAAAATAAGCCCGATTCCGATCAAGAACGCACCAAGATAGATCCCCGTCTTCGGTCGGTCGTTGTGCATAACCACTTAGTCCAATTGGAGGGACGAGATGGCGCAGATTGAATCGTGGCGAGTACAAGGAATGTCACTCGGCGCGACGAAAACCGAATACGGTCTCGCGGTCCACAGATCATCCTCGCATTCGTGGACCAGGGGATCTCAATCCGATCGATCGGTGACTTCGATTAGGTGATAACCAAATTGAGTCTGTACCGGTCCGTGGACCTGATTCACCTCACTACTGAATACAACCTGATCAAATTCCGGGACCATTTGGCCAGGCCCAAATTCACCCAATGATCCGCCCTGTTGACCCGACGGGCATTGCGAATGCTCCCGAGCAACGTCGGCGAAGTCCGCACCGTCCTGAATCTGCTGCTTGAGCGACTCACAGAGCGCTTGTTCTTGAACAAGAATGTGCCTGGCAGTTGCGCGCGCCATCGATTGACCTTCCTTTATGTTGCGGTTTGAACGGGAACAAGTGCAGTGTAATCGATCCTGGCTGGGCATCCACCGGACGGTTCAAACGACACCGAATCAGATGAAAAAGAACGCTCTGGATCCGGCTCACCGGACCGACAGGTCAGCGCCAACAGCGGGAAGACGACCCGGCGGAACGCGTCGCGCAGCGCGCCATGCGCGTCGATCAGTCAGCCCCGGTGTCGATCACGCCAGCAATGCGGGAACGACTCGGCCGTGGACATCGGTCAGCCGATGATCCCGGCCCTGGAACCGAAATGTGAGGCGACGGTGATCGACACCCAACAGATGCAGGATCGTGGCGTGTAGATCGTGGACCTCGACGGGATTGTCAACGACGTTATAGGAAAAGTCATCCGTGCGACCCCAGCTCATGCCCGGTCGAGCGCCGCCACCCGCCATCCAGATCGTAAAGCAGCGTGGATGGTGGTCGCGGCCGTAGTTGCTCGTACTCAGTCCACCCTGGCAGTAGGTCGTGCGGCCAAACTCTCCACCCCATACGATGAGCGTATCCTCTAACAGGCCACGTTGACGAAGGTCGTTGATCAAACCGGCGGACGGCTGATCGGTATCTCCGCACTGGGCACGGATGGCCACAGGCAGATTTCCATGCTGGTCCCATCCCATATGAAACAACTGCACAAACCGCACACCGCGCTCACAAAGTCGGCGGGCGAGCAGACAGTTCGAGGCGTATGTTCCTGGCTTTCGCACGTCGGGCCCGTAGAGATCGAGAACGTGCTGCGGCTCGCCGGAGAAATCGGTCAACTCCGGGATCGAGGCCTGCATGCGAAATGCGAGTTCGTATTGTGCAATTCGCGTTGCGATTTCTGGATCACCGACAACATCTAGCCGTTTGCGATTGAGTTCAGCCAGGTCGTCGAGCATCGCGCGCTTGATACTGCGCGAGACGCCGGGCGGGTTGTTCAAATACAACACCGGATCATCCGCGCTGCGGAACTTGACCCCTTGGTGGGTCGTCGGCAGGAACCCGCTTCCCCACAACCGATCGTACAGAGGCTGCCCATTCTTCAACCCGCTGCCGCGAGACGTCATCGCGACAAAGGCAGGCAAATCGGCATTTTCACTCCCCAATCCATAACTTGCCCAGGCGCCGATACTCGGACGGCCCGCGATCTGGGAACCGGTCTGGAAGAACGTCACCGCCGGATCGTGATTAATCGCCTGGGTGACCATGGTCTTCACAATGCAGAGCTGATCGGCGACTCTCGCGGTGTACGGCAACAGTTCACTGAGCCACGCGCCACTTTGCCCGTGTTGTTGAAAACGAAACATCGATGGAGCGATCGGGAATCGCTTCTGCCTCGAAGTCATCGTCGTGATCCGTTGTCCCATCCTGACACTGTCCGGCAGATCCTTGTCGAACTGAGACTGCATCGTCGGCTTGTAGTCGAACAGGTCCATTTGCGAAGGACCACCACTTTGGAACAAGTAGATCACGCGTTTAGCAGACGGAGCGAAATGCGGTAATCCGGGACGACCGAAAGACGCGGTCGACCTGCCGTCGCGCGTTGACGCCAATCCGTCTTCGGCGAATAGCGAGGCCAGCGCGGCGACACCCAAACCCGATGCACTGCGGGTCAAGAAACTCCGTCGGGCCAAACCGGGCATGTCGTCTGTCACCGCCGTCAGATTCTGGTTCATTTGAATCCTCACCGCATCAGTCGCGCATAATCGTTTCATCGAGGTTGAGAATCGTCTGCGCAATCACGGTAAACGCAGCCTGTTGGGAAACGTCGAGTCGCTCGTCGCGCTCGGACTCCCCGTAACTTAGCAGGCGCAGCGCTTCGTCGCGGCGATCACTGTAAATCGCCAAATGGCGATCCAGCGCACGGCACAAAAGCGACAATTCAGCATCACTCGGCGGGCGACTCAGCGCTAACCGCCAGCCGTACGTGATCTGTTCCGCCGACGTGGTACCGCCTTCGGTCAACATCCGCCGGGCTAGCTGTCGCGCCGCCTCGACAAAGGTCACATCGTTCTGCAACGTCAACGCCTGCATCGGTGTATTCGTCAGCTCTTTACGCACCCGGCACATTTCACGCCCGGTTCCGTCGAATACCGACATCCGCGGCGGCGCAACCGTACGCTTCCAGAACGTGTAAAGGCTGCGCCGATAGAGACTGTCGCCACGGTCCTGAACGTAGAAATCGACCGTCGTCTTTCCACTGGCAAAGGAAAGTTCTTTCCACAGCCCCGGCGGCTGATACGGCTTGAGCGGTGGACCGCCGATCGTCTGAGATAACAGCCCGCCTACGAACAACGCGTGGTCGCGAATCGCGGCGCCGCTGAGCCGCTTCCGTGGACCCCGCGCCAGCAGTCGATTGCCGGGATCACGCTTGAGCAGTTCAGGCGCGACATGTGAGGACTGTCGGAATGCCGCGCTCGTAACGACCAAACGATGCATCGCCTTGACGTCCCAGTTCAAGCGAACTAATTCGGTGGCCAACCAATCGAGTAATTTCGGATGTGACGGCCGGTCACCGCGGCTGCCAAAATTCTCAGAAGTTCGCACCAGGCCGACACCAAAATGGTACTGCCAAAGCCGATTCGCCGTGACNCGAGCCGTGAGCGGATTTTCTGGACTGACGAGCCATCGCGCAAGCGCCAAACGGTTGCGCGGCGCATCGGCCGGTAGTTCTCCAAAAACACGTGGGAGCGCCGGCGAGAGTTGTTCGCTCTTGTCAGGTCGGTCATACGCGCCCCGCTTGAGCAAGTAAGTCGCTCGCGGCGGCCGCATCTCCTGCATCACCTGAACCTGTGTCACAGCGCGTGATTGGAGTTGCTCGATCTCCTTCTCGAGACTGGCAATCTGCGTGTTCACCGAATCCGACTGCGTCACGTTACCCTGCGCATCGGATCGTTGGTCCTGCAACCGTTTCAGTTTGCTCCGTAGTCCTTCGATCCGAGCGTTGACTCTTTGGTTGGGAACTTCGATATAAGGAACCGCCGCACCCTTGCGCCCGTCAATCCCTTTCTCGGGGACGTTGTTGAAAAACGCGAACAGACGATAGTACTCGCGCTGCGAGATCGGTTCGTACTTGTGGTCGTGACAACGAGCACATCCGGTCGTTAAACCAAGCCACACCGTCGATGTCGTGTCGACGCGATCGACAACGTATTCCACCTCAAACTCAGCGTCCAAACTTCCACCCTCGTCATTGGTGCGATGGTTGCGGTTGAAACCGGTGGCAAGCCGCTGCGACATGGTCGCCTCCGGCAGCAGATCGCCGGCAAGCTGTTCGATCGTAAACTGATCAAATGGCATATTGGCGTTGTACGCGTCCACCACCCAGTCGCGCCAGGGCCACATGAACCGCTCCCAGTCCGCCTGGTAGCCGCTCGTATCGGCGTAACGGGCGGCATCGAGCCAGGCCAGAGCCATGTGTTCGCCGTAGCGCGGCGACTCCAGCAGCCGCGTGACGACCTGTTCGTATGCGTCAGGCGCACGATCCGCTAGGAACACATCGACTTCGGACGGCGTCGGGGGCACTCCGGTGAGCGCCAACGTGACACGGCGGAGCAACGTGATGCGATCAGCCGGCGGGGCCGGCTCAAGACCTTCCCACTCTAGCCGCGCCTGCACAAAGTAGTCTAATCCGTTGTGCGACCAGGTGGTGTCGTCGACCGCGGGCAGGGTCGGCCGCACCGGTGGTACAAATGACCAGTGCTCGGACCAGGCAGCGCCTTGCTTGATCCACCGCGTGAGCAGGTTGATCTGCGACTCGGACAGTCCCTCTGGATGGGGCGAGTCTGCTGGCGGCATCTTCAGATCGGCATCGTCGCTAGTGATCCGGGTCCACAACCTGCTCTGCGCCGGTTTCCCCGGGTCGATCACGCGGTACCCCCCCCGATCNACGAAAACGCTGGCCCGCNTGTCGAGCCGCAACCCGGCCTTCCGCGCGCGGGAGTCGGGACCGTGACATTGCAGGCAGTGGCTGGCGAGTATCGGTCGAATATCACGGTCAAAATCGACGATTCCCCGCCCGTCGTCCTCGGCGANCGTCGAGGTGGGGAATGCCATCACCAGGGCAACGGCGCAAGCCGCGGCGATGGCAACCGCGTGTGGACAAATCCACTGAACGGACGCCCATTTCGGGATNTTCGCGGCTGTCGCTCGAATCATGCAAAAGATTCTAACAGCACGATGCGGTGTTGTCCTAAATCGACGCCGCAACCGATCACCAAGAAAAGGGTTAAGTGGGTCTGCGGGTGGTTTTGGACAGGGTATACCGAGTCGACCAGCGCGGATCGCGTCACCGACGTCGCCAAGCAACCGCCGCACAGTTACGCGCCTAAGAAACCGAGGATCGCAGCCACGGCTACGCCGATTGCTGGGTGCGAATCGTTGCGCCATGCCAGCCATGCGCGGATACCCGTTCCGACCAAGAAACCGCCAACGGTGCCGATCAGGGGCGAGTTACGCGCGCCTTCAAATCCAGAATGGCGTTTGCGATCCGCTCCCGCAATTCGAGATACCAAGCATCGTTCAATGTCCACTCCACCGAACTGGGGAACATGCGCGCGATGTCGGCAATCACCCGGTCGCCGGCAGAGACATCCAGGCCCTGTCTTTTGCCGGCGGTGATCAGGTTTTCGAGAATCCGAGCGTACTCGTAGTCATCCACGCTTTCACGGTAGGTCATGACGCGCAAACTCGGCGTGATCGTAAAGTCCGGCCGGTCGGGTATCCCTTCGCGTCTGGGAGGGTAAAAGTAACACAGTCCACCATTGGCGACCCGGGCGTACGGCTCTTTCCAGGGATTGTGGGGGTCATCAGGATTTCCGTAGTGGTGGTGCCACATCAGGGTATCCCAGATCACGAACCCACTTCCCCCCAAGTTGAAGACTTCCAAACCAATCTCCCGATTGGTCAAGCCCGGGACGTTGATGCCCAGCCGGCTGCTATAAGCGGCGTAGCTCCACAACCGGTCGCGGTCGCGGGGAACACCGTAGTCATCCCAGTAATAATCTTCCCACCGATAATAGTTCTCATCGATCTGCGGCACGTGTGTCAGCCACTCGTTGAAAACGTATTTACCATCCTCTTGGTGCCACAGGCTCTCGAATCCCTGTAGGCAGTGTACGAACCGGACCTTCGAGGTCTCCGGATCGCTCTTCAATAGGCGAATGAGATGGAGGATCTTCTCGGTGCCTGAGGTCTCATCGATAAAGTAGTAGAACTTGTCGAGCCAGCCATGTGCCTCCAGGTTGCGGACCATCGCTCGGTAATAGTCCAAGACCAACCGATCCCACTGCCCGCGTGTCACTTCCAGACTAGTGTCAAACCAGGGATCCTCTGCCTGTTTGTTGTAGGTCACCTGTGTCATCTGGCGGAACGTCTGCCAGCCCATGGTCACGTGGCCCGGGTCGCGGTTCCACGTTGCGACCGGGTCGCCCGGCAGATGTTTGAAAATGTGACTAACGCTGGGATTGGTGTGTGTCAGGCAAACCGAGTTGACCTTCAGCTTGTCGATAAAGTGCTCCAAGACCCCGTTGAATTCGGAAAAATCCCAAGCGAGTAGCTTGAAGAAGTTGCCCGGAGCGTCGACGTTGTACCCACGTGGCGGCGGAGTCCACTTCATNCCCACCTCGACGTACANCGCGACGTTCTTGGGATAGAACTTCTCCCGCGCCATGAACTCGTAGTAGGTATGCGCGAGCCTCTTGAGGTCTTCCTTCGATTTGACGCCGTGATACACCATCGTTGGGTTCAGCTTTGGATCCCCGCTGTTCTTGGCGAAATACTGACCGCCCATGTGGGTCCGAAACGTGGAGTACTCGGGAAGTTCAAAATCGAAAACGGTCACNGTCAACGGCAAACGCAACGAGGCCGTTCCCTGAGCCACGATCGCCAATTCGCCTTTGTAGTTGCCCGCCGGTGTACCCGGAGGTATCCGAACGGTCACCCAGAAGGCCGCATTGCCATCCACGGCAGCGACGTGTCGCGGCATCACCGCAACCAGCGGATCGCCGATCCGACCGAAAAATGAGACCTGATTGATGCGCGCTTTTGTGGTAACCGGGACATACTCCACAGCGCGGACTTCCAGGTTCGCGGCATCGATGTGGTAACGCCCACAGGTCAATGACGAAAAGTCGATTCGCTCGAAATCGAACGCTGTCCGTGGCGAGAGCACGATCTGAAACGATTGAGACTCGTTGGATGCAGAACTAACTCGAATGGTGTCACGGCCCTGTGCGGGTGGCGGTGTGGCAGGCGTCAACTTGACGGTCGTGTCCGCAAACCAGACTCGAAACGCGTCGTTTGAACCTAAACCGTAACGTGTGTTCCCGACATATTTCTCCGCCCCGCCGATCCTGGTAACGGTCGCTGCGTGGCCCGGAACCTGCGGNCGGCGGAGCGCGGGGATTTTCAGATAGTGAGCGCCACACGGCTGGTAGTAGAGAACCAAGTGCTTCCGTCCCGGTGTTTTGAATTTTGCCAAAAAGACGATCCTACTCTCGCGTACCGACAGGCTTCCATCAGCCACGAGATGCTCGTCCACGCTGAGTTTGAGGTCGCTTCCGTCCGAACGAAGCAGGCACTCGTGGCGCGTCCTCTTCTTTGGTAACAGGCGGGGCACATAGGAACTCAGGTAGGCATGCGTGCGGGGCGGCTCCCCGATTGGGAAGACCTGCTCGTACCCGACCGTGGGCGGGAACTTCCCGCCTTCACTGACAAAACGCACCAGATAATAGGCATGCTGTTCGGTGGGGATGGGGCGCGTGGGATCCTCGGGGACCAATTCGTGGTTGCCGGGAAGGAGACAATAACCGGCTTGCAACGCGGGATCGGAGACTTGGTCGACATCGTCCAGTTCGACCACTCGCAAGTGATTGTAGGCCAGAAACACTGGATCGAATGAATACTCTTCGAGCTTGCCGATTGCGTTAGTAATGTCCGACTCATTCAGCGGAACGACGTTCCAACCGGCCTTGTCGACGTCGACGTCGACAGGAATTCGGTATTGGTAGAACGGCGCTACCCAGTCGGGATCGGCAGCCATGCCAACATGGTGTATCGCAGTCAAAATCACGACCACTGCGGTGAACGTTACCGAAAATNGCATNGCTGACCAGCTCCTCATTCAGACTATCCCGTTGCAGATCCGGGTTTGTTCGACGCCTTCCACAGCGCACGACGAATACGTTCAATCCGACAAACTCTAATGGAAAACCGCTAACCCTCCCAGAGGCACAACGGGTGTCAACTCGACCGACAAGATGGAGACCTGGAAGCTCCCAAAGCAACCAGCTTTGCCACTGCGGCCCAATCGGTTAGTCATCGAGCGAAGGCCGACAAACTCCGTCCAAGCAGACCAGAGGCTCCGGGACAGCACGTGGTCGGGTCCCATCTGGACTGCGTCCGACGGTGTAGGGTTCGTGGACCACCCACTGTACACTTCGTGTCTACGTATCGAATTCGAGTCGCGGCGGCAGGTTCGATTTTGGCGAGATTGTACTTATGTGAACTCGAGGAGTCAGGCATGCAACGTCGATGGGGAATCCTGCTGGTGCTGGCGGTGGTCGGGTGCNGANCGAAAGAGAACGCCGGAAATGGGGCAGACGCGACCGCCAACTCGACAGGAGCCACAACCGCGGCGAACCCCGGGGCAACGACGAGTGAGCGACTGATCGCCCCCGAGTTGTCCCAAGAAGTAGACGTCGTTGCGCAACAACCCAAATTGGTAATCAAAAACTTCAAGGGAAACATCAACAATGTGGCCTGGAGCCCAGACAGCAGCCACGTCACTGTGGGAACCAAGGGCAGCAATGACGATCAGGGCAAGCTCAGCCCCCCCGAGGTCAGGGTGTGGGACGCTGCCACGGGGAAGGAAGCGTTCACGGTGGGCACACCCAACGCCATCACAAGCGGTGTCAGCTGGAGTCCCGACGGCGCCCAACTGGCGATCAAGAGCGGCGGTTTGCTCTCTTTTACCGAGGGAACCCAGGAGCCGGGTAAGCTGCGAATCGTCGCCGCTCAAACCGGCGACCCGCAACTCTCGATCGAGGTGGACAATGGGGGCCTGTCGGAAGTGATCACCTGGAGCCCAGACGGCAAGTCGCTCGCCGGCCTGTGTGGCGATGGAATCGTGATCTGGGAAGCAGCCACGGGAAAGCCCGTGCAGACGCTCAGCTATGCCGATTCTGAACACAGCGCTCTCTGTCTGGATTGGAGTCCGGAGGGTACCCGGATTGCCGCTGGTTGTGACGAAGGTCGGGTTGATCTCTGGGATGTTGCCGGAGCCAAGGTCGTGCAAACCTTCGAGGGCGGATCGCTCAAGATCGGCAATCAGTCGATCAAATTACCCAGTTATCTGATCGCACAAGAAACCGTTTTGTGGAGCCCGAATGGAAAGCTCGTCGTCAGCGGCAGCAACAACAAGGTGCAGATCTGGAATGTCCAGACCGGCAACGCGCTGGGAAGTTTCGAGGACGCAACGGCATGTCTGGCGTGGAGTCCCGACGGCGCCCGATTGGCCGGGAGCACTCAGCAACAAGCGGGTTCAATCAACCACTCGATGATCACCATCTGGAATGTCCAACGCAACGTCCCCGGGAAGTCGTTTGTGGCCCACGAACGCGGGGTGGTGAGTCTGGCCTGGAGCCCCGACGGGACTCGTCTAGTGAGCGGCGGGCAAGAACAGGGAGACCTATTCCAGATAGACAACTCGGCCCTCAAGATCTGGATGGTCGCGACGGACTGATCGGCCTACCGGATTGATCGATGCGCGAGACGATTCGGTCGCTCTGCTGGAAATACCGGCGCTGGTAGCGCCCAGAGCGGCTCCCTGCCTAGCGACCAGCGGTGCAATCAAATGCAATCACTGTCCCGATTGCCCGGTTTCCGAACTGGCTTCTGCTGGCTCGGCAGCCGACCCCGAGGGATGCTGCACTGGCTGTAGGTCGTCGCGCTGCCTCAACTCCGCGGTTTGCGCTTCCTCAATAGAACCCGTCGGATTGATCACGACCTCATCCCCTTCCACCAGACCCGACTCAACGACAATCGACACGTTGTTGCTGTCGCCCAACTGGAGAACGCGCCGTTGAGGGCCGCGGGACGTCTCCACCCAGCAGCAGTACCCTTGGGCCGTTTCGACCACCGCTGAGACCGGGATCGTCAGCACGTCTTGGTACCGATCCAAGATCACTTCCACCTCGGCGCTCATGCCCGGCTTCAGCCCTTCGACCGCCGGGAGCTCAATCAGCGTGTCGTACTTCACAACATTGCCGGTCCACCACCCCGCGGGACTGGTGACCGAAGCGACCGAGGAGACTTTGCCAGCCACTGTCCTATCCGGCAGCGTCACCCGAGCGGCCATTCCCGGTTTGACACGGTCGACGATCGATTCGTGGATTCCAACCTTGGCTTGCATCTTGGACAGGTCGGGCATCAGCAACAGAACCTGGGTCTGGTGGATGACCGCGCCTTCGGTAACGTCGGGGGAGTCCTTCCACTCCTCGGTTGTGGGGTGAATCACCAGGCCACTCCGGTCGGCCTTGACCACACAGTGCGTGAGTTCCTCTCGAATCCGTTTGAGCCAAAGATCATCCAAAAAGAGCACTTCTTTGTCCTTTTCCATCATTGCGGTCGCCACATTCAACTCGCCCTGAAGCCGCTCCAGCTCTTCCTGCTTGGAAAATCGTTTCAAGACATCGATATCGGTCCGTTTGACTTGCACATTCAACTGAGCTTGCGTGACCCTGAATTCTCTCTGTTCGACTTCCAACGCACTTTCGTAGCCACGTTTTTCCATTCGCACCGCATGGTCACGCATATTCTGTGCAGTACTCAGATCCGACGCGGCAAGCGCCAGGTCCTTTTCGAGCATCGATAACTCCGCGATGTACCTGCCTTCCAGGTACTCCGGGATAGCGATCTCCGCGACCCTAGCCCGTACCGCGGAACCGACCGAAGCATCCTTCGATAGAAACGCGTACTTCGTCCGTTCGGCAACCTGTTCTTCGATGGCCTTGTTGTCCAGCCGGACTAATTCGTCACCCGGTTTCACCTCAGTACCGCTCTCGATCACCCAGGTGATGGTGCTCATGCCCCGGACCTTGTTCTTGATTTCGATGTTGTTTGAGCTCTCAAGTGTCCCCTGTTCGGTGACCGAAATGGACAGGTCGCTGCGTGTGATCTTGTGGGTCTGAGCGGGCGTGATTATCGCCTGAGCCTCCTCAATCGAGGAAGCCGGATCGAGCACGACCTGCTCTCCTTCCTCGACACCCGAGTGGACAACAATGAACTCCTCCTCACTGTCACGCAGGTTACTGTCACCTAGCTTGAGAGGGCGACGTTGGGGTCCGTCAGCCGTGTCCACCCAGCAGCAGTATCCCTCACCGGTGTCGATCACCGCTTGTCCAGGCACCATCAGCACATTCTCGTGTCGAGCCACGACCACCTCCACCTCTGCGCTCATACCCGGCTTCAGTCCTGCCATCTCTGGAAGCTCAATCACCGCGTCATATTCCACCACGTTCCCGGTCCACCAACCAGCCGGTCTGGTGACGACAGCGACCGAGGTGATCACGGTGTCAACCGTCTGATCAGGAAGCGTGACACGGACCGATAGCCCCTCATAGACACGCTCGATTATCGACTCGTGAATTCCAATCGTGACTTGCATCCTCGACAGGTCGGGCATCAGCAACAACACCTGGTCCTGCCGTACCGTCGCACCTTCCTGAATGTCGGGGGCATGCTTCCACCCCGCCGCCGAAGGGTAGATGACCAGGCCATCTCGTTTCGCCTTAATCAGGCAGTTCTGCTGCTCCTGCAGCGCCAGATCAAGGCGGCCTTGCTCCAATACGAGCCCCGCTTTGCGGCCTTTCACTCTTGCGGTGGTTGCGATCAATTGTCCCCTGCGTCGCTCCAATTCGATCTCTTTGGTGAGTCGCTCGAAAACATCGATATTCGTCTGAGCAACTTTGAGGTCCAACGCCGCCTGCGTCACCGTCAGCGCGTTCCCCTTGAGCTCGAGTTCCGTGACGTAACCGCGATTGAATAACAACTCGGAATGACCCAGTGTTTTCTTAGCGGCCGCGAGATTCGATTCGGCGATCGTGACCGCAGACTGCATCCCTTTCAATTGCGAACGATGCTGGCCCTCCAGATACGCCTCGACACCGATCTCCGCTTTCTCCAGGCTCACGTTTGCTTCGGAGAGTTCGGCCTTCGCCAAATTCGTATCCGTCTTTCCCAAACTGACGGTCTCATCGACTTCCTTGGTATCGAGACGAACCAACTCGTCTCCAGCCTTGACCATCGTACCGCTGGGAACTACCCAGTTGACGGTGATTCGACCCCAGCCCTCACCGCTACTGCCGCCTTTGCCACCATAACCACCGCGAATCTCACATAAGATTTCAGTGTTCTTGTAACTCTCCAGCGTCCCCTCTTCGATGATGGTCACGTCCAGGTCACCACGCGAAATCCGGCGCGTCTGCAGGGCAGCTGGTTCTCCCGACGTAACGGTGTCCAAAATCAGCGCGCCCGCCGACGCCATCACCGCTACCACGGCGACGGCGATTCCACCTCGCTTCCACCGCGAACCCTGGGAAACACCCTGAGGATTACTCGGATCCGGACGGCGCTGCGGTTGCGCATCAGTCGACATCATCGGTCTCCATGGCGAACACTCATCGCCTATCGTACATTCGTTGAAAAAGAACAAGCGGACCGAAGTGCGCTACTGCACCCCGAGCCTGCGAAAGGTCAGTGCCGTACAAACAGTGCCGTACAAACAGTGCCGTACTAACAGTGCCGTACAATAATGTCTAACAGATCGGACGGTCGGTGTGCTGATAGTGGCGTACCCATCAAAGGGATAACGCAAACGCGGTCCATCACGGTATTGAGACAGCGTGGGATGCTCTCGACAACCGCAGCTGGAACTCGCCTGACTTCTCCGCGCATTGCGAAGTGCTATCACTCTCTCTCTACCTACCTAAACTTACGCTGAGCGGTCAAGAAGATCAACGTTGCATTCTCCCCAACGCGGGACGAATCAGCGGGCCATACTGGTCATCCTTGACCGCGACAAGCCGAGTTCGCTGGAAAGAACTAATCGGACGGCGCGGGGTCAGCGGCGAACCATTCCGAATGATCGGTATCTTCGCGATGCGGCTCCTACCGGTCCCGGCAATCCGGGCCGTTGGAAGATCACCGTATTATCTCGACTAACGGATTATCTCGAATAA
>PADE01000111.1 GCA_002702965.1 Planctomycetaceae bacterium
AGTCAACGATACGCCTATTTCGAACGATGATGCGTACGCTGTGGGTGAGAACGACACGCTAACCAATGACAACCCGGGTGTCGTTGCCAATGACAGCGATATCGAAGGGGAACTGCTGACGGCCGCGCTCGTCGAGGATGTTTCCCATGGGGCGCTGAGCCTGGCCACCGACGGTGGGTTCAGTTACGTTCCCGATGAGAATTTTAACCGCACCGACTCGTTCACCTACCGCGCTCACGACGCCACCAGCGCCGGTGAAACGGCGACCGTGANAATCACCATCACCACCGAATTTCCCTGGCACAACGGTCGGCTGGCGAGAGACTTCAACGACGACGGCGGTATCGCCGCCAACGATGCGCTGCTGGGTGTTTCCAATATNAACCAGGGTGGTTCGCGCGAACTGTCGGCCGATCGTGAGGAGGGTGTCGTGGCACCCTTCTACGACACCAATCGGGACGGCTATTGCTCACCGATCGACATCTTGTTTGTGGTCAACTACCTCTTCTTCAACCCCCCGATCAATGCCGAGGGAGAGGCGGCCCAGGCGGGGAACGATTGGTTCCCAGTCGAGCCAATGCCGCTGCCGCCGTCGCGCATCGGGGCCCCTCCCGCGCCGGCTGCTGCGGACGTTTTGGCCGAGGACTCCGCGTGGCAGCAGGTACGCCCCACAGTTTCGTTGAGCCGTAGGCGGTATGAAGCGGCGCAACCGAATCGTCCGCGCGCCTCGTGGGCGGAATTCGTCGCTGCGCTGNACAGCCTGCTGGCCGAGAANGACCAAATCGCAGCAGATCGATAGGCCGTGCCGCGGTGGCGTGGGGGCCTCGGTCCGGGGCCAACTCGGCACCGTCGAATGCGTCCTGGTACCTGCTTCGAGAGGGGGAATTGACGGGCTTTTGTCCGACCCGATGACGACCGGTCCGCTGGGTGCCAAGCGTGCCTTGACCACAGCGGTGGTGTGAAGTGGTGGCGTTTGGCTGTCGCCGAACCAAGGGGTCTCGGTTGCAACCGACGCGATCGCCGGGCACTGCTAGTGTTCGCTTTGGGGAATCGCCACGAGCATCACCCCCACCCGCCGCTCTCGTTCCGGTGCGTTGCCAATGCGTTCGTCGTTCCACAGGATACACAGCTGGGAGTAATCTTTGTTGAAGGCCAGGCCATACGTGCCACCCAGTGGAAAGTTGGTCTTTTCCCGCACGTAGTCTTGCAGGAACGCCAACACCTTGTGTTTTCGGGTGGCCGGATCGAACTGGACCAAGGATGTACCGTGGACGTGGGTGCCGCCGTGCGAGCCGGGAACGTAATACAATTTTTGGCGTCCTGGACCCCACTCGACGGTCCCCGTGTAGAGAGATTTTCCTTGAGAGACTTCGTTCAAGAAACTGCGCACGCCTAGCGGTTGAAACGTACCGGTATTGGTGTTGAACGCGTGAAAATGGGCGGCCCAGGTGAGGCAGAAGGCCATCCCGGCGCCGTTTGGTCCACTGGCCGTGCGGAGGTAATACTGCGTTTCGACCTGCTTTGTGCTGCGGTTGGTGCGGACATCGGCAATCACCGGCGTGTTGGTGAGCGAGGTGCTGTTGCTCCTCGGATCGTACACCGCCATCACGTGTGATTCGGTGCCGTACCATACCCGACCGTCGCCACCCACGATGGCAGCCCGCGGGGCTTCTTCGGGCGCACAGAGGTCCGGCGCAATGTGAATCAGTCGCTGCCTGACCACATCGTACACGCCGAACTTGTTGTGCCGCGGCTCCGGCATCGATGGACAGGAACGCCCAAACAAGTACAACTGGCCGACCGCTGGATCGAACACAATGTGGGGCACGCTGCAATGCGGCAGTGGAATGCCCAGGTCCTGTGTAAGCGAGGTCTCCATGTGATAGCGCATCAGATGCCCCCCGGAAAAACCAAAGGGTGTGTCGGCGTATTTTTCGGATCCGCGATACGGCATGAAGTAGAGATACCCGTCACCGGCGTCGATCAGCGGCGCGTGGATCTTGCCCGGAGAGTACTTTCCTTTGCTCGGCTTGAGCATCTTGTTCACGTCGACGACGATGTCGATTTTGCCGCTGAGCGGATTGAGCCGGCAAATCCAAGCGTGCCCCGGGACCGCCTGGTGATCGCCGAAGGCCACGTAGAAATTCCCGTCGGAAGCGGACACCGCGTCGCCCCAGTGGCTGTAAAGCCACGTGTCGTTGTCGGGGAGGCCCCGTTGGTTGGGAAGCCGCGCGAACCGCATCGCCGGCGGATGCTTGGCGATCGTGAATCGACCTTTCTTGAGCGGCTCAACCAGCGCGGCGGGCGGCTCCAGGAGACGGGCATGCGCGGGCAGTTCGCCAAGCGTGGCCGTCTCGTTTGGTCGGCGGGCATCGACCGGCTGTCCCGGTTCGGCTGCGATCGTCGAGGTGGACCAAATCGCGATCACCAGCGTGAACGACGTACAACGTGTCATCGGGCGACTCCCTGCTGTGCTGGAATTTGTAGTCAAGAGAACGCCGGATGAGCCTCGATTCCAGCTATGGCTGGTGAATGACGAGCCGCTGGTTGGTTGGCACATTTCGCTGGGAAATGGTTCCTTTCCCATACGGCAACACCACCTCCACGTCACACGTCTCCGCGCCACCCAATCCGAAGTGGCAAACCGCTTCGTGGACGGTACAGAAACCCTGAGTAATGCAGATTTCGTCGTATCCTAAGAGCGACTTGGTATCGCCGAGGCGTCCGGCTCGATAGATGCGAATTCTCGATCCGATGCCCATACGGTTGATCGTTTTTCCTTCCACGGCCACCTGCAACCAATGTCCGTTGGTAGGCGTCCGATTGAGCAGCAGTGCCGAGGGTCGGGTCGGGAACCAGCTGGCCAGAAATAGGTCCATGCGGCCGTCGCGGTCGTAGTCGGCGATCGCGCCAGCCGGGTAATGCGCGTCGACGTTCTTGATCGGTGGGTGCGTGAACCGAATCGTCTCGTCACGGCCCCCTGCGTTGTAGCAGACGAACGGCTGAGTTGGTTACGTCGGCGAACTTCAGATTTCCCAGGTTCTTGAACAACCGCGTGTTGCCGCCACGCCAATAATCCTCCAAGACCAACAGATCTAATAGGCCATCGCCGTTGTAATCGAGCACACCCAGCCCGCGCCCGCCCATCGCGATCGAGGTGGCGTTGCCCCGGGAGATGTCGNGCAGCTTGCCATCGACGTTCTCGTAAAGACGGTTGTGGGTGGCAAATTCCGGCGCTTTGGTCGAGTTGTTCGAGACGTACAGATCGAGATCCCCATCGTTGTCGAAATCGACGAAGCCGGCGCCGCTGGTCCGTTTGGCGACTTTCTCCAGGTCGAAACCGGCTGCGATAAATTTCCCGCCTTCGTTGACCAGCAAGATATTCGGCAGCGGGGCGCTGCGGCCAACGTATTCTTCCCTCGGGCGGTCGCAGTACATGCCGAGATAAATGTCCGAGTCACCGTCATTGTCGATGTCGCCTACCGCCATCGCGTGCGACATGGCGCCCTTGAGTGCCCCGTCCAATCCGTACCGCCGGGTGGCGTTCTCGAACACGAACGGCCGCTGGGCCCTGCCGGTACCCACCGGCAGCAGTCCGAAGATGATCGAAACCACGATTGCCGTGAATGCGAAGCGGTGGAACTGGGCAGCGTGACGCACTTGCATCCTCTCGGTTAAGTCGTGCACGGAGTTGGAGCCGCGCACCTCGATGTCGCGGGTGATTGCATCGGCACACGATGTTGGAGCTGGGGTAAAAACGATCATGGGTCACCCCAGCAGCCAGTACGATATTTACCATGCCATTCACGAATGTGCGATTCATTTTTCGAAAATGGGTGACGGCCGCCGTTGACCACAAAACCGAAAAATCCAGAGGATGGGGAGCAGATGATTGGGTCGCGCCGAGGGGAGCGAAAGATGTCATCCTGATCACGCCAACTTCCGTTGCGTCGCTCGAGGCGCCAAGTAGCGGGGAATGGTCGGCGCGGATTTGGGCGCACCCCTGCCGCAGGAACCCGCCGCGAACGAGATCCTGGAGGAGCGGTGCGTCGCCGTCGACGATGACCGTCGGGTTGCAACCTCACTTCCCGACTGTCAAAAAAGATCACCATTCGTCCGCGTCAGTTCTCATTGTTTCGGCCGGAGCCACTTCAGTTTAACGAGAAAGGTGCTTGTCATGACTGCACGCAATCGGGCGTTTCGCATCGGGCTGCTGTCGCCTGTCCTGCTGTTGTTGTCTGTGCTGCCGCTCACAAGCAGTTTCCCACAGCCACGGTCGCTCGATGCCGGGGGCGACACCACGCCGACGGTCGCGACTCCAGCGCATCCCGCCGAGAGACATTCCCGGGTCGGAGTCGCCGCCCTGGTCCTGCCAAACATCCGTGGCAACAAGGCCCAGGCGCTGGCCCGGATCGAGGCCTACGTTCGCCGCGCGGCCTCGCTGGGGGCCAAAATCGTGGTCACACCCGAAACGTGCATCGATGGCTATATCTGCCATCAGCCCGGTTTGACGCGCGAACGCATGTGCGCCCTGGCGGAACACGAGAATGGCCCGGGAATCGGCCGTCTTCGAGAACTTGCCAAGCAGCTTGATCTGTACCTCTGCGTCGGTTTTTCGGAGTTGGCAGACGACCAACTCTACAACACAGCACTCTTGATTGGTCCCGATGGAAAGACGGCCGGCAAGTATCGCAAGACACACGGCGTCGAACCGTTCTATCGGGTTGGAGATTCCCTTCCCGTCTTCGAAACGCGTTACGGAAAGGTCGGCATCATGATCTGCTACGATCGCCAATTGCCCGAGATTGCGCGGACCATGGCGGCCCAAGGCGCCGAGCTTATCTTGGTGCCGTCAAACGGAATGTGGGGACGTATGAACGACGCCCTACTGCGGACTCGCTGTTACGAGAACGGTGTTTTCCTCGTGTTCGCACATCCTCGCGACGGGCTCATCATCGATCCCGGTGGACGTATCATTGCGGCCAATATGTCCATTCCCGGTCAAGGAGTTGGTCTGCCGACGAATACGGATACCGAGGACGCCGGAGGCTGGCCCGAAGCAGTCGTGCGCGACATTGATCTGGAAGCATGGCGCACACAAGCGGGCAATCTGAAGAATCGTCGCAAGGAAATTTACGTGGAGCGGTCTGAGTGACGTTCTGTGGTGACCAGACGTTAGCGCGTTTCGATCCGCAACGTCTGGTCACCCAGTTTGAAGTCAGTGCGCAGCGTCTTCGCCCGGCACAGCGGCTTTTGTGGTTTCTGAAACGTCTGTTTCGTCGGTGCGTGTGGGTTGTCGCGTCCCGTTGCCCTCCCCAGCGCGAAGCGAAGCCCCTGGACCGTGAGCGGCGTTCACCGTTTTGGGCGATCAACGTGCTGGCTGAGAGACGAGGTTCTCTCAGGCGGTGTTCGTTGTGGCAGACGCCACGGCTGGGTTCGTGTCAGGCAATCGATGCGCGCAGCGAAATGGTCAATGATTCTCCTAGGTCCCCCGTTTTGTCTTGCCAGGGTGCGTTTTTTCGCGGATATTAGTCGCACGCGGTGCACGACAGGCCGCGGAGTTGTCGAGTCGGCCGAACCTTGATGAGCGCCTCGGCGGCTGTGGAATTCCTCAGCGTAGAGCACTTCGATGAAACACCACTGGCAACTGCTTTCCGCTTGCGCTTTATGGGTCGTGACATGGTTGGGGCCTGTTCAGGCGCTTCGAGCCGAGCAGCGGTTGACCTTTGAGGAACACATTCGGCCGATTTTTAAGGCCTATTGCTTTGATTGCCACGGTGCGGAGGACGAGTTAGCAGGTCAACTCGATCTTCGTCTGCGACGTTTTATGGTCAAAGGTGGCGAGTCGGGTCCTGCGATTGAAGCCGGCAGCCCCCAAGACAGTTTGCTCCTCTACCGTATTCGGGAGGGGGAGATGCCACCTCGGGAGATCAAGCTCCCTGCGAAAGATATTGCGACGATTGCGCAGTGGATCGCGGCTGGTGCCCCGACCGCCCGCGAAGAACCTCGCGAGATCGCCAGCGGCATTTCAATCACACCGGAGGACCGTGCCTTCTGGTCATTCCAACCTGTTAGCAGACCGGATGTTCCCGACGGTCGGGTTGATCCGAGCGCGCGCACACCGATCGACGCGCTCCTGTTGGCAAAGATGCGAGAAAACAATCTCTCGTTTTCGCCGGACGCCGAAAGACTGAATTTGTTGCGGCGCGCATCACTCGATTTAAGAGGCTTACCGCCAACCCCCGATGAATGTGCTGAATTCGCGGCGGACCGCTCGCCCACTGCCTATGAAAGGATGTTGGACCGACTGCTGGCATCGCCGCGCTATGGCGAGCGTTGGGGCCGTCATTGGTTGGACGTGGCCGGATATGCGGATTCCGAAGGGGTCACAACCGCCGATTCGGTGCGGAGTTTTGCGTACAAGTACCGTGACTATGTGATTCGTTCATTGAATGCGGACAAGCCCTTCGATCAGTTCATGATCGAGCAGCTCGCGGGCGACGAACTGGTCGAACCTCCCTATCAGGACCTGACCTCGGGCGAGATCGAGAAACTGGTGGCCACAGGTTTCTTGCGAATGGCGGGTGATGGGACGGGCTCTGGAGCGCCGGATCAGGGCGCCGCCCGCAATCAGGTGATTGGGGACACGGTGAAGATCGTCTCCAGCGCATTTCTGGGACTGACCGTCGGTTGTGCACAGTGTCACGACCACCGCCACGATCCCATTCTGCAAACCGACTACTATCGCATGAGAGCGGTCTTCGAACCCGCGTACGATTGGAAGAATTGGCGCACTCCTGCCAGCAGACTGATCTCGCTCTATACCGCGGTGGATCGCGCGAAGTCGGCAGAAATCGAAGCGGAAGCAGGTAAAGTCGCCAGCGAAAAATCAACGAAACAAACCGCCTATGTTGCCGCCGCGCTCGACAAGGAGCTCGAAAAGTTCGATGAGTCGTTACGCGGTTCGTATCGCGTTGCCTACTTCACGCCGGCGGATAAGAGGACCGCACAGCAGCAACAGATTTTCGCGAAGAATCCTTTTCTGAGGCTGCATGCCGGCAATCTTTATCAATACAACCAAAAAGCGGCCGACGACCTGAAGACGTATGACCAACGCATGAGTCAGATTCGAAGTCGTAAGCCGTTCGAAGACTTTCTCCGGGTTTTGACCGAGCTGCCAGGAAAGATTCCCGTCACCTATTTGTTTCACCGCGGTGACTCGAAGCAGCCCAAGGGCGCGGTTGCTCCTGGCGGACTTGCGATTGCGACTCCCGAGGGGGAACGTTTCACGATTCCAGAAAACGACCCGGGCTTGCCGACGACCGGCCGCCGCCTGGCGTATGCCCGTTGGTTAACATCCGGAAAGCACCCGCTGACGGGGCGGGTACTGATGAACCGCATGTGGATGCACCACCTGGGCCGCGGGTTGGTTGATACCCCGTCCGATTTCGGAGCCATGGGCCTTGAGCCGACGCACCCGGAAGTGCTCAATTGGCTGGCCAGCGAGTTGGTCGAACAGCAGTGGAGTTGGAAACGGATGCACCAGTCGATCATGAGTTCGACGGTCTATCGCCAAGTGTCCCGACGAGATCCAGAAAAGGACGCCATCGACCCGGACAACCGATTCCTCTGGCGCAAGCCGATTCAGCGCCTCGAGGCGGAGATCGTCCGTGACCGGATTCTGGCGACCAGTGGACAGTTGAATCGGAAGATGTTTGGTTCTCCTGTGTCGGTCACAGAGGACGACGTTGGCCAGATCGTGGTGGCGTCGGGTGCCGAAGGAAGGCGGCGGAGTGTCTACGTGCAGGTACGTCGGACGATGCCCGTATCGATGTTACGACAATTCGATATGCCGATCATCAAAGTCAACTGTGAGAAGCGGGCGTCGTCCACCGTGGCACCGCAGTCGCTGACCCTGATGAACAGTGATTTCATCCTTGAACAGGCGGAGTCTTTTGGCAGGAGATTGCGGCCGGAGGCGGGCGAGGACCGTCGCCGCCAAGTCGGCCTTGCCTGGCAGTTGGCACTGGCCCGGCCACCGACGGAATGGGAGCTCCAGCGAGCGCTGGCGTTCTTGGCGCGGCAGGTAGAACATTTGGAGTCTTTGCGGCCAGCGGTAACGGCGCAAAGCGAGGATGCGAAAGAAGCGGTCAAGAAGGAGTCCAAAGACGAGCAAACGGTCAAGCACTTAGCGCCCGAGTTACAGGCTTTGACCAATTTGTGCCAGACTTTGATGGGCTCGAGTGAGTTTTTGTACAATGACTGAAATCCTTTGGGTCGACGTCGTTTGCTGCCCGAAGCGGCTAGGATTCCGCATGATTTGTTCATCGGTGTCCTGAAGGACCCGCGACAACCCTGTTTGGGAATGATGGTGTGACGCATTTCGAACCTGCTCTGCAAACGCGGCGAGAGTTGCTTTCACGTGGTACCTTCGGCGCTGGCAGTCTGGCGTTGGCCTTTCTATTGCAGCAAGACAAGCTGCTCGCTATTCCCAAAAACGTCTCTCTGACGCCCAAGACCTTCGATCTGACCCCTAAGATCCCGCCGACTCCGCCACGCGCTCGCTCGCTGATCTCGCTGTTCATGCACGGTGGTCCCAGTCAAGTCGATCTACTGGATCCCAAGCCGGAGCTCACCCGCAGGGATGGCGACGCCTACGATGGGAAAGTCGTGTTCAGTTTTTTCAATCGTGCTACCAAGCGGCTGTTGGGGAGTCCTTGGAAGTTCAAACAACATGGCCAGTCGGGGACCCCGGTCTCGGAACTGCTCCCGCATGTGGCCGGGATCGTCGATGATATTTGTGTGGTTCGTTCCATGCATACCGACACCAACGATCATGGGACGTCGATTCGAAAATTGGTGATGGGTTCGACAAGACCCCAGCGCCCAGCCTTCGGAGCATGGCTCACCTACGGTCTCGGATCGGAGAACGAAAATTTACCCGCCTATGTCGTCTTGTCCGATCCTGGTGGTCACCCGACGCTGAGCATTCGCAACTGGTCCAACGGCTGGCTGCCGTCGATCTATCAGGGGACGGTGGTGCGTTCGCAGGAGCCACGCATCCTGAATTTGGAGCCACCGCCTCATTTAAAGGGCCCCCTTCAGGCGCAGAATCTGGAATTTCTTCAGGAGCTGAATCGCGACTACGTTCAACGGCATCCCGGTGAGTCGGACCTCGAAGCACGCATCGCCTCGTACGAGTTGGCCGCCCGGATGCAGACCGTTGCCAAGGATGCGCTGGATATTTCAAAAGAGACCAAGAAGACCCACGAACTGTACGGGTTGGACGACCCTGCCAGTCGCGAATACGGTACGCGCTGCTTGATTGCCCGGCGCCTTGTCGAGCGGGGTGTACGTGTGGTTCAGTTATTCCTGCCCAGTCAGCCTTGGGACTCGCACACGCAAATGCGCAAACGGCTGCCCGAGGTCTGCCGGAAGACCGACAAGCCGAGCGCCGGGCTGGTATCCGATCTGAAGGCACGGGGACTATTGGACTCGACGCTGGTTCATTGGGGAGGCGAATTTGGTCGGCTACCGGTCAGCGAAGGCGTCCCTGCGGTAGGGGGCCGAGACCACAACGGCGAAGGATTCAGCTTGTGGCTGGCCGGCGGCGGGGTTCGCACTGGCGTTCCCTATGGCGAGACCTGCGAGTTTGGCCATCGGGCGATGGTGGATAAAGTCAGCCATCATGATTTTCAGGCGACGCTGCTGCATATGTTCGGGCTCGATCACGAAACGTTGACGTTCTTACACAACGGCCGAGAGCAGAAATTGACCGATGGTCAATCGTGCCGCGTGGTCGATGAGATCTTCAGCTGAGCTGCCGTTGCGATCGGACGTCGAGTAGATCGCCATGGCGCACGTCCGGGCGTTCGATGCGGTGCTGGAAACGGCCGAGCGCGCCGTGGAGATCGCGCCAGGTGGTCCGTGGCGAACACGAGATCGATCTCCGACCGCATCCGGGGCCAGCGGCCAACAGCCAGAGCCGCCGCCTGAATCATGGATGGGGCGCCCAGCCCGCAGTTTGCTGCTACTTCTTTTCGATGTAACGCTTGGCCGCTGCGAACAGCGCCGACCAGCCCTCCGCGACGGATTGTTTCGTGTGCCCGTCGACACAGCCGAAGACCGAATCAGAGATCTTGAGCAGCGTCGTGGAGCCGGATGGGGCGGTCAATGCGATCCGTAACAGAGAAGTCGCCGGGCCGCCGAACGGCGGCGCAATATAGCCAGCCAGATGGAGCGATTCGGGTGGTTCAATGGCGATCACGGTGTACCACAGAAGTCCGCCACCCCCTTCGGCCTCTTCGTAAAGGCGACCGCCCGGTTTCGGTTCGAAGACCATCCGACGATGAGTTTTAGTTGCCCAAAAGTCGGCTGGCCACCACGACGCTGTCTCTTCAACGATTGATTTCCAAACCGCGTCGCGCGGTTTGTCGACCGAGATCTCGATGTCGATTTGAACCGCTCCGGTTTCCTTGATCTCTTGGTCGGCCATCGTTTCCTCGCGAGTGATTCACGTGATCGGCTGGTTCGGTTCGACCCAATGCGGTGATTGGGCCGCCGCTCGGCAGACCGCTGCCGTCAAGCGCATCGCCGGTGAGGTCACACGGGGTGTCGAAGATCGGGCAAGTTTGACACCCGCCGCGGGGAGCAACCAGCGTCTCCTTCAATGTTCGTAAGGCCGCACCAGGTTCAGTGCATCCCGATTCAGTTCGAGCCCGAATCCGGGTGTCTCGGGAAGCGTGATATAGCCGGCTTCGGGCAGCGGTTCGTTCTTGAACACCGTGCCGAAATTGGGTGCGATCGTGTCCGCCGCCTCACTCATCATCATGAACTCCGCCAAGTTGATGTGGTCGAAGGCCATCGCCATATAGTAGCCGTAGACGCCACAGCCATGGGGAACCACCGCGACCGCCTGCGCCCTGGCCTGGGCGACGACCCTGGCAAACTCTGTCGGTCCGCCCATCCACATCACGTCGGGCTGCAGTAGCCCGACGCCGGCTTCGATCAACTGTTGGAAGCCGTAGCCGGTGTATTCGTGTTCGCCGGTGGCGAAGTAAACCGTTGTGCCCAAACTCTCGAGCTTCCTCGCGAGCTTGGCATGCGCGACGTATTCGTCTGGCATCAACGGCTCTTCGATCCACTTCAGATGGAACGGTGCCAGGGCCCGAGCCAACTCCACAGCGTACTGCAGGTCCAGGGCCATGTAGCAGTCCAGCATCAGGGGAAAATCACGGCCCACCTGCTCCCGCCAGTTGCCGATAAACTCGACGTTCTTGCCCAGACCTGCCGAACCGGCGCTGGGGCCGTACGGCAAGGGTACTTTCGCGCCGTGGAATCCCATTTCCTGGGCGAGGTCGGGGCGGGAAGTCGTCGCGTAGACCGGCACGCGCTGCTTGGTCCGGCCGCCCATTAGATGGTAGACCGGTTCATTGAGTGTCTTGCCGGCGAGGTCCCACAAGGCGATGTCGATTGCGGAGATTGCGTGAACACCAAGACCCTTGCGGCTGTAGTGGATCGAGGCCCGCCACATCTGCTCCCAGATGACAGACCGGTCGCGGACATTCTGCCCCTCCACGAACATCGACAGGTGCTGTTCGATTAGGAAGGCGGCCGCCTCCCCGCCGGTGCTGACGCCGACACCGACGCGTCCTTCGTCGTCTTCGATCTCGACGATGACCGTCGGCACGCGCGCCACGCCCCATGAACTGCGTGACCCCGCATATTTCGGGAACCGGGACATCGGGTTGGTGATCGGAGGGTGGGTGCGCTGGTGGTCCCAGCCGCCATCGGCGTCGGGAAGTCCCATGATCCAATGCGAATCGGGTGTGTCGTGAACGTCGCTGGCGCCGTATTCGTCGCTACGCGACACATACGCGCGGACTTCTTTGATCTTGGGCTGCCCGGGAGTGGGCACGACATCTTCATTGGGAGCGATGTAGAGTGACATACTCAAACCGTATCGCCCCAGCCGCCCGCATTCAAGCTGGCCAGCAATCTCTCTCAGGCCCATCGCCGGGCCTTCCAGTCGTGGACCGTTTGCCCCAAGCGTTCTGTGGTGCCAACGACGCGAAGCAGGTGAGCAAGCAGAAGGCGAAGCGACGATGGATTGCTGGGTCGCTCTCCAGCGGCCCTGATGTTGCTCAAGTTAACGTCGTGGCGGCCTAGCTCGAAGTTTCGGTCGCATCGACCATGTTCATCCACTCGTGCACCGAAGACGCTGGAAGCGGATCGACACCGACGTGGCGAAGCATGTTGAGACATTGCGCTCGATGGTGCATTCCATGGGTTGTGACGTGCGTCAACACGCCTCCCCGCGCCAAATCGTAACTGCGGTCAGACGTCGTCCGCGCAACCCGTCCATCGTTCGGGTGTTTGTGGGCGGAGGATTCCAAGTCGTCGGCGATTTGGGTCAAGAGCCTCGACATCTGCTCCGGTGTCCGCTGCTGGCTTTCCAACACGCTGGGTGCGCGCTCCGCGAGCACATCGGCCCAATATTGCATCGACGCCAGAATGTGATTGAGCGTGTTGTGCAACGAGCCCGGCCCCATCTCGAATCGCTGGTGAAATTGCTCGTCTGGCAAGTTCTCACAGGCGTCGATGATGTTTTGCGTCGCCCAGCGATTGCTCGCCAAGAGAATTTCAAGCGGGTCACTAGTTGGCATTCGTTTACTCACTGCCGGGTTCAAGCAAATGGTTCCGTCGAAGCGATGAACGGTTCTGGATCAGCGAAATAATGTCAACGTGATGGCAGCTCGGCACCGATCCGAAGTCACCCGAATCCGCGCTGGGCTGACGCGTGATCTCGAGGCTCCCCCGGGGCCGACAAGGTCCTCCGCATGGCTGTGGCGCCAACGGTCACCGATGGGGATCGGCTTGCGATCGTACAGAGTGTGCAACAACGAGTGTCTCGCGCACCGAGGCGGCACTTCCCTACAGGTTGTTCAGGAGAAGAAGGGTAAGGCCTGTCAGGCAGACGCCGCACACGGCCACCACACCGAAGGCCTTCTGGACGCCTGTCTTTTTTGCCAGTTGACCAACAATGAACGGGATCAGCGCCCAACCGATCCCACCAATAGAGAAGAACAGGCCGATCGATCTCCCGACGAGNGCCTCGTTTAAGTCGTTGACGTGACCTACGAGAAAGGCAATCAGGATCGGGAAAATGGGTCCCAGCACGGCACCCGCTATCAGCAGAAGACCACAGGTCAGCGGTCCGCTCCTGCTTTTGATCAATCCCAGGATGACGAGCGGGACGATGGCTGCCAGCAGGATCAGCACGTAATGGTCCGCCTGCTGGGTCATCAGCAGGGCCGCGACCAGTCGTGAAACGGTAAACGTCAACCAGAAGACGGAAAGCATGGTCGACGTGTTTTTTTCTGCGACCTCGCGATCTGCCATTAGGGTCGTGGCCCAGGTGGCAACACAGGCTTCGACCGGAACATGAAAGAAGAAAGCAATACAACACAGCAGGACAACGGGATCCGCCAGCAGGACTCCAAATGCATTGTCGACGGAGGTCACTTCCCCCGAGGGACGATACGGCTCCCAGTCAATTCCGAGCGTCAGCACCAGTGGCACGGCGATCAGCAGTGCGAACAGCACGAAGGTCCCTTTCAATTGGAAGCGGACCAATGACCAGGCGACCACGATCGGCATGATGAAGGCCCCCATGCCGAAAATGAAGTCACCGAGATTCATGGCGAAGGAAAGAGGGGCATCGGGACTCAGGGGAAGGAAGGAGTCTCCCTGGAGTTGATTCAGTACGTTGACGAGGGCTGACCAGCCGGTCCCCAGCAGCAGGACGGAAATCAACGCCGTCGAGTAACTGGCGACGTGCGCCAGGACCAGGACGCTGGCGATCAACAGCCCACATCCCCCCACGATCACGAATTGAATGCCCTGAGAATCCGCCAGGATCCCCGCGGCAAAAGCCATCGGGATCAAGGTAAAACCGAAGACACTGACCAGTCCGCCGACTTTCCCTTCATCGATTTCAAGACGCCTGGCAAGGGGAACCTTGATGCTCCCGAGCAGCGCATGACACATGCCGGCAACTGTCAGGGCAGTGGCCTGCATGGCAGTTAGAAAGACATCCATGATTTGTTTCCAGCGGGTAGGTAGCCTGCCCGCTGGCGAATTGCCGGCGAACATGCTTGGTTCACGAATCAGGGCCCAGGTGAGTNAGCAGCTCTGGCGGTCCGCGCGATCAATCAACGTAGCCGTATGCGGGCAGTTGTCGATCGTGATTTCAATCGCGATCAGGCCTTAAACCTATCCGACCGCCCCCCTTTTACAAGCTACTGATTTGTTGTGCACACATTTCTTTCGCGTCATGGGGCGGTCGACCACACGTGTGCACCGATCTTCCCGTGGCCCCACGGATTACACCGCGGGGGGAAATCGAGACCGAGCTCCGCCGGATCAACGGCTCAGAAGTCGTTAACGAAACCGGAAAGACTCCCGTTTTCCTGCCGTGCGGTCTCAACCGACTAAGGAACGTCGGTCTCCGCTGGGCTGGGTGCTGGCGTCGGCGTGATCAGCAGCCACACCAGGCCACCAATTCCACAAATGGCGCAGGCCACCGTAATGGCGCCCGGCCAGCCCAGACTCTGGGCCAAAAAGGGAGTCAACACAGGAGCAATCAAACCACCGATGTTACCACCGGTGTTCATGAAGGCTCCCGAAAAGCCTCGTGACTTTCCACCAATGTCAGTGGCCGTCGTCCAAAAAACTCCCTCGACCATCCCGGTCGCGGCCATCGAGATCGCCAGGAAGACCGAGACGCTGACGAAACTCTCTACGTTTACCCCAATCAAACCGAAGACGGCCCCCAGCCCCATGCCGGTCATCACAATGCCGCGGCGCCCGTAGGTGGTGCCCAGCCAACCGCAGGCGATATCGGTACAGCGCCCGCCGATCGCCATCCCGGCTCCCATCGCGAGCATGATCCAGAACGATGCCCAGCGGGCGTCGACGTCGGGCACATCCAGCACGTCTTTGAAGTAGTAGCCCATCCAGTAAAAGAAGAGGTATTGGAAGTACCCGTAGGCGGCGTAGCTCAGCGTGATCAGCCACAGGTTACTTTGTTGTAGCAGCGGCCGGCCCGAAGGGGCATCGTCGGTCTCCGTCTGCGTGGACGGTGTCGCTGCAATGTCTGTCGTTTCTGTAATGGTCGTTGTCTTTTTTAGGGACGATGTTTCTCCAATAGATGGTGTCACCTGCGACCGCGACGGCGAGGTGAACAGACGCCACAACACACCATAGCCAATCAGCGCTGAACCGCTGACAACAAAGGCCCACTGCCACGTCAACGTGTCCATTAGCCAACCGAAAGCCGGATAACAGCAGGCAATCCCGACCAGCGCCCCGGCGGTGACCATGCCGTTGGCGGTGGCGCGACGCTGTTTGGGCATCACGTCGGACACCACATGTGCAGCGCCAGGGTGCAGGGGCGCGTTACAGACGCCGGCCAACCCGCGAATGACCAGCAAACCGATAAACAGTGTGGCTGGTAGCATGGCCAGCCATCCCAACGCACCGGTCAGAACGACGAACGCTCCCATCCCGAGGCCAAACCCGGTCAGTACCCGCGCCGATCCGAGGCGGTCGATCAGCCAGCCCCCCGGCATCATGCCGATCGTGTACACGATCAGAAACGTCGTGTAGACCCACCCCATTTCCGTTTCAGTGATGCCGAGTTTGGGGATAAACAGCTCGTCACCGGCCACCGTGATACCGACGCGGTTGAAGTGCCCCAGGCCCGCGTAACCCATCAGCAGCGCAATGCTTCGCCAGCGGTTGGCGTACACGTGTGTTCTCCCCGAATGGTCCAGTCTGTCGTCGACCCCGGGCCGCGACGGTCCGAGCTGGTACAATCTAATCGGTTCCAACTTGGAATGATAGAAACACTCACTCGATCGGAACCAAGCGGAAGTTAGCCTGTCCCCTCGCGCGAAGCGNGCCCGCCGGCGGAGAGTCATGATGGCTGTGGTGCTGATGTGTGTCGTACTGGCTGCCGAGGAACCGGTGGCAACGCAGTCGCCGACCGCGCAGCAGGTACGATTTTTTGAGAACCAAATCCGTCCCCTGCTGGCCGACCGGTGCCTCAAATGCCATGGCGACAAGAAGCAGTCGGGTGGATTGCGACTCGATTCGCGTGAGGCGTTGCTACGTGGCGGTGACTCGGGCGCGGCAGTGCTTCCCGGCGATCCGGCCGAGAGTCTGCTGCTCCGCGCGGTCCGCCAGGTCGACGATGATCTGCGAATGCCGAAAGGCGGCCAGCTCACGCCGCGCCAGGTCGCCGCGCTGGCGCGCTGGATCGAGATGGGCGCTCCGTTTCCGGCGGCCACGCGACCAAGGCGGCGCACGCGCGATCCGCAGCACTGGGCGTTTCGACCGCTCGGTAAGACCCCGTTGCCCGCGACCGCCGGCGCGACATGGCCCCGCTCGGCGGTGGACCACTTCATCCTGACAAAGCTGGCGNCGNTACCTTTGTCGCCCCAACCGCGAGCCGACAAGCGGACGCTCATCCGCCGGGTCACCTTTGATTTGATCGGTNTGCCGCCACCACCTGATGAGGTCGATGCGTTTGTCGCGGATCCCTCCCCCGACGCCTATGCGCGGCTGGTCGATCGGCTGTTGTCGTCGCCCCGCTACGGTGAACGTTGGGGTCGACACTGGCTCGACGTCGCGCGGTACGCGGACTCCAACGGACTGGATGAAAACGTGGCGCACGGCAACGCCTGGCGGTACCGCGATTACGTTGTGGATGCGTTCAATCACGACAAGCCATTCGATCGTTTTGTCCGCGAGCAGTTGGCCGGCGATTTGCTCGCCTTTGGCGATCAAACCGAACAGCATGCGCAGTTGATCGCCACCGGTTTTCTCAGCATCGGCCCCAAGGTACTCGCCGAAACGGATCTCGCCAAAATGCGGATGGACATCATCGACGAGCAGCTCGATACGACGGGTCGGGTGTTTCTCGGCTTGACGTTTGGATGCGCGCGGTGTCACGACCACAAGTTTGATCCGATTCAAACCGCCGACTACTACGCTTTGGCAGGTATTTTCAAGAGCACACTATCGATGCGCAAGTACATCAAAGTCGCCGAGTGGCACGAGCACCTGCTGCCCTCTGCCGCTGCGACAGCGATGAAAGCTGGGTTCGATGCGAAGGTGGCGGCCCAGAAGACGGCCATCGCCCAGTTTGTCGCCGCTGCCGATAAGCTGGCCCGCCAGAAACACGCTGCGGAGTCCAATGCGAAGCCTCCGGAGAAACTGGAGACGCTCTACCCTGCGGCCACCAAAGCCCAACTCAAGAAACTGCGGGATGGACTCGCTGCAACGGAGAAAGAGGGTCCGAATTTGCCAGCGGCGATGGGGGTGACCGAAGACAAGGTGACCGATCTGGCGATTCATGTGCGCGGCAACCCGCTCACACTGGGTGACGTCGTTCCGCGTCGTGTGCCGGCCGCGCTGCGGGGCCCGCGCGGACCGCAATTCAGCGACCGCGAAAGCGGGCGCCGTCAACTGGCCGACTGGCTGGTCGATCCACGCCATCCGCTCACCGCGCGGGTCTTCGCCAATCGTCTCTGGCGGTGGCATTTTGGTCAGGGGTTGGTGCGCACGCCTGACAACTTTGGATTGTTGGGGGAGCCGCCGTCGCACCCGAAACTGCTCGATTGGTTGGCGCACCGCTTCATCGCGGACGGCTGGTCGGTCAAGTCGCTGCACCGCCAGATCCTGAATTCCAGTACCTACCAACAGGCGAGTACCCCCACCGCCGAAGGCGTTCGTCACGATCCCGAAAATCGGCTCTTTAGCCGAGCTGCGGTACGAAGACTCGAAGCCGAAGCGGTGCGGGACGCGCTGCTGGCGACCAGCGGTCAATTGGATTTGACGATGGGGGGCTCGCTGTTGAAGCTCAAGAACCGGGCCTATTTTTTTGATCACACCTCGATCGACAAGACGAGCTACGACAGCCGTCGGCGATCGTTGTATCTGCCGGTCGTCCGTAATAATGTGTTTGCCCTGTTCCAGCTTCTCGACTTCCCCGATCCGGCCGTCTCGACCGGTCATCGAGCGACGACCGTGGTCGCATCGCAGGCGCTGCTGATGCTCAACAGCGACATCGTCATGCAGGCTGGAAGCGACCTGGCGGATCGCCTGCTCTCAGAGTCGAGCGACGACCAGCACCGCTTGTCGCGGTTGTACGCGATCGCATTTGGCCGCCCTCCGACGGCCGATGAACAGCGGTCCGACCTCGCCTTCCTCGCGGGAGTCATGAAACTCCAAGCCACCGATGGCGGTGCCGCCCGGCACCGCCGGCAGGCCTGGGCCACGCTCTGCCATGTCGCGTTGGCGACCAACGAGTTCATCTACATCAAATGAACACCCACTTTCCAATATCGAACAGGACCCGGGCCACAATCTCCGCTCCCGTCGCGCGGCGAACGCTGCTGAAGCGTACCGCCGTCGGATTCGGCTCGCTCGCGCTGTCCTCGATGTTGGCGCACGAGTCGAACGCGCAGGCATCGATCGACAACCCGCTCGCGCCTCGGCCACCGCACATCCTGCCCCGCGCCAAGCGGATCATTTTTTTGCTGATGTCGGGTGGTCCATCGCAGGTCGACACGTTTGACCCGAAACCACTGCTGACTCGCGATGACGGCAAGCCGTTACCGTTCGCCAAGCCGCGCGTTCAATTCAACACGACCAGCAATCTGCTCAAGTCGCCCTGGAAGTTCCGACAGTATGGCCAGAGTGGGCTGTGGGTCAGCCAGCTGTTCCCTCGCATCGCTGAACGCGTCGATGACCTGTGCATGCTGCACTCGGTCTACGGGACGAATCCCGCACACGGTGGCGCGATGATGAAACTGCACACCGGCAGCGACAACTTCATCCGACCCAGTATTGGCTCCTGGGTCAGCTACGGGCTGGGGACGGAAAACGCGAACCTGCCGGCGTTCGTCACCATCTGTCCTACGTTGGCGTTCGGTGGCATCAACAATTGGAGCTCATCCTTCCTGCCCGCGGTACACAATGGCACCGCGTTGGGAGACGCCAGCGTGCCGTCGGAGCGCGCCCGCGTGAAGTTCATTCAAAACGCGAAACTGCCGATTGCGGTTCAACGTCTCCTGCTCGATCGGCTCAATGCAATGAATCGCCAGCACTTGGCCCGGACCCCCTTCGACGCTTCGCTGGAGGCCCGCATCAACTCGTTCGAACTGGCCTTTCGCATGCAGTCCGAGATCCCGAAAATCGAAGACATTTCGGGCGAATCGGCAACCACCCGAAAGCTGTACGGGATGGACGAGGCCGTGACGGCCAATTTTGGGCGGATGTGTCTGTTGGCGCGGCGCTTCGCCGAAGCCGGAGTGCGATTTATTCAAGTCACGCATAACGACGACAAGGTGCAGTGGGACCAGCATTCCAATCT
>PADE01000112.1 GCA_002702965.1 Planctomycetaceae bacterium
CGCACGGCGAGCACCCTCTGACGACCTCACCGCACTAGGAGTTGTCCGCCCATGGCCCTAAGCTTGCTCCGCCATTTTCTCGCGTTGGCCGCTGGGGTGGCCGCTTTCCCGGGCCCGTTACTCATTTACGCAGCCAAACCGACGTTTGCGGTCCGCGTCGTCGAGAATCACTCGACGGGAGACTACCGTAATGCCCGGCGAATGATCACGGGTCCCACCTTGAACCCGCACCCGGAGTACCCCGGATGTACTGGTTTTGTGGGCTGGGAATCGGTCACGCGGCTGAACAACGGGAGCCTGGTATGTACGTTCTCGGCGGGGTACTGGCACGTGTCATTTCCAACGCCCATCGACATCAATCCTAAAGAACTGAAAAGTTACATTCGCGGAGGATTTCCCACGGATGTCGAAGCCCCCACCGGAGGTCGAGCGCTCTGGTGTCGCTCGTCGGACAACGGCAGGACTTGGTCCCCACCGGTCACACTGGTCGACACACCCGGTGACGACCGCCACCCGGTCCTGGTAGAGCTCAAAGACGGAACAATGCTGGTGGTCTTTTTCGTGATCGACAACTGGTACGGCTACGATAAACCACCTCGCGGACGCCACAAGAACAGCCGTGTGGCCTCGATCCGTTCAACCGACGGAGGCAAGACCTGGAGCCCGCCGGTGTACATGCCCTCCCCCTTCGGATATTACGACCGCATGTGCGGCAAACCGGTGGTCCTGCCGCGAGGGGGAATCCTGTTAAGCACGTACGGCAAGGACACCTGGACCGGACCCGAGCAGCTTGGTGTCTACCACAGCGACGACCGCGGCCAGACCTGGCAATTCAGATCACGAATGAAAGGGTCAATCGGCGCGCTCGACGAGCCGGCCATCACGCGCGCCGCCAACGGCCAGATTGTGATGATCGCCCGCCCCAACGGCGAACTCGCTTTCTCATCGGACGATGGCCGCCAGTGGAGTCCGCCCATCTCGACTGGCATTCGCATGGTTGCGCCCTGCCTCGTGACACTCTCTGACGGCACGATCGCCTGTATCTTCGGATGGGGAAGCACCGGCGGACTACAGATCATCTGGAGCGACGACCATGGGCACACGTGGACAGTCCCCAAACGGGATCGCGGTTTCTCAATCGACAACTCGGTCTACGTGTATGCCATCGGCACCGAGCTACCCGACGGCTCACTCTACCTGGTCTACTACGATCCCCGAGGCAATCAACAGAAGACCGCGATCTGGGGACTGAGGCTGCGAATCCGGGCAGACCGTCAAGGAATCGATCTGCTGAGCCCGCTTGAGTGAGCCTCAGAACAGCCAGAGCCACTATCGCGGTGCTGCAGGTGGGGTCCGTCTTGCCGCCGGCAACGGCTTTCCGTTAAGGTCCTCGAGTGGCTGCCAGACACTTCTCCAGTTGCCCTCCTTTCCCCACTTTTCGTCCGCCACTGTAACGCACACGGATTCCGCGGCCAAAGCAGTCAAGCCTCGATCTGGACACAGGATTCGATTCAGATTGCCAACCGACCGTCCGACTCATGAATAGGGGCCTGCGTTTTACGCACCGCGTCCGTTCGCGACGCGGTTTTGCGCCCGGCCTCATCCCGCACGGAGTGGACGTCAATCCGCCACCTCCGAGCGCTGTCCCCACGCCATGCTGAAAGGAATCAAGCGATGGATCGACGTCGTTGTCTTCACCAGTTACTCGCCACGGGGAGCAGTTGCGCTCTGGTGCTGGGCGGGTGCCGGGGTCATCAATTCGCGCATGTTCTCAAGGACAATCAAGCCGACATGGTGGGCAGCCACGCCGCCGGCGCCGAGACATTCAATCCGCTGGTAGGAGAAGCTGTCGCCAAGTTGCTGAGCCGACATGCACAAGAAGTGGTGCATCTGACCAGTCACACACCGGCTGGCGAACTCCCGGTTCCGCAAGCTCCGGCGCGAAAAAAGTCGATCTGTTTCGTGGGAATCGAAAACAAGAGCATCGAAGAACTGGGAGACTTTAAAGATCAGCTGTACGAACAGATCGACGCAGAAATCGTCAGTTCAGACGTGTTTGACGCGATCAATCGCCGATTTGTCGAAACTGGGCTCCGCGAGACGCGTTCCCGTCCCGACGATCTGTTCCGACACGAAAAAATGGCGGAGTACGCCGCCGTCATGCACCAAATGGGGCAACCATTTGACTACTTGTTGTTCGCCCGGATTACCTCCGGAACAACGCAAGACAACAAGAACAACTATCAACGGGATTATCTCCTGACGATGGAGCTCATCAACGTGCACACCGGCAAGTACGACAAGCAGGCGGCGCGCGTACGCAAAGGCTACCACCGGTCACGGTTGGGCGCGTTGAAGAACTACAACCCGTTCCGCAGGAACTAGAGGCACCGCACGAATTACACGGTGCTTTGTCCCGACACCCAGTTTCGGCCGTGTCCCCCTGTCTGGTCCGAGGCTCAGCAGTACCTGAGCAGGGGTAAACAAACGGAGCGCGATTTGGCCAGCCCACGACGTCGCGCGGTCTATCAGACAAGCAGGAACAAGACTCCGGTGGCTTTTGTCCAACGTCATTTCCGCCAACGCGTGTTGGCGCCGCTGGCGGTCCCAAGCAGTAGAGACTCGGCTGCGCGCGACACTATGGCGCTGAACCACCAAGCATGTAACGATGGCTCAACCGGCCTGCGACNGCGGCGCGAAAAATCCAACCTCGCAGTCTTGAGCGGTACAACACGACGACTCTGCGCCTTGCTGGTCGTGGCTTCTCTGTTCGGCTGTGCGTCCTACGAAGAGCGCATTCGCGGCGCTCGAAACCTGTTTTACGCTAACGATTTGCCGGCGGCCATCGAACGCCTGGAAGACGAACGCCAGCGCGATGCGAAGTCGCGCGACGCGATCAGCCTGGACCTGGCAACCGTGCAGCTGATGTCCGGCAAACCGCATGCCGCCGAACAGACTCTGCGCGNAGTGCGCGACCGCTTCGACTATCTCGAACAGACCGATCTCACGGAAGGCATCCGCTCGTTGGTGACGGACGACACCGCACACGCCTACGCAGGTACCGATTACGAAAAACTCCTGTTGCGGGCAATGCTTACAATCAGCAACCTGTTNGGCGACGGCCATGACTCATTGGCCTACAGTCATCAACTCAACGCCAAACAAGAACAGATCATCGCCACGGGCGTGCCCGACTCAGCGCAAAATCCGAAACAGTCGTATCAGCGCATTGCCCTGGGCGCCTACCTGCACGGCGCGCTGCGCGAGGCGAATCATCTCGACTACGACGAAGCGGCCCGCAGCTTCGCACGCGTCGTATCCTGGCAACCGTCGTTCACCTCCGCAACGGCCGATTTGGAACGGGCGCGAGGCGGACGACATTCGGCGCCCGGCAATGGTGTTCTGTACGTCTTCGCGTTCGTCGGTCACGGGCCACGCAAGGTCGAAGTCGAGGAAATACCCACCTCGAACGCCCTGTTGATCGCCGATCGCATTCTCAGCGCGGTCGGTGAATACACTCTGCCGCCGACTTTGGCGCCGATCAAGATCCCGGCCATCGTGGTCCCCCAGAATTCGATCCGCGCCCTGTCGGTCGACATCGCTGGGCAGGGTTCCGGCAGAACCCAGACCATCACCGATATCGGCCAACTCGCGGTACAACAACATCGGGCGATGCTACCGCATATTATGGCCCGCGCGGTGGCCCGCCGGGTTGTCAAAAAGGCAGCCGTCTACACGGTCAAAGACAGCTTGGATGTCTCGCCCGCCGCCAGCTTTGTGCTCGATGTCGCCGGAGTCGCCTGGGAAGCTCTGGAATCCGCGGACACGCGTTGCTGGGGCCTGCTCCCCAATCAGATCCAGGTCCTGCGCTTGGAAGTCGCGGCCGGTCGACACCGCATGGGACTTCACCCGGTTGGACGTCGTGGCGCCCGGATGGGTATCAGGCAAGCCGCCGACGTCGTCATCGAAGATGGCCGCACCACGTTCGCGCTAGCCTACTTCCCCGACCGGCGTCGAGTGGGCGAAATCCTCGTGTCCAACTCGTACTAACGCAACCCGACACGAATGAATCCGATTCCCCCGCTATCGCCTCCTCTTCCCCGGAATCAAGGCCCCTCAAGGAGTGCATGAAGCGCCACACCACGTGACATCGAGACGGTCGGGATCGGTTGGTTGTGTGACTTTCAGGGCACTGGTATTATTGAACGCACCGGTGGATGATCGATCCGGTCAAAACGATCGGCTGGTGCAGCGGCCTACTGCGCCCCACCGCTCGCTGATACGGCAGCTTTCTACCGTACATCTTCATCCGCGCATCCAACCCGCCAGGTTCGCGCCCGAAGCTTCCCGTTCCTATTCGGTTTGCGGCTGTGACAATCGGCGATAGCAAAACGTCAAGGTAGTGACTCCATCATGGCGAAACGTCCTCAGGACGATCTGTTCGAATCGACCACGATGTCGTTCGGCGAACATCTCGAGGAATTACGCGGATGCCTGGTCCGCGCGCTGTTGGGTCTGTTGATCGGTTTCGTTATCGGTTTGGCGGTCGCAAACCGCGTCGTGAAACTGATCCAAGCCCCCCTCACCGCTGCGTTGGAGTCCTATTACCTAGACAAAGAGAAGACCAGCCTCGAAGAGGGCAACTCACTGACACACGCTGAGGATTTGGGAGTACTCAACAAAGACAAACTGATCCAGGATCGCGTCAAGATCGACCCTGTGGCGATTCTCGAGTACCTGAAGGCCGCGGACCCCACGACGTTCGAGAACCTACGGGTTTCACGCTATCAATTTCGACGGTCGGATGTCCGAGAAGCGAAGTGGCAGCCGCTCTCGGCCCATCTCAACAACCCCAACAAGGCCACCCACCCCGCCGCGTGGAAAATCTGGACGTTGTTAGACGTTCAACAACAACAGACGCTGAAAGAACTTCAGGCGGAGAAAACGGAATTCACGGCAGATCAACAACACGCACTCGTCGAAATCCTCAACGGCCTGCTAGCCAAGCCAGATCTTAACCGTGCCGAAGAATTCAGCAAACTCACCGGTGGGCCAGCCCCCGATACGAGATTCTGGGACTTCCTGACCGGCGCCGACGATGTCGATGTCGACGCGCTCCGCGCGCAGACGGTTCGCGACCTGCGCGCCATTGCCGATGATGGCGCATTGTCCGAAGAACAGTCACGAAAACTAAACCAACTGTTACTGACCAGAGTGCTGGTTGAATTCCTGAGGTCCCCGGAACCGAAACTGATCCCGCTCCAAATCTGGCGCGAAACCGAAGTTCGCGTTCAGGCTTTGGGAGTCCACGAAGCATTCATGATCTGGCTCAAGGCCGGTTTTGTCTCGGGGCTAGTGATTGCCAGTCCGTGGATCTTCTGGCAACTCTGGCTCTTCGTAGCCGCCGGGCTCTATCCCCATGAGAAACGGTACGTGCACGTTTTCCTGCCGATCAGCCTGGGACTCTTTCTGGCTGGCGTCTCGTTGGCGTTCGTGTTTGTCTTTGAGCCGGTGTTGGCGTTCTTATTCAGCTTCAACAAGTACATGGGCATCGACCCGGACCCACGCATTAGCGAATGGCTGAGTTTCGTCCTATTCCTGCCGCTGGGGTTCGGTGTCGCGTTCCAGCTGCCGTTGGTGATGCTGTTCATCAACCGAATAGGCCTCGTCTCGGAAGCCATGTTCCTCGAGAAATGGCGGATCGCGATCCTGGTCATTTTTGTGATCTCGATGCTCCTCACGCCAGCCGATCCGATCAGCATGCTGTTGATGGCGCTGCCACTGACGTTGCTCTACTTTTTTGGCGTGGGACTGTGCCGATGGATGCCGCACTTCAGGAACCGCCTGCCCGAAGGATACGATCCGTAACGCAGAGCAAGCCACTGGCATCCAGTCACCGGCATCTCCGTTGGCAGCGGGCTCAGGATAGCAACTCCCGAATTGGCTGACCGTCGGCAAGCACGGGAATCGGCCGTTCCTGAGCATCGGAAAACAGGGTGTGATAGTCGATTCCCAGTAAGTGGTACATGGTGGCAAACAGGTCCTGGGCATGCACGGGACGATCTTGTGGATCCCCGCCCATCCGGTCACTGGCACCGACTACCTGCCCACCCGCGATACCACCGCCCGCCACCAGCGCTGAAAAACAACGCGACCAGTGATCCCGTCCGCTGTCGTCGGTGGTGTTATTGGACGTGACTTCCCCAATTCTGGGTGTACGGCCGAACTCCCCAATCACCATCACCAACGTTTTCTCCAAGAGTCCCCGCTGGCGTAAATCATCCAACAGCGCCGCCACCGCCCGATCCAACGGTGGAAGGAGTTTGTTCTTGAGGGTCGTAAAGTTTTTTTGGTGTGTATCCCAATCCTGCCGCAAACCACATTGCATCATCGTAAATGTAACGCCCGCTTCCACCAGCCGACGCGCCAACAGCGCCCCCTGCCCCCACGGGTGTGCACCGTATTTTTGTCGCAACGCAACCTGTTCACGACCTAGGTCAAATGCCTCGCGCAGACGTGGGTTGTCCAACATCGAAAATGCAGTTTGAGAAAGCTGCTGAAGTCGCTGCGGCGCAGCCTGACTAGTCGGCCGGTCCAACGTCGCCAACAGTTGATGGCGATGACGCAATCGAGATGTGGGAATATCCCCAGGTAAGGTCAGCGATCGAACGCGAAAATCACCCACCGCACTCGAGGGTAGGGGTCCACTCTCGAAAGGTTCATGCGGAGCGCCAAGGTAAGCTGCCGCCCCAAATGGCGAACCACCATAGGCGTGGTGAAAACTCCAGGGAATCGCAACGTAAGCCGGCGTCGCCAATCGTCGTGGCCCGCGCAACCGGGAGACAACCGAACCCAGCGACGGTCTTTCGATCACCGCGCGCGCTGTACCGGGACGACTTCCCAGCCATCCGGTCAGCATCTGATGTTCAGCCGGTGCATGGCTGGGACTGGCGTGATACAACGAGCGAATCAACGCATACAGCTTCGCGCGTTGTGAAAGCAACGGCAGTTGCTCGGAAAGTGCGACCCCGGGGATCTCCGTGTCGATGACACCAAAATCACCTCGCACCTCGCGAGGCGCCGCCGGCTTGGGATCTAAGGTGTCCAGATGCGAAGGCCCACCGTCCAGAAAAAAAACGATACACGCCGTGTCACGTCGACGGGCACTGGTGAGCGTCCCTGGTCCGCCACTCCACGTCTGTGAGCTGCCACTCCCAACGCACGCCAGTGCGCCCAATTGCAAGAATGATCGCCTCTCAAAGGAACCGAGACCAGCGCTCGACAAGCGTGCGGTCGCAGAGCGTAGCGGTGCCGCAGACATGAGACAACTCCGTGTCAACGGGACAAACGCGGAAGCACAGCGAGATAAACCAACCCGTCGTACCGATCATCGCTCGCAGGCAGTTTGCGCGTCAGCTGCGCTCACCGGGGCTCGCCTCGATGCGAGCGAAACCAGGTCTCCCTATGATACCCTCTTTGCGGATGTCTGATGGAGTCGGGCGCAGCGCAAGGCAATCGTCCGCATGGCACAACCCACCAGCCCGGTACAACCGGGTCTATGTGCTTGCACGCCAGCCGCGACGGGTAAGCGTCCGCGAGTCCCGCTTAAGCATTTGCGGTTAACAGCACCCGACTCGGGACATCCTGTCTGGCCGCGGCGAAGGGATCCACGGGGACGCGGACCTCCGACCCTGTCGCCGGGGGGCGCGAGCGGTTCACGAGGGTTCTTGTGCAACCGGGAGAGAACACCTTCGCTTTGACACTCGCAAGGGATCGACAGCCGCTTCCTCAGACGCCCGAGCACGCATCCACGAGCTTCAACGTCTGATGCACCGAGCGGTCGACCGCCCTTATTAGGGGTGCCACCTCGACCGCAGCTAACACGCCGCGTCCACCCTGTCCTTCCCAATCACATTCATCTGTCGCATCTTGCCATCAGCAAATCCATCCATTACGCGGCCGGGCTGACCTTGTCGGCCTCCCCGCTTTCGCGTATCGTCCGCCCCGGTGGTCCCGGGCTGCGGCCTGCACCGGGCGCGACCACGAAACCGAGAAGCGATTGTCGACTCAGTTTCGGACGATGAACCCACAGCGACCCCATTCCAACTGCCCGTCCGACAACGGCAGGCAACGATAATGCGGCCAACACGATGACCGTACTACCACCCCACTGGCCGTTCGCGGTTGCCTCTTCGGAATCGCTCGTCACAAGCTTACACACCGGATCTTGTTGCGTGTCACCGAAGATTACCAAATCGACATAGGTCATCGCCTGACTAGTAAACCGTACAGAGAGTTCATGACCAAATTCGATCAGATCGTCTACCGCACCAAACCGATACGTGGATAGCTTGTTGCTCATGGGATCATGCAAAGTCACCTGGCGCAACGGATAGCACTCTCCCGACACGGACTGTGATGCCCACACGATCTGTTTAGCTGGTAGAATGAGAACATCGAGTGGCGGAACACAGGTGTTCCACGCACGATCGGTCCTCAGGGGAGACAAAGAAATCATGGAAATCAACGGACCCGGCGCGATACATGGACCGCATTCCCTGGGTGGGGTTCATCGCCCGCAAAATTCTCCACCAGTAGAATCAGAGTATGCGCAACCGGTTGACGAACTGGACATCTCTCCGCACGCGGAATTGATGAGCCAGATTCACGATATTCCCGACGTGCGCAGCCATCTGGTTGATGAAATCCGTCAGCAGATCATGGACGGCACCTACGAAACTCCGGAGAAGCTTCAAGGCGCCATCGATAAATTACTCGACGAGTTCTCCTGATTGCCGTCGCCGTGGCCGGCCGCTCGATAATGCGGTCGGCTGCCTCGAAAACGTCGCTCGCGCGCTTGGTCTGGAGTGGGGAACTCGACGCCCCAGGATCGTCGCGACGTCGGTTTGCTGAACGCGGGTTTCGCTTGTGCCGATTACGCCGACGACCGGACCCTCGAGGTTCGCTGTGAACATCCGTCGATCGGCCACCACCCCACGGGGCGTCGTGAGGTCCTAGTCGACGTTCGCTAGACAATCACTCGATCTAACACTTCACACGTCGCGAACGATTTGTTGAGCACGTAGAAGTGAATCCCGGGGACACCGCCTCGGAGCAACTCGGCAACCTGTTCTGTTGCAAAGTCAACGCCTACGCGATACTGCCAATCCGGCTCGTCGCTGTCAGCGAATCGGTCGAGCAACGAGGCGGGAAGACTCGCACCACACAGGGACGTGATCCGTTTGATTTGAGCGAGGCTCGTGATCGGCAAGATCCCCGGCACGATCGGCACCGTCACTCCCATTTGACGACACCGATCGCGAAACGTGAAGAACGCCTGGTTGTCGTAAAATAGCTGTGTGAGGATTACATCTGCGCCGGCGCCGACTTTACGTACTAGGTTCTGCAAATCGGTTTCGGAACTCGCAGCCTCGCGATGCGTCTCCGGGTAACCCGCAACCGCGACTCCAAACTGCGGGAATTCACGGTGGATCAATTCGACGAGTTCGTTGGCGTATCGCAATCCTCCCTTCACCGGCTGAAACGCGCTGGCGCCGGTTGGTGGATCTCCGCGCAGGGCTACGATGTGATCGACGCCACGCGCTTGCGCGTCTCGCAGATACTGTCGTAGCTGATTGACCGATGACCCCACACACGTCAGGTGGGCGGCTACCGGCACCGAGAAGTCCCGTTTGACCGCTTGCACCACATCGAGTGTCTTATCACGGGTAGATCCGCCCGCGCCATAGGTACAGGTAACAAACGACGGCTGGCGTTCCATCAACTTCGCGACGTTTCGCAACAAGGATTCGTCCCCTTGCGCCGTCTTCGGTGGGAACAACTCACACGAAATCGCAACTTTGCGCTGGTGGTAAACGGAGGTGAGCGACATTCCCAGTGGCTTCCCCTGCCAGCATCCCAACACCGCGGCTTCGTCGCCCCGGTGCAGCCGGTGATCAAACATTTTCACAACATCAGAATCGTAACAACCAGGATGCCCTTTGCATAAGGGGATAACCGCCCGCGCAATGAACGGGCGGCCGAACGGCTGTTGTGGGTCAGCTGTACCGCGAGATTGGACCGCGTCGCCTACCGCGGGTCGTCGCCGCTCGGGATGTGGAGGACGACGGGCCGCACCGGTCAGCAAAGGAAAAGCCCGGCTGAAGTCATCAGCGGGCCTGTTCCGCCCAGAGCGTCCCGCCGACTAGCGGCTCACCACCCACACGCTCGCAGCGACAGATTGCCTACAACAGACGCAACCCGATCTGCTCCCTACCGCGGCCCAGCCGGAACGATGGTCGCGAGCAAGACACCCCTCGGTTGCCCTGAAATAGACCCCAACGGCGAAACNGACCGTCCGATTGTGCCACCTGACCGTTTCCATCAGCCGTCACTCTCTTCCAAGACGAGGCCATCGTGAATGCATTTCACAACCCCTAAATGATTACTCAATAGTATCTTACGTCGTCTTTCAAGTCTCGGACGGACTCTCTCTGCGCCTCGTGGTGCGGTCGATCGGTACCGTCGGCTGTCCCATAATTGTCCCGCCGCCGGCGTACGTAACCTATGTTTTAAGTAATCTCACTCGCCTGCATGATTCTGGATGACGGAGACGACCGCGTGAGTCTGATCATGGCAACTCAGTTCTCAGCCTTTCTAACCGGGCTGGTGATGGGGACCTGCCTGCTGGGCCTGGGGATCTTCATCGGCTTCTGGCCTAACCGTGCGGGTCAACGCGCGACCGGCGGGTCCAATACGGATTCCAACCGCACTTCTGAAGTCCTCGGTCACCTCTCCAAATGGACCGACCGATTCGCAACCGATGTTTCTCAGTACCGCGATGCGGTCGATCGCTTTGCGGCCCGCTGTGCCGAATTTGACGACGAAGACTCGACGCTGCAACCAACCTCTCTGACCATCCTTCTGACTCAGGTCGTCGAGGCGAACAACAACGTCCAGGATCGGCTGGAAGCAGCGGAATCGAAACTGCTCGACCACACCCAGGAAATCGCGGCCTCGATGGAAGCTGCCCGAATCGACCCGGTGACGGGCCTCCCGAACCGGCGCGCATGTGATGATGAACTGCAGCGGCGTTTTGACTCAGCCAATCGTACCGACTCAACCCTGGCGATTCTCTTGTTCGACATCGATCACTTCAAATCTTTTAACGACACATACGGACACCTAGCGGGAGATGCGGTATTGCGACAGGTTGCGAGCCGCTTCAAACTACCGCTCGATGACAGCGATTTCGTGGGCCGTTTCGGTGGAGAAGAATTCGTCATCCTGCTCACCGGAAACGGACAATCGATTTCAACAGCCATTGCCGGCGCGGTGTGCGATGCGATCGCGACCGAGCCGTTCTACTACGACGAGCAGGTGTTTACGGTCACCATCAGCGGTGGCGTTGCGTCTCGGCGCGCCCACGAATCGTTGGCCGACCTGGTGAAAAGAGCGGATGCGGCACTGTACGCTGCCAAAGATGCCGGACGCAACTGTACCTGGAATCACGACGGAGCGTGTTTGGCCCCGCTCTCGAGCACCGCGCCTCGATCCGCAGCAGTTAAGAGGATCGAAAACGACGAAACCCCGTCTCTGTATGATCCTGCGGTACAACCGTTGGAGATTGCGGTCAACTCTTGAGAAACTTCCGCCTGGCGTCTCTCTCCGAACCCGCGCAGGGGCGCCGTCAGGGCGACATGTTGACGTATCCAAATGCGCCGCGATTTTGCACCGCCAGCCGACGCATAAAGGCGTTGTCATCCTGAAGTGGCCCAAAGCCAAACTGAATGCAGTGCACCGAAACTCGGTTTCCGGTTCGTTTGTGTAAACTTCGCAGATCGACCGCGTTCAGTTCCGGGGCCCCGCCGTCGGTCAACAGAAAAATCACATCGGGCTCCAGATTCAACGCGGCGTTCAACGCGGCCCGGTGATCGGTTCCGCCAAAGGACGCCAAACCGCCAAAGAACTGACCCACCAGCCGTCGGTTCTCCGGCGTTGCGCGCACGAGTCGCCGACCCACCAGATACACGCGCTTGTGATGGTAAGCAATGATCTGGAATTTGTGGTGCGGCTTGAGTTGCGCTAGCGCTGTAGCGAGTTCGCGTTCCGCTGCGGCCAACGCATTGAGCCCATCTCCCCCCATGCTTTTGGACCGGTCAATCACGAACACGAACGAGTGGCCAACGGCTGTCGCCGACCCGAAAAGCGCCACCTCTCCGGGCGGGCCGGTCGGACCACGGGCCTTGAGCCGCGTCCGTTCAGCTGCCAGTTGCTCCGCCGTGATCCTGCTGGGGGAGATCACCGGCCGACCGCTGATTGTCAACCGCCGAGACTCCGTCATCTGACTGGCTACGGCCGGATCCACCGCGCCTGGAAGATCGATTCTGGGCAACTCCACATTCGGTTCAGAGAGCGCCGCACCCGTCCATTCCTGAAGCGCTGCATCGGCGGGCTCTGATTCGCCCTGAGCTCCCTGCTGGGAATCCGATTCGTCGAAGTACTCTACCTCCCTTTGGGCATTCGCGTGCGCGATGACGATGGACCCAGACCGTTCCGTTGCGCCGGGCAACCCGCGCGGTCGCGAACGCACAAACACGCCCAAGACCAACAACAATAACAGGTGGATGCAAAGAGAGATCGCCCACGCGGGAAACCGGCCGCGCGACACTGCCAAGTCGTTATCCGAGCCGCGCACAGGATTTGAGAATAAACGCAACATGTCACTCAGCCGGTTGTCAACGGCCCCCATTCCCGCACCCTACAGACCGCAGCGAGTCGCAAGTATGGCGGCCCCTGTCGGCTCTCGGCAAGTTCATTTGTTGTCCAGCGCCCCATCGCCGCAGAAGACTGGTCCAGCCATAAACCGAATCGCGCCAATGCGCATCGTGGATTACCATTATAACCGACTCCGAAGCTCCTACCGAATGCTGACATCGTCCGTGAGGCGGACGATGTTGTGGACACCGCCATCGATTGGCAGCGTATGCCCCGTGATGTAGCGGGCCGCATCTGACGCCAGGAAGAGGACTGGTCCGACGACATCATCCGGATTACCCCAGCGCCCTAATGGAACGCGTTGCTCGACGCGTTGTTTGGCGACCGGGTGTTTCAAGATCGCGGCATTCATGTCCGTTTTGATCCATCCGGGCGCCACACAATTGACGCGGACGTTGTCAGATGCCCACTCGGCCGCTNGGTCGCGNGTCATCGCTACAACCGCACCCTTGGTGCCACAGTAGATTGCGGTGCCCCGCCCCAGTCCGATCAAACCGCCTCCACCGGCCGACATATTGACAATACTTCCGCTGCGGCGGCTTGCCATCCTTTGGCCGACCGCGCGAGCGACCAGGAAGGAGCCGATGAAATTGACGCCGACAACGTGATTCCAGTCTTCTGAAGTCCACTCGCCAAGTGGCATGCGGCGATTGACACCCGCGTTATTGAACAGCACATCGAGCATACCAATGCGATCGATGATCGCCTCCAGTGTCTCTTCGATCTGTTGTTCCTCACNAACATCGCAAGTGAACGCCTCGGCAGTCCCCCCTTCCGCGCGGATCGATGAGACCGTCCCAGTCGCTTTCGCCTGATCGATGTCAAGCACAGCCACCGTGGCACCGGCAGAACCGAAAGCGAGCGAAACCGCGCGACCTAAACCACTGCCACCGCCCGTGACAAGAACCCGCTGACCAGAAAAATTGTCGCCCATGCAAGCCTCCTAGAAATGCCCCAACACACTGTCGCGACTCTGAAAGCACCGCTGGTCTGAAGAAAACGGGTGGCTCACCAATCAAGCCGCTTCCGAGCCGTGGTCGTAACCGCCCGTCGCCGGCAACGCCAATGGTAGGTCGTGCTTCAATCAGAACTCTTTTCAAGCATCCGGCCCACGCCCTCGATTTCGCAGGAAATCAAGACTAGCCGGCGCCGCGACAGCCAGAGGTTCACGATAGACTTTGATCGAGACGAAGCCGTCGTAGCCGATTTCCTCAAGCGTGGTGAAAACCGAATCAAAATCCACGTTCCCCGTCCCGAAAGCNCGCCCGTTGCTTTCACACAAATGAACATGGCGAAGCCGATCACGACAGGCACGAATCGCCGCCGACAGAGAACGTTCTTCGATATTCATGTGAATCGTGTCCACCATCGGATACACCGCGGTTGATCCGACATTGGCAATCAGCTCATTGACTTCCGCGACCGAGTTGTTGAATCCTACCTGCAGATGGTTGACCGGCTCGATCACCAAGTCCAGGCCACGCGGTTCAGCTTGTTCGGCAATTTGGCGCAGGCCATCGGCGATGCGTAGATTGGCCTCGCTGGAATCGGGCTCGTCCGTGGACAGACCCTGCAGCAAACCTATTACCAAGAACGCTTGGAAGCGTTCCGCGATATCTAAGAATCCGATCAGCCGGTCGACCGTAGCAGACCGAACCTGCGCATCGGGCGAACTCAAGCAGAGACCATCGTGATACGATTCACCGGTCAGAAACGACGGAATTACCAAACCCGTTTCACCGACCCAGCGTTCTAGGTCGTCGATCGAGACGCCCAAAGGGACGGAGAGATTCAATTCCACCCCTTCGTATCCGGCCGTCTTCAACATTTCCAGCGTTCGTGGCACACCCTCTGCCGCTTCGATCCCAGCGAGGCGATCGATCACGATGTAGCTATAACGGATCATCGAACAACCTGCTCTGGGATCTGAGGAACCGCGCAACCGATCCCTGAAACGACTGGAGAAGCACGTTGCGGTTTAGGTTGGCGTTGACCGCCACCGCAGGCTGCGCAATAAACCGGGCTACACATTGGTTGTTTGGCTCGNTTGTCGTCGCGACCCGGCTGGGACCCGGTCGCGCTGGTTCGTGTCGGGCAGCTTCACTCCGCCCAGAGTCGAGAATCGTGCTGCACATGCCAGCGGGTACGAGAGCCGTCGACCGCTGCGGCGGGTACGCTGGCGCGAAACCCATCGGGCGTGATCTCGATCCCGGGAAGGCCCGACAGCTGGGGAAAATGTTCTCGCCGCAAACCCAACATCTGCAGGCTTTGGGCCCACCGTTTGTGGCGCTGAAAAAACGTCTTTTGATGATGGTAGACCGTCATCAGCGCATCTCTCGCGGGCAGCGCAGGATCGGCTTGAAACCGCTTGGTACCCGAAGCAGTGCGTGAAAACTGGACGTATCCCCAACGCTCGGGACGATGCATATCGACAATCCCNTGGGGCGACCANACCCAATTGTCCTCACGCTTGTTGGGGACTTTCCGGTATTGCGTGCCACGCACCTGGTGCCGCCACTGAACTCGCGAAAAATTCACCCGCCAGCGATCTCCCTCTTCGGGTGGCGAAGGTTGGTGGGCAAACTCGGCGAGCACTTTCCAGGGGATGGCAATTTCAACCGACCACCCGCGGTCTTCATCAGACGGGTCATTCAGAGTCCCGCCCACGAAAACGGCCGTCTTCAACCCCGGTATTTCCCAGCGGTTGTCGGCTCGACCACCATCCTTGTAGGGCCGGGGCAAGAACAAATCCCAGGTGGTATTCAACGCATTGAGCTCTAGTTCGTAGTACTCGTGATTGTCGCCATTAGGGTCGATGAAGACCTCAAAATCGTTGTCGTGAAAGATCACAGAATCGTGTTCCTTCAACGTCCCCCACACGTGCGGCTCCTGGAGTTGAGCCGCNACATAAAAATATCGATCATCCCACAACATTTTGGCGCGGGTGCGNAATCGGGGCNGGGCCTTGCGGGCACCCTCGATGTCCGAGAAGTCCTCCGTCCAAGCGGCTTCCCGCCACGAGCGTTCATCGATACGGCCGTCGACTTGGATCGGCTCATCGACATGAACGCAGAGATAACCGCGCGGCGAGATGGGGAGCATCCGCTTCCAGTCGCCGACCGAGTCGGCATCGCTCTGGACGGGAAACGACAACGTCGCGACTTGCAGCGTCAAGCACCCTACCAAAAGTGGAATCGCAAGCCGACTGGACGCGGGCGACAGAACATCCATCATGGCGATCAGAAATCCGATGTGGGCGAGATACGAGTGATCCGGGGGTGTCTCCGCGACNCCTAGCGGCCANTAGTGTAACATCCCAAGGCTGNCGCGATAGCGCGATCTGACCAGCGACCGAAACNGTCTGGACCATGCGGAAGGAGCTCGCTGCAGCGGCCGCTTGCACGTTGTTTTGGGGTACGGAACCAGCCCCGTTCCGCATAGAATAGAGGGCCAGCGGAAGGNCTCGTGAACCAGACAAACCGCCAACCGTGTGCAAACTGCAAACCGTGTGAATGTTCCGGCACAGGCCGGTCCCGGCTACGACGTCCTGGAACCACCGACTACAACCGACCAATTGATCGCCGATGAAAATCTCCTATGTATTGGGTGTCACCGGATTGGTGATCGTGATCTCCGGGGCGCTGGCTTACCGGCCCGCCAGCGAGTATTGGAAACAACGTAATCGACCTGAGTGGGAAACCGTCCAAGTCAGCCGGGGCGAGATCGTGTCGGTGGTCAACTCCACCGGCGCGGTCAAACCGGTGCTTTCGGTAACAATCGGCGCGATGGTCTCGGGACCGATCGAAAAACTGTTCGTCGAATTCAACCAGGAAGTCGTCGAGGGCGAGGAGTTGGCGCGAATCGACGCCCGTCTCTACACCGCCGCCCACAAGAACAGTGCCGCAGCGGTGGCCACCAGTAAGGCCAGGATCAAACAGATCCGGGCATCGCTACAACAGGCGACCAACGCCGAACAGCGCGGGATCAAGCTCCGCTCCGAAAACGAGACTTTTATATCGGATACCGAAATGGACCAGCTGCGTTTCTCGCGGCAGGGGCTCGAGGCCGAGATCGAGGTCGCGCTGGCGCAAATTCAGCAGGCCGAGGCCGCCCTTGATCAAGCCGAGACCAATCTGGGGTTTACCGTGATTCGAGCGCCCCGGGACGGGGTCATCATCGACCGCAAGATCGAGCATGGCCAAACGCTCGCCGCTCAGTTTCAGACGCCCGAGCTCTTTGTCTTGGCGCCAGATCTGAGAGCAGAAATTTACGTACACGTGTCGGTGGATGAGTCTGATATCGGCCGGATTCGCCAGGCGCAAGATGCTGGCAGAGAGGTCCGCTTCACTGTCGACGCATACCCGGACGACGTTTTTGTCGGCAATATCAAGGAAATCCGTCTTAGTTCCAATGCGGAGCAAAACGTCGTCACCTATCCGGTGGTCATTTCCGCTCCCAACGCGGACCTCAAACTTCTGCCCGGAATGACTGCCACGGTGTCGTTCGAAGTCGATGAACGCCATGACATCATGCGGATTCCCAATTCGGCGCTGCGCTTCTACCCGGACATCGAGCATGTTCGAAAAGAGGATCACGGATTACTGGAAGGAAAAAAGTCGGACGATATGGCGGACAACAGCAACGAAGATGAAGCGAGGTCGGTGGTCGACCAATGGGAATCGCGGCGCAACCGTAACCGCCGCCACGTCTGGGTCGAAGAGGGGAACATGTTGATGGCGGTGGCCGTGGAAACAGGCATCAGCGACACACGGTATTCCGAATGCGTCAGCGGCGACCTGAAAACCGGTATGGAGCTTGTAATTCGACTCAAGCCCCCCGAGTAACTCAACACGCCCTGCACCCGTCAGATCAAATCGGGCCAAAGACTATCGCTGACTAGTAGGCCGCGCCGCGTCAGTCGAAGATGTGTATCGGTGGCCTCCAGTAACTGCAAATCCAAGAAACGGGCAATCGCACCGCCTGCCAACCACTCAACCGTATACCCGGTGGCGCGTGCGAATCGCGCGAGGTGGATTCCCTCCAGCCGTCGCAGACCGAATACCAGGCGCTCGCGCGCCGCCATCTCGGGGTCCAACTGCTCGCTCTCATGCACCGGTGTGATCCCCTGCTGTACGCGGCGCAGATACGTCGTGGTGCTACGGTGATTCGCTTCTCTGCGACCGCCGACAAAACGAGCCGCACCGGGGCCCGCGGCGTAGTATTCACCGCCCGTCCAGTACGTTTCGTTGTGTCGACAGCGGTGGCCCGGGNGGGCAAAATTAGAGATCTCGTAATGCTCCCAGCCCGCTAGCACTAATTGATCNATCGATCGTTCAAACATACGTCCTTCGGTCTCCTCGCCGACCGATTCTAGGAGCCCTTTTCGGCGGCGATTCCAGAACGCCGTGCCGCGCTCCCAGGTGAGACCGTAGATCGACAGATGATCCGGCCGCAACTCGACTGCGTGCCGCAGATCGGTATCCCACTCAATCAGCGTCTCGTCGGGAACCCCAAAGATCAGGTCCAGCGATACGGACGCGACGTGTCGCCGCGCGATGTCTAGAGCCTGCTCGACTTCCCGGCAACGATGGTCTCGTTCCAGTAGTGCCAGCTTCCTTTCCTGAAATGACTGTGCCCCCAAACTGATCCGGGTGACCCCACCGTCCGCTAGAATCTGCGCTTTTTCCGAGGTCAGGTCGACCGGATTCGCTTCGACCGACCATTCGTACCCGGTCGCCTGCGGAAACCACCGGTCGACCGTTTGTAACAAGCGCGCCAGCGACGCCGGGTCCAAGTGGGTCGGAGTACCTCCACCAATAAACAACGTGTCGACTTCGCGCGGTGCCTCGAGGCCGGACAGTTCACAGTCCAGCGCACTGAGAAACGCTTCGGTCAAGTCGTCACGTCCGGCGATGACCGAGAAGTTGCAGTAACCGCAGCGGTGGCGGCAGAACGGAACGTGCACATACGCGGCGCGCGGAGCCAAGATGTCGACTCCCTTTCATCCGCCGACTGGAGACGGTTCAAGTCCAGAGATACAACCGGCCCCCCAGCATATCGGGAAACGCTTTCTCGACATGGCGACGGATTTGATGAGTGTTGTAACGCGTACTGAAATGGGCAACGATCAAGCGTTCGTTCTGGAAACGATCACGTCGTTCGACATAATCCTCCAGATGCATGTGTCCGTATTTGTGGATTTTTTCCTTGACGTGTCCGGGGGCCACGAACGTCATTTCAGAAATCAGGATCTCAGCCCGATACATGTCGGGGTTCATGTCGAGCCCCTGAGGAGTACTGTCGCCGAGGTAAGCCAACCGTGGGATCCGGGTCTCCTGGGACACTTCGCAGCCGGACTGTCGCAGATCACGAATCTGATCACCCGTCAGTTTTTGGTATTCGGGCTTCAGCTTTTTGCGACGTTCCCAAACCACGTACCCCATGGCCGGTACCGTGTGCCTTGTCGCGCAGGAACTGACAACCCATTCCCGGGATAGGACGATTTCATCACCCGGACGAACGGGCACCAACTCGCATGGCATGCGACCGCGATCGAGTTCACTAAACGACCGCAACATATGACGAACCGGCTCCACCGCGTGTTCGGGAAGGTAAATCGTCGGCGGCTCCATCTTCATCATCCGCCGGCGGGCAACATAGACGGGCAGGGCCGCCACGTGATCGAGATGCGTGTGAGAGATAAACCAGGTAGGTGTCCCCATGAATTCCCAGGGATGAGCACCCAGATCAAACCCGATCTTGAGTTCGGCGATGCGCCAAAACGTCTGCACCGCGGCTCGCGAAAACCCCTCGATCGTAAGGCCATTGTGCACGAGTTGACGGAAAGCAACGTTCTTGATCATCGGTGTCGGTCGTGGGTACGCGTCTTGCTGAACCCCGCGATGGCGGGGTCCATCCTATTCAAAAACACCCGAAATCTCGTGCCGCCGGATTGGGGCGCCGCCGCGGCCACCCACCGCCGGTGATCGGGACCTAATTGCAAACCAAAACAGCCTGTGAGACCCATTTCCCAACAAGTTGCCGATGCCATGCAACGCGCCCAACACATCGCGATTCTGCCTTAGTCTATCCGCCACCGCCGGTTCTCCCAATGGGCCGTGGAGCGCGTTCATCCCAGCTCATCCGGAGAGACCCGATCCATCCTCGCCCAGCAACTGCCCCAGGACGTTCTCCAGCGANAGGACATCGGCAAATCTGGCCTGAATGTCATGGAGCGTAAAGACGTGACAAACCGCCGAACGGTCGCCCACGCAATCAGCAACGATTATCGGACGGAAGCGATTGCTTTTGGCGTCGGTGGCTGTGGCGCGGATACAAGCGCTGGTACTACAGCCGGTAATCAACAGCGTATCCACTTGCCGTTCGATCAGATAGGGCGCGAGATGCGTCCCGAAAAACGCGCTTGCGTTCTCCTTATAGATCAACAAGTCCTCGGGCTGCGGCGCCAAACGCTGGTCAATTTCACACGCCCGCGCGTCCCAAACGCGGAATGCGTCCGAACGATCGGCGGCGGATTTAAATGGCTGATCACCGGTCGCCGGACGATACGAGGAGGTCGTATAAATGATCGGGATCTCCCGTTCCCTGCCGGCAGCGAGGAGNTGGGCGGTGTTTTCCACGGGAGCATCTAACCGGTCGGATCCCCCAGCGTAAGCCGGATCAGTCCACCCGTACGCGAAATCAACCACCACAATGGCGGGTCGCTCACCGAAACCGAATCGATCCTGAAAGATGTTCCGCTGCTGGTAATAGGCGTCCACCGACTGTAGCGCCTCGCTGAGCAGCCGACGTGCGTCCTGATCGGACATAGACATGTTGTAAGTCCTAAGAAGAGGGGATCGTGCTGCACCGCCGAATTCATGGTCGTGTCAACAGCGTACGACAGGTCAGCGGATTAAACGACCTAATCGACGGTCGCAACTCACATGCGGCAGTCAGCGCCGCCAAGTCCAATTCTCTTGCAGCGCCTGATTGACAACGGCTCCGACGGGCCACTGATCTTGCGAGAGCATGGCGATATTTGTCGCTGCTTCAACGCTCATGGCCACCGAAGAGGTCTCATCGGCTCCCGCCATATGCGGGCTCAAGACGACGTTCTCCAGCGCGAACAACGGATGATCGGATGCGGGTGGCTCGCGCTCGAAAACATCCAATCCGGCCGCCCGCAAATGCCCCGACGCGAGCGCTTCACAGAGGTCTTTCTCGACGACCAGAGGACCGCGCGCTGTNTTGATCAGCACACTGCCCTGCTTCATTTTTCCCAGCGTCTGACGGTTGAACAAGCCCCGAGTTTCGTCTGTCAGTGGAGCATGGATGGTGAGATAGTCGCTGCGATCCAACAACTGTTCAAAGTCCACCAATTCTATCCCTCGTTCCGCCAGGAACGCGGTGTCAGGAAACTGCTCGGTGGCGATCACGGTCATTCCTAATGCCTGCGCACGCACCGCAGTGCTGCGCCCGATCCTCCCCAGACCGAAGACACCCAACGTACGTCCGCGGATGGGCATCAATATCTCGCGCGGCCACTCCCCGGCCCGCACACGCTTGTCATTGCGCACGACCGATTTGGACGTCGCAAACATCAAACCCAGAGCCAATTCGGCAACCGCTTCGTGATTCCCATTGGGAGTGATGCAAACCGCCACGCTGCACTCGGTCGCAAAGGGAACGTCGACGCGATCGTACCCAACGCCGGTACGTGCAATCACGCGCAGTCCTGGCAATGCCGAAAGAACTCGCTGATTGTAGTTCTCCGTACTAGCCAGAGTCGCGTCGATGTTCTGGAGTTCGTCGATCGTCTCCTCATCGGAGCACAAACCACGAGCCAGCAGAGGGTTGCGTGGAAATTGAATATCAAAACCCGCTTCTCGTAGCAAATCCAGATGCGGACCAGCCTGATCACGAAGGCGCTCTGGTGTAATGAGGACCGTTGGCATGAACTCTCCCTTAAACAAGAATGCGACGTGGTTGCGGATCTTCGGTGTGACTCACTCCACCGCCGACAAGACCACAACTGTGCGACAATCGACCGACCTCGGGCCGCACAGGAACCACCGTGGAGTGTCTTTCGTAGAACAACCGGCGAGTGAGAAAAACAACGATCACGTGGCTCGAATAAACTTTTGCAGGGAAACACAATCGGGCGATATCAAGCCGCGTTTGCCCCCGCCGGACATCGTGACCTCTGCCACATAAATACTCCCCTGGGAATCCACCCAGATGTCATGCGGTGTATAAAAATCACCCGCTTGTAGGGGATTCTCGCCGCCGCCAATCCTCTCTAACAACTCGCCATCACGGGAAAAAATGCTGACCCTTCCCCCGGTCGACTTTAAGTCTGCTTCCATCCACGGATAAAGGCCGGCTCGGCGTCCCAACTCGGAAACATACAGATTGTCGTCTTCGTCAAAATAGACTTGTGTCGGGCGGACCACGTCGGTCCACTGGTCCAAGAACGCACCGTCGGACGAAAAGATCTGCAGGCGACTNTTTTCACGATCGGCCACAAATACCCTTCCCTGACGATCGACCGCGATACCATGTGGTAAATGGAATTCACCAGGCCCCGACCCCGGCTCGCCCCAGGAGAGCACNTGTTCGCCTTGAGCCGAGAACCGGTGGACCCGACAATTCCCGTAACCGTCACTGATGAAGATGGTCCCCTCGGCATCGGTCGCCACATTGGTCGGCTGGTTGAACGGGCCCGCCGGCCTCGTNATTTGCCGGTAATCCGTCGAATCACATCCCGTGTCGCTGGGCCGGTCGCTTTCACCCAACGTCANCAGCAAGGTCCCTTGGGGCGTGAACTTCTTCACCGTGTGGTCTTGATCGTCGGAGAGAAAGAGCTGGTCGTCACGATCAATCCAGATCCCGTGCGGGCGTTGAAACTCCCCCTCGCCCCAACTGTCCACGAAATTTCCCTGGCGGTCAAAAACCACGATCGGATGTTCACCGCGATTAAAAACATACACCCGATCTTGTGAATCGACGGCGACACTTGTCGCTTCGTAAAAAGTCCAACCATCGGGAAGCTGTCCCCAATCCGAAACAACCGAGTACTTCNACACCTGAGGGACCTCACTCACAGAGTTCCGTGAACCGACAGATACGCACTGGAGTCCCTTTCTAAGCGCGTCCGCCCCAGATTTCAACAGCCCCACGACGCGATCGACTGCGGAGTACTCGGTTCATCAGTCTGCCAGTCCACCGCCCGGCCGGTGGTACGCCCGTCGGGTTCCGTTCGTCGGGCTCGAATCGACGGTCGCAACCGCTTTCCCCGTCTGAACGGCGTCATGCGGTCGAGCCGACCCGGCCGGCGCGTGCGGCAGATTCGTTGCTCGCTCCNCAAGACGCCAGGAAATTGCTAGCAGCAACGCAGGCGTGACATAGACACGCCCAAGGCAATTCGAGAAACTGCACGACTGGTTGGATCGCCGTCGTACCAAGATCGCCGAATCGACGAAAAGGACGTCGTCATGTCGCTTATCGACCGCTACGTCTGTTGGTTGTTTGTGCGGGTCACGCTCTGCTCCTCAGCAAGCCTGATCGGCCTAATCATTCTGATCGACGTCGCGGGTAACTTTGAAGAATTCATCGGATACGGAAACCACTCTTTCGAGGGATTCATCCGTGTCGCCGGCGATTACTACCTGGCCCGTTCGCTCGTCTACTTTGACTGGATGAGTGCGCTGATCGCGTTGATGTCCGCGATCTTCGTCATGACCTGGCTGAAACAAACCAACGAAATGGCAGCGATTATGGCAGCCGGTGTTCCCTCCTCACGAATCATGAAGCCGTTGATAGTCGCCTCCGTTTCTGTCGCCGTGCTCGCGGCCGCCAATCGCGAGTTCTTGCTACCCCGTTTTCGCGATCAGCTGGCGCGCAATGCACAGGATTGGCGAGGTGTCCAGGAGCGTCCCTTGGAGCCTAAATACGATGCCGAAACCGACATCCTGCTCGGTGGACGGCACACCGTTGCCGCGCAGCAACAGATTGTCAACGCCACGTTTCAACTACCGGATTCGCTTCCTGGATACGGGAGAAAACTGGTCGCGAAAAGCGCGCTTTACCAGCCGCCCATCGGGAATCGTCCCGGGGGATATTTGCTGTCTGAAATCAGCCAACCCGATTCGTTACACAAACTCCCAACTCTTACCATCAGTGGCCGTCCCGTCGTCTACAGTCCGGTCGACACCGACTGGCTCAAGACCGACGAGTGTTTTGTCGTCAGCAACGTGACTTTCCAACAACTGGCTGATGGCAACGCGTGGCAGCGGTATGCGCCCACATGGCAATTGATCACCGCGCTCCGCAACCCGAGTCTGGATTACGGGGCCGATCTGCGGGTGATCGTACACCAGCGTCTGCTGCGACCCTGGCTCGACGTCACGCTGCTCCTGCTGGGACTGTCGGTTGTCCTGAGCCGCAACAACCACCAAAGCCTGTTTGTCGCGGTGGGACAATGTCTGTTGGTCGTGGCCATGTACTTTCTCCTGACAACCGTGTTCGAGTGGATGGGAAGCCGCAGCTACCTGCTCACACCCGCTCAAGCCGCCTGGGGACCGTTGGTCGTACTGGCGCCCATCACCTACACTGTGTCCCACCGGCTGTGGGACTAAAAGCCGGTCGCGTTCAGCACTCCGGATCTCCTCAATCGGATCCGTCCAATTCATCCGACGACACGGCGCCGGCCTGCCAAACCCGCCACGCCACTCGACCTTGTCAGCAACGGCTGCGGTGTAGATCCGGAAATCAATCGAGAAATCCAACCAGTTCCTGACTGCGGCTCGGTTGTTGTAACTTGCGCACCGCCTTGGCCTCAATCTGGCGAATCCGCTCACGGGTCACCTTAAAGATGTGACCTACTTCTTCGAGTGTATAGCTGTAACCATCTCCCAAGCCGTAGCGCAGTTTGATAATCTCTCGCTCACGGTAACTGAGCGTCTTGAGCACCTTACTGATACGTCCGCGGAGCATCTCCTGTGCTGCGCCGAGCGCCGGGCTCTCCGCCATGCCATCCGGAAGCAAATCGCCAAAATGGCTATCCTCGCTGTTTCCGACCGGGCGATCCAAACTAATCGGATAACGGCTCATCGCCAGCACGCGACGCGCTTCTTCAACTGTCGTTTCCGCACGGCGCGCGGTTTCTTCGATGGTCGGTTCGCGCCCCAGCTCCTGCAGCAACTGCCGGGATACATTGCGCACCCTCGACATGGTCTCGACCATATGCACCGGAATTCGAATGGTCCGGCTCTGGTCAGCCACAGCTCGCGTGATCGCCTGGCGAATCCACCAGGTCGCATAGGTACAGAACTTGAAGCCACGCCGGTACTCGAACTTGTCGACCGCGCGCATCAATCCCGCATTGCCTTCCTGAATCAAATCCAGAAAACTCAACCCACGATTGCGGTACTTCTTGGCAATCGAAACAACGAGGCGGAGGTTACCTTCGGACAACTCACGCTTGGCTCGTTGGTACCTGGAGTACACCCTTTTCAAGTAAATTACTCGGTTCCGCAAACTCGTCGGTGTTTCTTGAATCGCCAACAAGATTCGCCGGCTCTCCACTTTGAGCGCCTTGATTTCCGCCGGCGTTTTGCGATCCCGCCTAGCTTGTGAAATCAGGTTGTGCAACTCGCCAATCCGCTTGGTGAAGTCCTCTAGCGCACCAATCATCGATTCGATGCGCTGGGTCCGTAAACCCAATTCCTCAATCAGACGAACCGTGCGCCGGCGCCGACGCGCCAAACCCTGCCACGCCAATCGCCGACGGGTCTTGGTTTGCGACTTACTAATGGCGACACGGTAGTCACGGCGATTTCGCTTCAACAAGATATCGACCGTCGCCAGATTATGAGGCAAACGGCCCAGAATCTGCTCCTTTTCCAATCGATCGGTCACCGAAACCTGCACCGTCCGGTCAAACGGCAACTCGCCCTGATGGACACGACCAATCACCTTGAACGCGGCCTGCATGACGTAGTCACACTCGAGCAACTTGGAGCGAAACTGGCGTCGAGTGATTTCAATTTTCTTTGCCAGGCGGATCTCTTCCTTACGCGTCAGGAGGGGAATTTCTCCCATTTGAGTCAGGTACATCCGCACCGGATCGTCGGACCAGGACTCGCTGTCATCGGGGACCAGTAACTCCTCTTGCGGCTTGCTCTTAACTTCGGACTCCATCGACTTCGCCACTTCGTTAAGGTCATGATGTTCCTCAACGTTTGGCTCAACCCGGATTTTCTGAAAATTCTCAGCTTCTCTGGTTTCACCGGATTCGTTGTCAAAGTCTTCCATAATTGCGTTGTACAAGCCAACACTCCTCAACACTAAGGCAGACTGTCAGCCGACCAAGGCACGAACGTAAAGGACGTTTCGCCATGCCATTCAACCGACGAGGCGGGACGCGCTGATCGTCAATGCCAAACCAAACCCTAAGGTGTAACATCAGCCGATCGAACGCGGGAAAATAGGACGACCTCTGCTATCAAATGATAGTCATGAAACTAGCCAATTCTACCACCGATTTCGCGGCCGTTTACCCGCGCCTGGAATTTGGAAAAAGATTGCAATCACGCAAACAAAACGGCCCGCGAAATACTTACCTAAGCTTGCCATCCCGTATAGGCAACGGAACAACACGCGGAAACCGACTGCGTTAACGGCACAGTTTCAACGATGCGAGGTCGACGTCTCAGCAGACTGTGCGTTCAGCACAAAGACGGAAAAAACGGACAGCCCAAAAAGGGTGCGCGTCCGCGCATTCCTGCTTTCCATCCCAATTTTCGCGAGCCGACGTCCGGGGGTGCCCCTCGGCACCGGTATCCATCCCATCGCCAATTTCCGCAAGGTGTATAAATTCTACCCAGCCAGAACGGGAGGTCCACCCACAAAAGTGATCGGAACCGAAGTTCTTGGCCCCATCGCCAACTTCCTTCCCATCGCCAACAGGGCGCAATGACGGTCGATCTGCCGCGCCGCGTACCAATCCCGAACGATGCCGCTTGTCGGTCCGCCAGACCGCGGTTAGCATACGCTTTGCTCTCCCCTGTACGGCCGTGTTCCGTTTCTCTTGGAGTTCTCTTGGAGAAAACACCGCTTCCGTAGGAAAAGACGCCTTTCGACGGACTGTGCGGCAACCCTAGGAACTGGAAACGATGCCCCCACGCCGGGCGATCACAGCCGGCTCGCACCAAGTCTCGTGTCGGTATTAACAGCTACTCACTCACCCCACCGGCAACAACGGTTCACTATGACTGCAGTCGACCTCAAGGGATGTGTGGCGCTGGTGACCGGAGCCAGCTTGGGAATCGGGCGCGCGACAGCCGTTGCATTGGGGCGCGCCGGGGCGTCGGTTGCCGTCAACTACCGTTCGCACGAAGACCAGGCAGAAGAAGTCGTGCAGGCGATCCGCGACGGGGGTGGGCAGGCGATCAAAGTCCAAGCCGACGTCGCCAGCATGGAAGCCGTAGAGGCGATGGTCGAGCAGACCGTCGAGACCTTCGGCAAGCTCGACATCGCAATCAGCAACGCGGCCTACAGCGATCGTGAACTGTTCTTTGATGCCGATATGGCTGGGTTTAGACGCACCGTCGACGTCACCATGTGGGGTGCGTTCAATTTGCTGCGTTCGGCATCGCGGCAGATGATTCAGCAAGACACCGAAGGTGTGGTCGTGCTAGTCAGTTCCCCGCACGCTTTTATTCCCGCTCCGCGTTCAATGGCATACAACATGTCAAAGGCCGCGTTGGAACATATGGCCAAGACCGCAGCCATCGAATTAGCTCCGTACCGAATTCGCGTGAACATCATCCAGCCGGGATGGACGGATACGCCGGGAGAACGAAAATTCGCCGATGAAGAGACGCTCCAACGTGCCGGCGCCAAAATTCCGCTCGGTCGTTTGGGCACGTCCGAAGAAATGGCGGAGGGGATCCTCTTCCTAGCCGATCCCAAGAATCAATACATGACGGCTGCCAATCTGTTGATCGACGGCGGTATCAGTCTCCCCTGGTGGGCCGCCAGAGGATCGGCGGCTCCCGACTGACGGTTCACCAGCAAGAGTTCCTTTGTGATTTCCCGCAGCACCCTGAATCGAGCCGGCACTAGGTCACATCAGCCGCGTGGCCACGACGCCGGCACGGTGTGCAGGCCGAAGACGCTGATACTGAGCTGCCCGCGCTCTGGATCTGACATCCCCGCAACACGCTTTGCCTCCCGGTACCGCTGCTATGGCCTCACAATACCTGCTGCCCTGTGACTGCGGCGCGCGCGTCGTCGTTGAAACCACTCAGGCCGGTGAGCAAGTCTCCTGCGAATGTGGAGCTCTCCTGGAGATTCCAGCCTTCACGCGCCTGAGCCAACTCGAACCGGTTGACACGGGCCGAGGTGCAGGCCAGGGCGCCGCGGTAGGAGAGCGAAGTCCGTGGACTCGTACCCAAGCCAGCTTGTTTACAATCGGCTTACTGACGGCGGTCCTGGCCGGCATCGGAATCGGTTTTGGCGTCTACACGCGCGCGCGAATCGATACTATGGACACGATTGAAACCGTGGCAGATGATTACCTGAAGTTTCTCGATCAACAACCTCCGACCGAATTGCTAGAAATCTGGACAGCGATCCGCAAAAAGGGCTTGCAGGATGTGCGTTCGTTGCCCATTCCGGAGTACGTCGTCAACTTGCGAAACTACGACAAACTAACGCGTTTGATCGATCTGGCCTGCGCCGCAGCCGCCATCGGCATCTGCATGACCGTTGCTTCACTAGGGTTCGGCGAGTTTGTGAACTCCTACATAAACGTTCTTAAGAAGTATGCGGAATTCACGGGTAGGGCGAGCCGCTCAGAGTACTGGATGTTCATTTTGTACAACGTGATTTTTTCCGTTGTGCTCACGGTCATCGATCTTGTCGTGTTTGGTACGCCGGCTTTCGCCTTGCTCTATGGTTTCGCCGTGTTAATACCTGGAATCGGTGTGTCGCTCCGCAGGCTCCATGACACCAACAGAACCGGCGTGTTACTTCTTCTCGGCCTAGTCCCCTGCATTGGTTTGATTCTATTGGTATGGTTCTTTCAAGACAGCCAACCGGGTGAAAACCAATACGGTGCCAACCCCAATGGTGTTACCGCTGCGTAACTGCCTGGTGTTGGCCTAGCTACTAGAAGGCCGTTGTACCAGATCCGCAAGTGAGCTGGGCTCTCAGAACACAGTCCGTTGACGGTCCTCCGTAAAACGCGTCCCGCAGGAAGTTAGAGAGCCGAATCCGGCCGCACGCCCGGGAAGTCCGCGGAAACTTCCCACTTGCGATTCACCCGCATTAGTGGTGGAGCTACTCCCGGGCCTGTGTGACGCCGAAGGGGGGGCCGCTCGATCTTACAGTTGGGAAATCCCGTCTGCAGTCCGGCGACGCCCGCGTCGGTGATCTCGGTGTCGGAGAGCCGGAGCGTCTACCGGATAATAAGCCCTGCCAGGTGCACCAGCCCCGCATCGGTAACTCCAGGGCCCCTGAGAACAAGCAGCTCCAACTGAGCCATGTCTTGGAGATATTTCAGACCACATCCGTGACTTTGTTGACATCACGGAGACCGAGTTCCCGGAGCTCTGTGAATCGGCTGATCAGACTCCGGTGGATGGATCCGAGTAGGGCGGCGCGCCGACTGAGCGTGATGTTCACGAAGTCACCCCGGTCGTTCACATCGATGTCCGCACCAAGACTTCCGATTAGTCTGCCACCGGAAATGTTGCAGTTCGGTAGTCCCTTCGAGAATTCAATGACACTCTTGTCGGTCATCCCGAAGTCGATTGGCATCCCGAAGTAGTATGGAAGAATGAGTCTCTTCAGGTTGGTGAGCTCTTTGAGATATACAAGCCAGGCGTCTGTGATCTGGATGCTGTAGAAGCGAAGATCCTCGAGATCGTTGAGTCCGCAAATTCTGCGGCGGCCGCGATCGGCATTTGGTTGACGGGCANTTCGCTCATNTTGGGTTCGCGTTCCAAACCGGCATCTNCTTGAACCGGTCCATTCCCGCGCCACCTCCGCGGAGCACCGCACCGGCCCGCCGGAAATTGTCACGGCGCGGCGGGTCAGCGCGACTCCTTCCAGCGTTGCCATGACAACCCTGGTCGAGCAACACGGAATTGGATGATTCGGCGGTTTTGTACTTCGGTGACATAAGCCGTCTTACCGTCGGGTCCACCAAAACAAATGTTGGTCGGTTGCTTTCCGAGCACGTCTACTTCGTGGAGCACCTTGCCCTGCGGAGAGAGCACAACCACCGTCCCTTTGCCGTGCCTGGTAATATACAAATTGCCGTCGACATCGCAGCGCATCCCATCGAACCCAAAATCGGGAAACTGCTTGACGAGTTGCTTGTTAGTCAGATTTCCTTCCGCATCAATCGTAAACCTCCAGACATTGCGCTGCACCGACTCATTGACGTATAACGTCTGGCCATCGGGACTCACCTCGATACCGTTGGTTGTACCCAGTTTGGCGGCGACCCTGTGGACGGAACCGTTGGGATCGATTCGCCAGATCTGACCGGTGCTCTTACCCCAATTGGGATCACTGGCATACAACGTGCCATCCTTGGTAATCGTCAAGTCATTCGGTTGATTCATCTGGGCATCATGGGCGAACACCGAGATCTTGCGCGTCTCGGGATCGATCCTCAGGACGTTGTGATTCACATAATCGGCGACGTACATCAACCCACGGCGATCAAAACGAATTCCGTTTCCGACACTCGTTCCAGGTAACGTCACATAGGATTTTGCGAGACCACCCGGCGTCACGATCCCGATCGTCTGCTGCCGCTGAAAATTNACCGCGAACACATTCCCGGCGCGGTCACACGCAGGCCCCTCGATGCCAGTAGTAAATCCATTCTTATCGGAAAACGGTGATGCGACAAAAGTCTCTTCCGCCGACTGGCAGGGAACCGGCAGAGACACCAACAGTACGAGAACGGTCCGTTGCAGCATGAGTCACTCTCCTGGTAAATCATCACCTGTCGCGCATTCCAGACGCCACATCCGCACACCCGCTAGATCACGAACGGGCGACCGGGAGGGGTAACGGCCCGGCGTCGGCCCGTTACCGCTGCGTGGCATCGTCACGCCGGCTCCACCATTCTGTCGCAAATGCCGTCCATATTTCAAGCAGGCTGGAGGCGCGCCGCGACGAGTCGCTTTCGGGCCCGCACCCCCTCTGGCTCGGCCGGTCCAGGACGAACCGAGCCGATGGCCGCGATCGCCTTCCTNGCAATCTATTCTGGCCACGCATAAAATGGGCGCCATGCCGGATTTGATCGTGCAAGGCAGCCAACCCCAGTTCCGCTGGCGACGCGCGCTCTCGGAGGGCCAAAGCGCCATTCTGGGACGCGCCGGTGGAAATTGGTCGATCCCCTGGGACCCGCAGATTTCCCGCCAACATGTCGCCGTTCGTTGGTCGGAAGGCACCCTCGAAGTCCGGCAAATCGAGGAGGCTATCAATCCGGTCTACTTCTACGGTCGGCGTCAAAGCCACTTTTCGCTTCACCCCAACCAGCACTTTGTGATCGGCGACACGACGTTTACCTTGGTCGATGACCAGGTAAACGTCGCGGCTCAGGTTCCCCGTCCAGATGACCAACAGACGTTTACGGCGGATTTCCTGCAAAGCGTCCGGTTCCGCCATGCCGATCAACGCATCGATGGTCTCAGCCGTCTTCCGGGAATCATCGCACGGGCGAACAACGATCACGAACTTTTCGTGCAACTGGTCAACCTGCTCCTGGCTGGTGTCCCGCGGGCCGACGCCGCGGCGCTGGTAAGCGTACAGGATGGTCTCGATTCACACGCAAAAGTCACGGTACTGCATTGGGATCACCGGAACATAACGGGTACGACCTTCACCCCGAGCGCCGGACTCATTCGAGAAGTCCTCCAACGTTCCCAGAGTATTGTGCATGTCTGGAACAACGCGACCAAGCAAGAGGGATTCACGCAATCGGAAAGTTTTGACTGGGCCTTTTGTACCCCGCTTTTCGGCGAATCTTGTCACAACTGGGCCTTCTACCTGGCCGGGTCGATGGGCTCGACTCCCCAAACGGCCGTGCACACCCCACCGCACGAATTTCAGGACGACGTCAAATTTACCGAGCTCGTCGCGACGACTCTGAGTAATCTCCGCGATGTGCGCCGATCGGAACGCCTGAATCAGTTTTTTTCTCCCGCAGTGATCGACGTCCTGGCAGGCCGNGATCCAGACGAGANNCTCGCGCCGAGAGAAGTCGATGTTTCCGTGCTGTTTTGCGACTTGCGGGGATTCTCACGTCAGAGTGAACAAGGGGCCGGCGACCTGCTGGGCCTGTTACACCGGGTCAGCGACGCCCTGGGGGTGATGACCGGAGAGATCCTCCAACAGGGTGGTGTGATCGGAGATTTTCACGGTGACGCCGCGATGGGGTTCTGGGGGTGGCCGTTGGAACAGCCGGACACCGCATTGCGGGCTTGTCGCGCCGCGATGGCGATCGAACGTAAATTTGCCGCCGCTGCAGACGATCTAGAACATGCCCTATCCGGATTCCGTGTCGGCATCGGAGTCGCCACGGGCAGAGCCGTCGCGGGCAAGATCGGCACCGTTGATCAGGTCAAGGTGACCGTCTTCGGACCGGTAGTCAACTTGGCCGCGAGACTCGAATCCCTGACCAAAAGCCTGCGCACTCCGGTGCTGATCGATGAAACCACTGCCCGGGCGATCCGTCCGCATTGCGCACCGGGTGACTTGCGGATGCGCCGCGTGGCGCGCGTCTGTCCGATCGGTCTGACGACCTCGGTCGACGTCAGTGAATTGCTGCCCCAGCTCAGTGACAATCCTGAACTAACCGATGACCACGTCGCTCGCTATGAAGCTGCCCTCGACGCCTTCGAGGACCGGGATTGGACACGCGCTGTCGAGTTGTTGCACCAGGTACCCGCCGCCGACCTGGTCAAAAAGTTCCTGACGGGGTTCATCGCGCAACACAACCGCACACCGCCAGCAGACTGGGACGGTGTCATTCGACTCTAGTCACCGACGCCCGCGTGTTCGCCCATCGCGGGGAAATCCAGATCGGTCTCCCCGTTGCGACTAGCGCAAAACCTACGGTTTTTCCAACAGCGCTCGTAAATGAACCTCCACACAATCGGGCAGGATCTCGACGTTGTAGCCTCCTTCCAACACGCTCACCAATCTCCCGCCCGCGCAGGATGTCGCGCATTCGACCACCAGTCGAGTCAAACGAGAAAAATCGTCGACTTCCAGTCCCAGAGACCCAATCGGGTCGGCGCGGTGGCTGTCAAAACCAGCGCTCACTAAGACCAATTGAGGCGACAACTTCTTGACAAAATCTGTCAGGCTCGTTTCCAGCCGTTTCAGGTATTCCTTTCGAGGTGTCCCAAACGTGACGGGCAAGTTTAGCGTGTACCCCAATCCTCGGCCGGTCCCCGTTTCATCGGCAGCACCCGTCCCCGGATAAAAGGGCCAACGATGGATCGAAACAAAACCCACCCGCTCATCGCGCCAAAATGCATCCTGGGTTCCATTGCCGTGATGGACATCCCAGTCGATGATCAGCACGCGATCCAAATCGAATTCCGCCGTCGCCAACCTGGCGGCGATGGCCACGTTATTGAACAGACAAAAACCCATCGCCTTGGCGGCGACCGCATGGTGACCGGGAGGCCGCACCAAACAGAAGGCGCGCGTGTCTTCCCCGCGCAGCACGCGTGCGACCGCGTCACAGGTAGCACCCGCAGCGTGCAGGGCCACATCGTAAGACCGCGAACTGACCACCGTATCGGCTTCGATGCGACCGCCACCCTGCGCCGCAAATCGTTTGACTTGTTCCACGTACGGCAACTGATGGATCCGCGCCAGCCGCTCGGCCGAAACGGATTGCCAGGCGGGGCGAAGGCACTGTTGATCCAACCCAGTCGCCGTCAAATGACGGCTGACACGCCGCAAACGCTCCGGTTGTTCCGGATGTGAGCCGGTTTCGTGCTCGAGAAACAACTCGTCGTAATACAGCAACGCCATGATGTCGCTCCTCGCACCCGATTGACCGTACGCACACCGCCCTATGCACGCTACACCAGGGACGCTTCTCGGGCAAGAACCGCCAACGCGTGAGCGGGAGCCGCCTGCGAAATCTGCCAACCGAGTTCCGTCTCGATCGAGATGATCGTTCCCGCAAACCCCTGCTTTGCTAGGGCCTGCCGCGCCAGAAACTCACCCAGTCCCGACACGATCACCGCGTCGGGAGCTCGCGGTAACCGCGTGGTGACCACCTGAATACTGCGGGACAGCATCTCCTGCTGTTGCTCGGCGACCTGTCGAGCCATCTCAAATGCGTCGACCTCGTCGAACTGCTCCGCCGACGCGCTGATGTGTCGCGCCAGTCGGGCACGCGCGGCAGCCGCGGTCGCAGGTCTGCCGTCTGCCGTGTCCCGATCGTCCGCGTCTGCCGGCAGATCTCCCAACACCAGATAAACGTCTTGACTGGTGGCAAACCACTCTTGGGCAATCGGACATTCGCGACCGCGATAACGAACCGTCTGCAGCAACGCACATACTGGACTTCTCTTCACACCGGTGTAGAGCAACTCGCCGCTGAGAAAACGTTGCAGGTCGTCCCCCCCGCAGCCCACGGGCCGACCGTGGTCAATCGAAACAATATCACACGTGGTACTGCCGACATCGATCAACAGTGCAGCGCCCTGCTCTGTATAACGCCCGGCATAGCTCGCCAACGCATGCCAGTTCGTAGCGGCAGCGTCGAGGGGCTCACGAAAGGCCGTCTCGGGACAGACCAGGGTCCCATTATTGAGATAAACCTGAATCGGACGGTCACCAGCCGCTGCTTGCATTGCCCGGAGAATGAACACCACGCCGTCTTGTTTGGTTTCGAAACAGTCAGCCAGTTCGCCCGTCATGGTAACGGCCAGATGGTCGCAAACCGGCGCTCTGTCGATGGCGCTGCGCAACACTGGCACCAGTCGCGTCGGGTCCTTCCACAACGGAAACGCCGAAGAATCGGCATATCCGAGGCCGTCAGCCACCTTGAGGTTCGCGCCCCCAATGTCAAAACCCAGCCATCGCATTGGTTGCTCCCGACATCAACAGCCC
>PADE01000113.1 GCA_002702965.1 Planctomycetaceae bacterium
ATTTAATAGCCTCCGGTTCTTCTATTCTTATTATCTATATTCCTTTGACACGTCTGGTCATCACGGGTTTTGTTTCTGGATTTGTAGCTGGATTGTGGTCGTCTGATTACTACGGCTAGAAAATGAACCGATTTCAAGACCAGTGGTGGTGTACGTTTCGCGAGGGGACCGGGCATGCTGGCGACGATGGTCGCGTGCGGGTGATCACCTCGGACGACGGAGACCGCTGGACGTCGGCGGCGCTGTTGCAACAGTCGGGCATCGATCTGCGCGATCCCAAGCTTTCGATTACTCCCGACGGTCGACTGATGCTGATCATGGGAGGCAGTTTCTACAACGCGCGGCGCATCTATCAGTCCCGCGCCCCGAGAGTCGCCTTTTCCCGAGAGGGTCGCCGGTGGACATCGCCACGCAAACTGCTGGCCGAAGATCACTGGTTGTGGCGCGTGACTTGGCAGGGGGGAGTCGGCTACAGCATCTCGAAACTGGGCAATGGCAAAGATCCACGACGCGTCATGCTCTACCGCACTCGCGATGGCCTCGACTGGGACTTCGTGACCGAATTCAGGGACATCCCAGACTGGCCCAACGAAGCCACGATCCGGTTTCTCGATGAACAGGAGATGGTGGTGTTGCTGCGGCGGAACAAGACCGCCTGGATCGGCACCAGCCGGCCACCCTACACCGACTGGGTNTGGACCGACACGGGCCATCGTATCGGCGGCCCCAACTTCATCCGGCTGCCCGACGGCTCATTGTGGGCGGCTGGCAGAAGCCGGGGCGAACACCCGAGAACCGTGTTGGCCCGNATGACACGCACNCGTTACAAACCCGTGTTGACGCTGCCCAGCGGTGGCGACTGTAGCTACCCCGGCATGGTGTGGCACGACGGGCTGTTGTGGATCAGTTATTACTCATCGCACGAGGGCCAGACCAATATTTACCTGGCCCGCATTCGCATTCCGTAGCCGCGGCAGGCNATTCACACGACGTCCGGGATCGGCTGGCCGTCGCCGAGCATCGGAATGGGGCGTCCACTGGGATCGTGGAAGTACGTTTCCGGAGCGATGCCCAGCACATGGAACACGGTCGCCATCAGATCCTGCGGAGTGACCAGACCCGTCTTGGGAACTTCGGCCTTTGCCGAGGACTCACCCACGACCCGGCCGACTTGTAGGCCGCCGCCGGACAATGCCAACGTACTCAACGGCCCCCAATGGTCCCGGCCCCCGTTCTTGTTAATGCGCGGCGTGCGGCCGAACTCGCCCGACACCACCAGCAGGATCTTTTTGTCTAGGCCGCGCTGGTAAATATCTTCGACAAACGCCGAAACGGCTCGGTCGACTTGAGGCCCACGGCCATTCATTCCGCCCTTGACGTTGCCGTGCATGTCCCAGCCTTGCAACGAGACAGCGACGAAACCACAACCGGCTTCGCACAATCGCCGCGCTGTCAACATCGACGCTCCCAGTCCGTCGCCATACCGGGAGACGATGGCGGGATCCTCCTTGCCCAGGTCGAAGGCCTGTGGCGCCTTGCCCAGAATCAGGTTGAGCGCCTGTTGATTGAATCCGTCGATGCCCTCGATCACGCCGCTGGCGTCGGTCTCCCGACGCAACTGATCGAGGTTGGCAAGCAACGAGCGGCGGTCCTCTAACTGGGTGACTTTGGTAGCCAACTTCATGTTCTCGCGCGCCGGGCCACTGGGGGCGAACGGCGCATACGCCTTGCCCAGCCAAGCGGGCCCGGGAATCGTCGGCGCGTCGTCATTGAATCCGATCCGTCCCATTTGCACGTACGTCGGCATGCCCGTGCGCGGATGATTGGGGCCCCGAACGCGCGACGTGATCGACCCCAACGAGGGGCGGTTGCGGGGGGCGTAGCCCGTGTTCACCCAAAAGGCGCCCACATTATGACTGCTGCTGGGAATGCGAAAGGACCGCACGAAGGCCATTTTGTCTGTCTGTTTGGCGAGGCGCTCAAAGTTCCCNCCCAACGTAACGCCGGGCAGCAGGGTCTTGACTTCGCCCGTTACGCTGCGGTATTCGGCCGGCGCGGTCATCTTGGGATCGAACGTCTCGATGTGGGTCGGGCCACCATTGAGCCACAGCCAGACGACGCAAGTCTCTTTGGCCGCGGATGGAGAAGCGGCCGCAGCGCGGCTTGCCAACAGCCTGGATAACGTCAGTCCCCCGACACCCAGACCGCCGACTTGGAGAAAGTTTCGCCGCGCCACGCCGGCACAATTCTGTTCTTTTCGTCCAAAGCGAACTTGCAACATGAGCGGGGCTCCCGGCGGTGGTTGCGGTGACAGTGACGCGCGAGACACATCAGATGTCCTGGATGGGTCGATTTATAGTCGGATGCCGCCGGAATCGCAACATCGCCCGCCTGGACGCTGTCTGGAGAGCGGTCGTGATTCCAGCCGACGATGGGATCGGGTAAGCGGCGCTGGCTTGCGACGAGCACACCTCACGCACGACAATGTTTCGCACGATTTTGCTCCGCTCCCCACCGAGGCATGCTGATGAACATCCCACGGTTCTGCAGTTCCCTGGCCGTCTTTTGCGGTGGTGTAATCGTCCAACTGGCGGGCGCCGCCGATGGCGTCCGGGAGTACAACGATCCCGGCTACCACCGGATCGGAGTCTATGCCGGCGGGCCGGCCAGCTACTTTGATTACAGCCTGGCCAAGATGTCGCTGGGGGACACGTTTCCCAACAAGCGGGCCTTTTGGGAGCAGCGACGAGTTCAGGCGCAGCGTACCGGCGACGCCGGCTCACAGCACACCGTTTTTGTGGTCTACTCCGGGATCCGCGGCGGGGCGACCTTCGAGATCTGCCGCGATCGGCTGGACGCCTGGTTGAAACCGGAGCCGGGAATCCCCACCTTCCCCGACACGATCCCTGCGATCTGTTTGGAAGAAGAGAATATTTCGTCGCGGTCGCCCCTGATGGATCGCCTGGCCCGCCATATTCGAGATCAGTACGCGATCCCGGTCTTTCAGTGGTACAGCGATCCGATGGGGCCCAACCCGGCGGTCACGGCCGACGGCTGGATTTGGGATTCCTACGGGTGGAGTCCCGAGCGATTTCGACGCCACGTGATGGGATTTGTGTTGCTCGGCAAGCCGGTGATCTGCGTACCGTGGGCCAGCGATCCCCATTGGCCGCAGTGGACCCAGTATCCGTCGACCACCGACTTGATCAACCGTGAGTGGCATCAGTTCGCGACCTGTATGGAGTTCAATGTTTCCACGGCTCCCTTTTGCGTGGCCGGACTGGGTGCGATGAACCCTTGGCTGGGCAGTTCGACGCCCGACATGATCCATCTGCGGCGGGCGCTGCTCGCGAAACGCCGTGCGATGCACGCGCTGCCGGCCGGCAGCCTGCCGCTGGAGACGGCCCAATTTTCTGCCGCGGCGCGCGCCATTCCTGTCGGCGGAGATCCGGGTGAGCCCAGTCTTTACCGTGACGACTTTCAGGGGAGTTCGATCGTCCGCGATGCGACCATCCGAGGTTTTCTGGATCTACAACTGACCAGCCTGCCCGAGCCGCCCGGCTTTCTGGTCGTGCGGCCCCGCCGTGGGGCTACCGAACGGCTGGCCCGCCGCGCTGTCGATGTGTCGCTGACCTACCGTCTACGATCGTATTTTCCGCTACAAACCGTCCGCGTGCGGCTGGCGGCAACCGTTCCGGCTGAACTCGGCGCCCGCAATACGATCACCCTCGGGCGACCCCCGGGGAGCCAGGTCTCCGAGGTTCCCCTGGCAGAGCGGTTTACGGGCGGGAACGAGAGAGACGACCAGCGGCCCGCGCCGCTGGTGCTCGAGGCGGGTGCCGAGATCCTCAAAGGGGCACAGGACCTGCTGGTGACGGTGCGCATGACCCAACAGCGGGGTGATTCCCGCGACCTCCGTCACCGCCTCGACCAGCTCACCATCGAGTGTGAGCACCAGCCGCCAGGCCCCGGGGGGGCCGCCCGGCTGACCGGCGATGACTACGGGAACCTGTATTACGACGACGACTTCACCACGGCGCGGTGGAGGTATTTTGGAGCGCTCAAAACGACCCACCCGACGCACGCGGGTTTTCGGGGTGCGAATTTTTGGGTGGGTCTCAAGGGCGGTTATGCCGTGACCAGTACGGTCGTGCAGCGGTTCTCGGCGCCCCGACCTCTGAAACAACTCACGGTTGCCGTGGACGGCTACGCCAACTCGCCCGATCTGGGTGGGACCCTCCGATTGGAGGTTGCCCCTCGGGGCGAAGCGGTGATCTGGTCGACGCCATCGAGTGGGCGCCACAACGGTCGCTTGACCCTCGAGATTCCGGAGGAAGGACTACACGGGGATGCGGCCAAAGTGCCCGGTGGTTTACAGGATTTCGATGTGCGGGTCGTGCTGCGCAGTATCAGTGGCGTCGAGCGCGGCGACACGGCGTGTGCATCGTTTGGTCGGCTGTCGATCCACGCTCGCTGACGGAGTGACGGTTGGCAACGAGGCTGCGTCACGTGCGGTTGACGGACCAGTCAGTCCTTACTTCTTCTTGCTAAACCGAGAGATGATGTCCATGATTGCCCATACGACCACGATGGCCCACAAGATCGGGTCGGACAGTACGCCGATTGCGAATCTAACGAACCAATCGTCCATCCGATTTCTTCGACCTCGGGCCGTGAAATGACAGCCTAGATTTACACACTCGAAATCGAGCCCATTGCAAGCGGCCTTGCAATTCCCCTCACGGGGAGCATCACAACCAAAACANCCGTGGAACGCATGTGGACCAGCGCCGCCAACAGAAGCTCCGCAAAACACCCCTACGAGTGAGCCAGAGAAAGTTTGGCAACTCCGGGCACCGAATCGAGAGGTAGGAGCGAGCTGCTAACACAAGATCAGCCGTCTATGTTTACCCCTGTTGGGCACTATTCGACAAGACGATCCAACCGAATGCAATTGCACGAGACGATGAGGAGCTAAGAAATGGCGGCAATCTCTCCGCAGGATGGTCCGGTAGCGGTTACCGGCTGCTCCGGTTTTACCGGGGCGCACATGGTTCGTGAATTAGCGATCCACGGCTATCGGGTTCGCGCATGTATCCGCGACGCCAGTTCATGGCGCGGCGTGGACTGCGTCAACTATCTCAGCCGCCTACCAAACGTCGAGGTGATCGACGGCTGCGATCTGTTCACGCCGGGTTCCTACGACAAGGCTTTTATGGGCTGTTGCGGCCTGTTCCACGCCGCTGCTGTGCTGGGCAATTCGGCAGACGGTAAGTCNCANCCACTGGGCAGTGGCGACCGGGCGAAAGACGTTTACGACGGTGGGATCGTCGGCACACAGAATGTCATCGATGCCATTAACGCCACAGGTTCCATCAAGCGCATGATCTACACGAGCTCGATGGCGGCCGTCGCGGGGACCAAACGCGAGATGCTTCCCCAGGGCTACGAATGGACAGAGACCGATTGGGCCTCCGACGAGGTCGATCCCGAGCAGTGGGAGCACCCTCGGAATTCCTACTCCAAAAGCAAGGTGGACACCGAGCGGCTGGTCAACACCGCTGTTGAAAACGGTGACGGCGCGTGGGATGTGGTCACCATGAATCCCGCCATGATTTGCGGTCCCATCCTGTTCAAGGCCCAAGTCGGACAATGGATCGAACAGATCGGTCGGTTGGCTGGCGGATTGGACATCAACTGGCCGACCGGGAATGACATGTACTACAACATCATCGATGTCCGTGACTTGGTGAAGGCCCACCGTTTGGCGGCCGAGTCGTCCGTCGATCACGGGGCGACCCACGGTGGCAGTCGCTATATCTTGCATGGCAGCGGCGGCCGTTCGTCGCTCCGTCTGGGGACCGAGTTGACAGAGGTCATCCGCGCGTGTTTCCCATCGTTTGTGCTGGGAACAGTCGAGACGGTCTCCGAGAGTGGAGACCCAATCGAGGTGATGGCGAACCAGTTGAACGACTGTAAGAAAGCCAAATCGGTCTTGGGTGCGACCATCCGCCCGGTCGAAGACACGATCCGTGACGTGGTGGAGAGCTCGATCGAACTCGGTATCATCGCGCCGCAACTGCAGTAGTCGATCGAACTCTCGGCGTTATCCGGGTTGGCCCGACTCGATGTCGCGACGGGTTGCTGAGCGCGATTCTCCGAGTCGTGTGACGAGCGGGCGGGTAAATCGCCGCCGCCGGCGATCGGCCCGTGGACCGAAGGTCTTTAGTCCCTATGCGTTCACGACCGCACGCCGCGCATCGGTTTGACAGCGTAGACTGCAGCAGCCACCACGATCCCGAGGCTCAGCGCTGTCACGCTAGTCGGTCGGCGACGGTTAAGTGGCAGCGTTGCCCCTGCGATGAACTTCGTCCAAATCTTTGTCACAATGACGATACCGTGCCCGCGAGCGTCGCATGATCCCTTTCAAGTGGCCATGATCGCGACTTTACATCGGCTGCCTCGCGCCGATGTCTGTAGGCCTATCGGTTTTTCCGGTCCCCTCGCACATCACGCGAGCAACGGTTCGATCACCTGTCCACCGAATTGGCTGAGCTGTTTGAACCGCCCGGCGTGGAAATAGGTGAGCCGATTGTCATCCAGACCGAGCAACCGCAGCAGCGTAACGTGCAAGTCTCGTAACGGGTGGACGACCTCCACGGCCTGGGCCCCGATTTCATCGGTGGCGCCGATCGTCTCTCCGGCGTTCACACCGCCACCGGCCAGCCAGACCGTCATCGCCTGAGGATTGTGGTCACGGCCGTACTTGATTCCGCCGCGGATCCCGTTGTCCGGAGTGCGGCCGAATTCACCCATCCAGACGATCAGCGTCTCGTCGAGCAGCCCACGCTGCGCCAGATCCCGGATCAGTCCGGCAATCGGTCGATCGACCCGGCGGATCAGCGAACTGTGCGCCTTGGCGATGTAATCGTGGCTGTCCCAGGTGCTGGCGTAAAGTTGCACGAAGCGGACCCCCTGCTCGATGAGCTTGCGAGCCAGTAGGCAGCGGCGCCCGAAGTGATCCGTTGCCGTCTCTCCGATCCCGTAGAGCTTCTGCGTTTGGCGGGTTTCGGTCTCTAAGTCGACGATCTTCGGTACCTGCATCTGCATCCGGAAGGCGAGCTCGTAATTGCGCATCCGGGCGGCCAGCTGTTGCTGTTGAGGGCGCTGCGTGGCGTGGCGCTCGTTGAGCGCCTGCAGCAGGTCCAAATTGCGTCGCTGTTGGCGGCGGGTGACGCCAGCGGGTGGCCGTAAATCGAGCAGCGGTGACCCGCTCGCCCGCAACGCCGTGCCCTGCAAACGCGTCGGTAGAAAACCGTTGGACCAGTTGACGGGACCACCTTGCGGGAAGGACAGCTCTGGCAGCACGATGAAATTGGGAAGGTCTTCATTTTCCCGCCCCAGACCGTGCTGGACCCAGGCTCCCAGCGCCGGGTCACCGCCGGTGCGATTGCCCGTGTTGACGTGGTAGTTGGCTGTCGGGTGATTCACCGACTCCACCTGTAGGCCGCGGTAAAAGCAAATTCTGTCGGCCATTCCGGCCAGGTTTTCCCAGAGGGTGTTCAGGTCCGCCCCGCTGTGCCCCGCCCGCCTGAACGCAAACGGGCTCTGCACGTAATACCGCTTGCCCGAGCTCATCGCGCTCTGTCGTTCACCGGAGCGATGAAACTCCTGGAGGTGCAGTTTGGCGAGCTTTGGCTTGGGGTCGAAATTATCGATGTGCGAAGGGCCACCTTCCATGTACAGGAAGATGCAGCGGCGGGCCTTCGCTGCCGGAAAGTGCGGCGCTGGCCCACCGCTGGCCTGCGCCGACGGCCCCAGCATCGAGGTCAAGGCGATACTGCCCAGGCTGGCGTTGAGGCCGTACAAAAATTCGCGTCGGTTCATGGTGGTGCTAGTCGATGAAAACAAACTCGTTGGCGTTCAACAACACTAGGCACAAGTCGGCCAGCCCGCGCGTACGGGGATCGACCTGGTGAGGCTGCAGGTCCGGCTGGTAGTCTCGGTATTCAAACAGAATCTCGGTGAAGGTGAACGGTGCCCCCGTGTTTTCCTCGTTGGCCCGCCGTGTAATTTCCTTGGGGTAGGCACGTGGCTGGGGCTTGCGCGCCATCTGTTCGGCCGTCGCCCCCTGCCAATGCGCTAAGGCCGCATCGAGTTCCGCGGCTTGTGGTGGGCGACCGAACGCCAACCGGAAGGCGAGTTCTACAGCCGCCTGGTCGGTGGTTGCGGTGTTCAGGATCCGCGCCGCGAAGGCCAAGGCGCGGTCGGCCGATTCCTGACTGTTCAGGAGAGTCAGGACCTGCGGGGTCACGTTAGAGCTGTCGCGCAGTTCACAGGATTTGTCGGTTCCCGGCTGGTTGAACGTGGTCATGAATGGATCGCGGTGGCCGCGCAGCTTGAGCGCGTAGATCGAGCGCCGATTGCGCTGCGCGGGCCGGGGATCGGGCACGTAACTGGGGGCGAAAGTCCCCATGATCATCCGCGGTTGCAGCGCCGCCTCGAGGTTCATGTCGGGTCGTGCGGGAATCCCGCCGAGCTGCCGATTGAGTTCGCCGGAGACCGCTAACATGGCGTCGCGGAGTTCCTCGGCGGCCAACCGTCGGGGACGGAAAACGGCGTAGCTCGATCCCTGGGGATCCAGTTGTGCCAGTCTGTCAGGGCGCGGGTGCGCGCTGCTGCATCGATACGTTTGGGAGGTCATGATCAGTCGCTGCAGCCGTTTTACCGACCAGCCGCTGGCGATGAACTCAGACGCCAACCAGTCGAGCAACTGAGGGTGCGTCGGCACCGATCCGGTGGCCCCAAAGTTGTTCGGATTGCCCGCCAGGCCGCGACCGAAATGGTACTGCCAGACGCGGTTGACCATCACCCGCGCGGTGAGCGGATGGTCCGCGCGGGTGATCCACTCGGCCAGGGCGGTCCTGCGGCCGGCGAGAGTCCCCGGGATTTCAGCGGCCAGGCCGGTGGCGGTGAGCACACCCGGGTGGACCGCATCGGCCGGTGCAAACAAATCTCCTCCCGTGAGGATGGCCGTTTTTGCGAAGGTCGTACCTGGGGGTGGATTGTCTTTCGGCTTTCGTTGCCGGAACGTCACGTTGCGGCGCAGCCGCTTGGGGCCGTTGTAGACCGCCAAGGCGATGGGACGGTAACGATCAAAGCCCCAGCGGAAGAGCGTTTTCCACTTGTTGCCGAGCCGTTGTCGGCCGAAGTCGTTGGGCGTCACAGGCTGCTTGGGCAGGCTGGCGAGCATCCGTTGGTTGGCTTCGTCGCGTAAGCGGTGGTATTTCCGGTGCGCTTCGAATCCAGTCGTGTTTTCAGTCGGCCGGAACGCCGCATCGACTTCGGCGAATTGTGTGTTGGCGAATACGGCCTGCAACGCGTAGTAGTCGCGCGTCGGGATCGGGTCGAACTTGTGATCGTGACAGCGCGCGCAGCGCAGCACGTGACCCAGGAAGACCTGCCCCACAGAGTTGGTGACGTCGTCCAGAAAGTGCTGTCGAGTGACACGTGCCACCGCCATACCGGTCTGTTCCCAGGGCCCCATCCGCAAAAAACCCACTGCGATCAAGTGTTCGACGCGCCGTTGGCCGCTTCCGTCGCCCGCGATTTCGTCGCCCGCGATTTGTTCACGGACGAATTGGTCGTACGGTTTGTCTTGATTGAAGGCGCGGATGACATAGTCTCGATAGCGCCAGGCGTTGGGCCGTTCGAAGTCATTGGCGAACCCTGCGCTGTCGGCATAACGCACCACGTCGAGCCAGTGCCGGCCCCACTGTTCGCCGTAATGCGGTGAGGCTAAGAGCCGCTTCAGAAGCCGCTCGTAGGCGTCCGGCTCGGCATCGTCGGCGAAAGCAGCGATCTGTTCCGGCGTGGGAGGCAGGCCGAGCAGGTCGAAGGTTGCACGGCGGATGAGCGTCAACCGATCAGCGCTGGCCGCCGCCGCCAGTCCCTCGGGCCGGCGGGTCGCCATGAACGCGTCGATGGGGTGGCCGTCGAGGTTCGGCGGTGGCGGTCGGCGCAGGGGCTGATAGGCCCACAGGTGCCGCGGATCGTAGACGCGATTGGTCCACTCTGCGGTCAGGCCACCGCTGGTCTTGACCCGGACGCCTTCCCCGGAAGCCCACGGATCCCGCCGCTTGCGCAATTCGGCTAACCGCTGGGCTGCGGGCCATGGTGCGCCGCCGGAAATCCAGTCCGCGATGGCAGCGACCTGCTGGCGGCTGAGTCGATCGTTTTCCTTGGGGGGCATGGCCGGCCAGTTGTCGGTGTCCCGGCGGGTGACGGCCTGATATAAGGGGCTGGCGATCGGTTGGCCGGGTACCACCGCCGGGTCGCCGCTGGCGCCACCGCGGAGCAAACCGCCGCGGGTGCGCATGTCGAATGCGGCCTTGCGCTGTTTCGGATCGGCGCCATGACAAGCGAAACACTTGGCCTTCAACAGCGGCAGCACTCGCTGCGCAAACAACAGATCGGCTGCCGGCGGCGCCGTGGTAGCCTGGCCGGTGAAGGCGGTCAGCAACAGCAGGGAGGCAACGTGTTTCATCCGGTGGCATTCTCGTTGAGGATCGCCTGACGCTCCCGGCTCCGATCGCCGCTCGCGAGGTGCGGACTCCAGTGGCAAACAGCGGGGCCGCCGCGCCGGGATGGGCATGCCCAGTATGCAGAAAGAGCCTCACGCCAACCGAAAAAGGAGGCCGCGTCCGAAGTATACCATCTAAGATCCGTTACCACCGGTATGGCAGGTGCCCGTCAGAGACCAGACGCGGGTGTCGTTTGCTCCAGATCCCCCTTGAAAAACGGGCATTGAAATGGTCTTACACCGCACCGCGCCTATAATGGCGGCATGAACAAAATCGTCTGGATGTGGCTGGCAACGTCGGTCGTGCTGCTCGGGAATGAAGCGCGCGCTCAGCGCGTAAAGTCGCAGGAGCAGCCGGTCGACTTCAATCGCGCGATACGTCCGCTCTTGAACCGGGCATGCGTCGAGTGCCACGGTCCCGACGAGGAAAAGCGCCAAGCTGCATTGCGGTTGGATCGAGCAGACGACGCTTTTGCGGACCGCGACGGTGGGCAGCTGATTCGACCGGGCCAGCCGGAGATCAGCCCACTGGTGTTGCGTATTCGATCAGCCGACCCCGAGCGCGTCATGCCTCCGCGCGATTCCGGGCATAGCTTGTCCAAACGGGAAATCGGTCGCATTGAAACATGGATTCGCGACGGCGCACGGTGGGACCGTCATTGGGCATTTACCGTCCCCACACGTTCCCCGTTTCCCGCGGTCCAGGACCGCGCTTGGCTGCGGAACCCGATCGATCCTTTCGTCCTAGCGAGGCTCGAAGACCGCGCGATTGCCGCCTCGAGCGAAGCCGATCGGCGAACGCTGGTCCGCCGACTCTATCTCGATTTGTCTGGCTTACCACCGACGCGCCANCAGGTTCGCACATTCTTGTCGGATCCCAGTCCCGCCGCATACGANTCNCTCGTCGATCGCCTGCTCGCTTCGCCGCGATTTGGCGAGCGCATTTCGCTCGAGTGGCTGGATGCAGCGCGCTACGCNGACACCCACGGTTACCACGAGGACTACCATCGTGATATGTGGCCCTGGCGCGACTGGGTGATCAACGCCTTCAACCAGAACATGCCGTTCGACCAGTTTTCAATCGAACAGATCGCCGGCGACCTGTTACCCGACGCGACTCCGCAGCAAGTGATCGCGACCGGATTCAATCGAAACCACGGCGTGACCGCCTCTGGGATTTCGGAGGAGTACCGAGTCGAATACGTCTTGGACCGGGTCCGCACGACATCGACGGTTTGGCTGGGGCTGACGATGGAATGTGGACAATGTCATGACCACAAGTACGACCCCCTGTCACAAAAGGATTTCTACCGGTTCTTCGCGTACTTCAACAACATTACCGACCGGGGAGTCGAGAATCGTACGGGGAACGTCGATCCGCTGGTCACCGCCCCATCGCCTACGATCGATCGTCAACTGCTCACGTTGGAACAAGAGATTGCCTCGATCGAGAGTGAACAGGCCGACTACGCGGCGCAGGCAGATCCCGCGCTTCGCCAATGGGAACAGCGCGTCGCCGCCGAGAAGCAAGCGGCGCTCCCGCCGGGCCTCCTGCTCCATCTGCCGCTCGACAACGCCGACGGAGNCGCGGTGGTCGATGCGGTGGCGCGCAAACCCGTCGGGACGATTGTCGGAACACCGACTCGAAGTTTGGGGAAGCTCAACCGGTCGGTTGAGTTCGACGGGAAAACCCATATCGATCTGGGAGACCGCCTGGGATTCGAACGGACCGATGCGTTCTCTTACGGGGCATGGGTCTATCCCACGGGTTCCGGTGGAGCGATCCTCTCGCGCATGGATGACGACAGCCAATACCGCGGCTGGGATCTCTTCCTGGCCGGCGGCCATCCCGAATTCCACATGATCCACCAATGGCCGAGCAACGCGATCCACGCCAAGGCGAAGAACCCGCTACCCGCGAACGAGTGGACGCATCTGTTTGTGACTTATGACGGCAGCAGCAAAGCAAACGGTTTTCGTCTCTATTTCAATGGTCAGCCCCAGGACGTCAACGCGACGCAGGACGGGCTCACGGCGACCATTAAGACGACCAAGCCCCTCCACGTNGCACGCCGCAATCCGTCGGGGTTCTTCGCGGGCAAGATCGACGATGTGCGAGTCTATTCCGGAAGCCTGTCGCCACAAGCCGTCGCGGCGATCGCGGGTTCCAATCCGGTCGCGGATATTCTCAAGATCGCGGTTGAAGATCGAACGCCGCTCCAGGTAGAAGCGCTGATCACCTATTACCTCCAGAGTATCGATCCGGACTATCAGAAACTCACGCAGCGGCGCGTTGCGCTGCAGGCTCAGCACGCCCGTTTGAAGCGAGAGGCGAGCCAGCAGACCGTCATGGTCATGCAGGAAATGAAAGACCGGCGTGCGACGTTTGTTCTCAAACGCGGGCAGTACGACCAACACGGTGAGGAAGTCAAACCGGGGACCCCAAGTTTTCTGCATCCGCTTGCCGCCGATGCGCGGGCCGACCGACTAGGGCTTGCCCAGTGGATTGTCGATCCGCAGAACCCACTGACCAGTCGAGTGAACGTGAACCGATTCTGGCAAATGCTGTTCGGTGCCGGGCTGGTGGTGTCTTCGGAGGATTTTGGCACACAGGGCCAGTTGCCAACGCATCCACGACTGCTGGATTGGCTGGCCATCGAGTTCATCGAGTCGGGATGGGATGTCAAGCGGTTCATGCGCTCGATGGTGACCTCCGCAACCTATCGTCAGGCGTCGGTCACGTCGGTCGATCGGCAGGGGTCTGACCCCGCGAATCGGTTGCTCGCGCGCGGGTCACGCTATCGGATGTCGGCCGAGGCGATTCGTGACAACGCGCTCGCACTCAGTGGGTTGCTGGTCGGTGAAGTCGGTGGACCGAGTGTCAAGCCGTATCAGCCGCCGGGACTCTGGCTGGAAACGTCCAATCGACCGTACAAACAGGACGCCGGGCATAATCTCTATCGCCGCAGCCTGTACGTCTACTGGAAGCGATCGGTCCCACCACCCACGCTGTTTGCGATCGACGCACCGACGCGGGAAGTCTGTACGGTGCGGCGACAGCGAACCAACACGCCATTGATGGCGCTGGTGATGCTCAACGACCCGACGTATGTCGAAGCCGCCCGTCATCTCGCCCAGCGCAGCCTCGAATTACACCCGTTGGACATCGAGGGTGCGATCGCCGAGATGTTCCTACGAGCGACCAGTCGCCCGCCGCGCGCACCGGAACGAAACATCCTACGGTCGATTTACGAGGAACAGCGATCGATTTACGGAACGGACCGCGGGGCCGCCGCAAAGTTGCTCAGCGCGGGGCAATCTGCGGCTAACGCATCGCTGGACCCGGTCGTTCACGCGGCCTTGACCATGGTTGCCAACACGATTCTAAACCTCGACGAAACGATGACCCGCGAATAGAGAGTGCGATGTCTACCGAGAGTCAAATCGAGACGAGATTGACACGGCGGTTTCTGTTGGCGCAGACCGCGGGGTGCCTGGGCGCGGCCGCCCTGGCTCAACTATCGGGTGGCTCTGCTGCGGCGCGCGGGCCGCAAACGTCTCTGCATGCGGGGTTGCCCGAGCTCCCCCACTTTGCACCCACCGCCAAGCGGGTGATTTATCTGTTCCAGTCGGGTGGGCCTTCCCATCTAGAGCTGTACGACTTCAAACCCAAATTGAACGCTCTGTTTGGCACGGATCTACCCGATTCGGTTCGACAGGGACAGCGGCTGACCGAGATGACGCACAAGCAGTCCTCTTTCCCGGTCGCACCGTCGCAGCTTCAGTTCCATCGGCGCGGTGAGTCGGGCGCGTGGATCAGCGAATCTTTGCCGCACATCGGGAGTGTCGCCGATGAGATTGCAATCATTCGATCCACGCACACCGAGGCGATTAATCACGATCCGGCAATCACCTACATCAACACGGGTTCCCAACAGCTCGGAAAACCGAGTCTNGGTTCGTGGCTCAGTTACGGTCTGGGCAGCGAGAACCGCGACTTGCCAGCCTATATCGTCCTGATATCGCAGGGGACCGGACGCCCCGGTGGACAGCCTCTGTTCTCGCGGCTGTGGAGTAGTGGTTTCCTGCCTTCAAACCACCAGGGGGTACGTTTTCGCACTGGTAGTGACCCGGTTCTGTTCTTGAATAACCCGGATGGTGTCGGTCTCGACGGGCGCCGCAGCATGCTGACCGGATTGAACCGACTCAATCGTCTGAAATGGGGGATTGCCGGTGATCCCGAAATCGAAACACGCATTTCCCAGTACGAAATGGCCTTTCGCATGCAGACATCGGTGCCGGACCTGGTCGACCTGCGCGATGAAAGTGCCGAGACGATTAAAGGGTACGGGGAGAGCGCAACCAAGCCGGGGACTTTTGCTGCCAACTGCATCCTCGCCCGCCGGATGGCCGAGCGCGGGGTGCGTTTTATCCAGCTCTTTCATCGAGGTTGGGACCAACACGGCGGCTTGCCTACTGCGATCCGCGGGCAATGTCGAGATGTCGACCAGGCCTCGGCCGCACTGATCAGGGACCTCAAGCAGCGGGGCATGCTCGAAGAGACGCTCGTCATCTGGGGAGGCGAATTCGGACGGACCGTTTATGCTCAGGGCACCCTCAAGAAAGACAACTACGGTCGCGATCACCATGGACGGTGCTTCAGCGTCTGGATGGCCGGAGGGGGAATCAAGGGGGGCGTNCAACTCGGGAAGACGGATGACTTCGGCTACAACATCGTCGAGGATCCGGTCCATATTCGGGACCTGAACGCCACGATCCTGCATTGCCTGGGGATCGACCATGGCAAGTTGACGTACCCCTACCAGGGTCTGGCGCAGAAACTCACCGGTGTCGAACCGGCACAGGTTCTCAGGAAGATTTTGGCCTGATGCCCAAACAGACCGGGTAACGNCAACTGCGGTGACCGTGCGGTCNCTGTTTTCGGTTGCNNGTTGTGCTTTGCGACATGCCCCGGTCACCCGTCAATCCGGGAGCGCCGCGGCGTCCCGGACGGCTTGGCCGCGTGAGCTGTCGCGGTGCATCTTCCGCTCATCGGCGCCAGCGCGGTTGCGCCCGGCGATCCCCGGGCCGAAGGCCAACGGGTCGCACCGCCAGTGTTTCCGATCCGTGGGCCCGACATCGTCCGTGATGCGATTGCATCACTTGCTCCCGATCGCGATCGAGCGGGGTCGGATTTCGTTGTTCACTGTGATGATGTCATCGGCCCCACCATCGCGCCACTTTACGAATTCGATGTCCCCAGTCGCGGTGATCTGCATCTCGGCGTAGGCATTCCGACCGCGGGCATCGAGGTAGTTGAGGCCGAACTGTCGCGAGTAGATGTGTACCCGGTTCGGTTTCCCGTTGAACATCGAAAAACCAACCGGCGAACCGTCCGGATGGTTGGCGTCAAAGGTGTACCCTCGCTTGTCCGTGAGTCCAACCAGTTGCACGGCCACGGTTGCCAATACGTCCGGTGCGACCGGAGCGCGGTAGGCGGGGTCGCTGCTGCGTTGCAGCCGCCAGACATCGCGCTGCATACAGGAACCGGCCGCGATCCACAGCGAATCGTTGTGTACAAACACGCTGGCTGCATGCCTGGCTGCCCAGGGACTGCCGAACTGTCGGTACCAGTTGTCACCATCCGCGGAGTACCAAACGTCGTTGCGGTCACCGCTGCGGTAACCGGCCAGCACCCACATCCGCCCGTCGTAGACCGTGACATGGTGGTACTGGCGGGCCGGCCAGGGCGCGCCGGTCGTGTGTTGCTGCCAGGTTACCCCGTCCGCACTGCTCCACACGTCGTTGTAGTATTTTCTNGTCTTGGTGGTCGGCGTGTCGTAAGTCCCCCCCCCTAGAATCCACATGCGTCCGCCGAAGACCACACTTCCACCGATCATTCCGCGGGCCGACCAATACGGTTCCTGGGGCTGAACTCGATTCCACGTCAGACCGTCGCGGGTCGTCCAGATGTCACGGTAGAAGACCTCTTTGGAGGGCGCAAAGGCGGGCATCGTCTGGCCTCCGAGTACCCAGATCTGGTCGTTGAAGACCAGCGTATGGTGCAGCGCGCGCGGGCCCCATGGTGCGGGTGGCCCGGGATTAACCAACGTCCACACCACGCCGTCAGCGCTGTTCCAGATGTCGGCTTGATAGTGGCCCTGGTTGACGTCCCCGCCGACGAGCCACATCTTGTCGCGGTACACGATNNAACCACCCGTGTGTCGCCCTTCCCAATCGCGNGTGGGGTCAAATTGTTGATCGAGGAACGTGTTCGGCTTGATCAGATCCCACTGCCGGCCGTCGCTCGAACTCCACACCTCGTTGTTGCAGATCCGTGGAAAGTCGCGTTTGTTACCCGGGTGCCATCCCCCTAGCAGGAACATCTTGCCCTCGAACGTGAGCGCCCCGGCGCCATCGCGGGGCGCATAGGCGGCTTCTCGCGTGACGTTGAGCCACTGGTAATTTTCGACTGCCTGGGAGGCGGTGATCGCAAACGGTCGTCGATTGATGGCGGTTGCAGCGGTGGCCGGATTGCGGATCCTGATGACGCATTGGTTGCCGATCCGGTCTGGCACTTTCCAGCGCAGCGTGCCGTCCGCCGGCAACAGGGTGCCTTCCGGGATGGTCTGCCAAGTGCGGCCCCCATCGCGGGAGAAGTGGGCTTGTAGCGAGGGCGTGCTGCCGATCCGCTGGGGATCCCAGCGGATCATGTGGTAGCTGCCGGCCGACCACGATTCCCCCCCCGCCGGAACGATCAGCGCACCGATCTCAGCCCCGATCAGCCCGCCGTGGACGAGCCACACTCCGGCGACATAGCAGAGTATCCCTAGCGGATGTGGATCGCGGTTGCGGTACTTCATAACGGTTGTGGGTGCTACCTGGAGTACGGCTAGAGGTTTGCGAAACGGCGTGATCCGACCGTTTCTCAGAAACGGAACGACTGCGCGCCGACATCTCGCCAGTGCCGCCGTCGTGGACCATTTGACGATCTCTGCGCCGCGAGGATTTGGTGGTCTGGTGCCAGCCCTCAGTCCGCTCCGAGCAATCGTCGCAGACCGCGGGCGATTCTCTGTAATGGTCGCCGTGGATCAGATTGCCCCGAGCTGGTCGAGGTCGCTTGCTGGAGGTCGCGAATGCGGATGTTCTTGAACTCCACAAACATTGGGCTTCCGGCGTGTAGCTGGAACGCCAGGATTCCCTCGAGCAACGCCGATTTGTGACCGTCGTGGAAATCGAGAATCAAGCGGTTGTTCATATAGTGCTGAATGTGGGTTCCTTTGGCGATGATCACGACATCGTTCCAGTCATCCAGCTTGAACAGTTTTTCAAAACCGGCGGCGTCGATCAGTGTGCCGGTGACCTGTTTTCCGTTTTCGCCCCAGGTGGCCTGTTCGCCGACCAGACAGGTACGGCCGCGTCCACCCGCCAGTCCCCCCTCGTCGTAAATAAAGCCGGCCACGCTCGGTAACTTGGTCTCGTTGCGGATTTCGTGTTGGTACCCGCGCACGATCCACCGGTTGCGCGCGTCGTCCCCGGCGATGTGTTTGGAGCGGTACTGGATCCCCGAGTTGTTGGTGGCGTTGCAGCGGAACGAAAGGCGCAGTTCAAAATCCTTGGTGGTCCCCTCTTTCCAGAGGATAAAGGTGTTGCCGTTGGCCCGATTCTCGGCGGTCGTCTCGCCGTGGATGGCCCCGTCCTGAACCGACCACAGGCGTGGATCTCCGTCCCAGCCGGACAGGTCTTTTCCGTTAAAGATGGTGCGCATGCCGGCTGGCTCCGGTGGTGCCAACGCGGTCGCCAGGAGCACCGGGACACGCGCAGCATGCGGTTCGGCGGCGCGGGTTGGCAACGCCAGCAAAGCGGTCAAAGCGACAAGCATCAGACAGCGGATCATCGTGTAGTCTCCAACGTGCGAAAATGCGGGGGTTCCATCGACACGTGCCGGCGGCGGTTCCATGCGCTGCGCCGCCGGTGCGGCTGGCTGCAGTCTAGCCGGCCCGTCTGGGCGAGACAAATGTCTGTCGGCGGCGGCCGCTTGAGCGACGTATTTTGAGCGGTCTGCCAAAGTCCGTCCCGTTTCAGCTTGACTGCGTTTCAGCTTGACTGCGTTTCTGCTTGACTGCGTTTCTGCTTGACTGCGTTTCTGCTTGACTGCGTTTCTGCTTGACTGCGTTTCTGCTTGACTG
>PADE01000114.1 GCA_002702965.1 Planctomycetaceae bacterium
ATGCCGGCAATCAGGGATTCAATCTGATTACCAAATATCCGCGCGCTGACTACGCCTGCATTGATAGCGGTGAGGCGCGTCTTGCCGTGGCCGATAAATTTTCCGATCTTGCGTCCATCGCCGGCGAGACTTTGCCGCGCTGTGCTGCGGGCAGACGGGGGTCAAAGATCACCAATGGAACCCGCAGCGATTCGTCGTAGTGCGACCACTTTCCCGCGAAACCACGTTCCCCCGCGTAGTAGCCGTTGTCTCCGCAGAACAGGACCACCGTGTTGTCGGCCATATTCAGTTCTGACAACGTATCGAGCACACGTCCGACGACCAAATCCAGGCCACTGATCATGCGGTAGTAACCGCGCAGGTTGCGCTGGTATTTTTGCGGCGTATCCCATCGCCAGAACCAACGCTGTCGATTCATCGACAGGCGGAGGAACTCGGGCTGACCCGAAAAGATCTGCGGATCGGACAGCCGAGGATCCGGTAGGACGGTCTGGCGGTAGAGGTGTTCCACCGCTTTGGGCCACGGAAAGTGGTTGACTTTGTCGCTATCTTCGGCGTGCGCTGCGTGAAAGCTGACCGACAGGCAGAATGGTTGCCCAGACGGTTGTTCTCGAAGAAAACGGATTGCCCGATCTCCGGCAATTTGTGTGATGTGTCGAGTGCGACCATCTGCCTGGCGTCTAAAATAAGGATTTCGGTTCAGAGGGGAAAAAAAGTCGAACATCTCCTCGCGCTGGTCCCGCGGGATGCCGACACCAAACTTTCCCACGAACCCGGTTCGATATCCGGCATCTTTCAACAACCGGGGATAACTAATATCGGTCCAATCACGGGCGATAGGGGGTGTCCTGAACGTGAACTTGTGCGTTCGTTCGAACACGCCGGTCAGCACGCTTGCCCGACTTGCGGCGCAGATGGACGTGGTCACAAACATGTTTTCGAAGCGGACGCCGTTGCGCGCCAGACGGTCGATCGTCGGGGTTTGCAGAACCGGATGTCCGGCGCAGCCCAGCATATCAGCCCGGTGATCGTCGGACAGAAAGAACAGGACGTTGGGTCGTTTCTCGGCAGCGTTGACCGTTGGTATCGCAGCGCACTGGACAGCGAGTAACGATAGGCAGATTGCGGCCCGCGGAACCCGCGGGTCGAAAAGCCGACGGAGAATCGCGCTGCGCATGACGGTGTTTTCCGGAGAGAATAGGTGCCGGGTCATAATTCGGGAGGTGCGCGTCAGCGCGAATGGTCGAGTGCGGGTCGTTCTTTAACGGGCGGTCGATGACCCGCTGGTGTGCTGGGTTGGAGTGCGATGCAACGGGGCATACGAGTACATGGGGACAACTCGATTCAGGTCAGTGGAACGATCGTTCGACCCGCGGCGGATTGGTAGCCGGCCAGCAGTGCTGCGGTTGCGTGCCCGGCGAGCTCTGCCGGGACGTCGCTGGTGCGGCCGGCTTCGATGCAGTCCAAGAAGTGGGTGAAATCGTCTTTTTCGCCCGCGGCGGGGGTCAACCAGGATCGCTTGGGCGCGGGGACGAAGGCCGGGTCTTTGGGACCTCCCCACATCCCCATCGGATCCTCGGGATCGGTTTGGGGAGGTGACCAGGACGGCGCGTCCGACCAGACCGCGAGGCGGGGTCGATGCGCGTCGAATGTGGCGAGCGAGTGCGTGCCGACCAGCGTGGTTCGGTCCAGGCCGGAATCCGGATTGGATTGCCAGCCGGTGCGACCCGCCGAGATTGTGGCGATCAATCCACCTTCGAGTTCGAGCATCATCTGCCCAAAATCCTCCATGTGGTTGGCCTCGTGCTCCCGAAAAAAGAAGTTGCCGGTTGTTGCGCACACGCGTTGGATCCGTTTCCCCGTCAGCCATAACAGCGAGACCAGGCAGTAGACCCCGACGTTGGTCAGTTCGCGCTTCGAATCGACTAACTCGTAGCGCTCGGGAACCGCCGCTTCCCGACGCGCTGCAAGCTGCGCGGTTCCGGGAGTCCCTTTGGCGAAGCAAAGGTCGGCGTGGAAAGCGCTTAAATCGCCCAGACGACCTGTTTGCACAGCCTGTTGCATGTGGTGTGCCGCGGCCGATCGCACCAAGCTCCACATTTGAGTCACGACAGGGGACTTAGCGGCCGCGGCGACAACCGTTTCGGTGTCGTCGCCGGTTCCAGCGAGCGGCTTGTCCAGGTAGACGTGCTTCCCTGCGTCGAGCGCCTGCACGATGATCGATCCGCGGCGAATCGGCTCAGCACAGATGCTGACGACATGCACGTCATCGCNGTTTAGCGCTGCGGCTAATGGCAGGACGGGGATGCCCAACCGGGTGGCCATTTGCTCGTTTAGGCGGCGTCTCCGCGGAGCGATGTCTGACTGGTCGGTCATCGCCACCGCGCGGCATCGGTCTCCCCTCAGCAGCGCCTCGGCGTAGCCCGGTTGGTGCGTGTGGTCACCCGAAACCAGCAACAGCCCAAAGGGTGGCTGCAACGCGACGGGTCGCGGGGCGANCGACCGGATTTCGCGCGCATCCGGCCGCCGGCGCTGNGCGGATCCCGACATCCAGACGGTTTGCAGCTGCCGCAATAGCTCGCTGCCCCGCGGCGAGAGCTGCGGTCCGCGGTCGGCGGCNTCGCCGATCGACTGCGACGCATCGGGTTGCCATGCCAGCGTGCCATGATTTCCCCAGACCACCAGTTCGACGAGTGCGTGGTCGGCCACCGGTGTTCCCACCGAGAGTAACGCGGATTGGCCGGATGCGAAACTGGCCAGGACACTGAACTGTCCGCCTTCTACTCCACCCATGACGTGGGCCGTCTCCACGCGACTGGAGAACCAGTGTTCCGCCTGCTGCAGGAGCCAGGCGGCGACACCCTGCAACTCTCCATGATCGACGACCGTGTGCGCGATCACGCGCAGCGCCACAGGCGTCCCGATCTGTCCAGTCAAAAGTCCGCGTGTGACGGTCTGGACGATTTCCGGCAGCGAAGCCATGTCGAATTCCTGAAAGGAGCGTGTTCACTGAGGGGCCCGGCCACGTATTTGCGACCGGCCGCCGACGAACAGAGTTATCGCCGCCCGGCGCGGGCAATTCAAGCAGCGATCGAAATTGCCCCAAGTCGCGCTTGGATTAGGAATCGGTCTTCGGTTCGAACCGATCGGGTAGCAATGCGAGCAACGAGACCTCACGCGTGTGGAGAATTGGTTTTTCCTGAACTAGAAGCACGCGCAGCTCGTCGCAAAACTCTGCCAGGACTTGTCGGCAAGCGCCGCAGGGAGCGACGCCCGTACTACTGGCGACGGCCAGCGCTTGGAATTCCCGGTGACCTTCTGCAATCGCTCGTCCCAGCGCGACACGTTCGGCGCACTGTGTCAATCCGAGCGAGACGTTTTCCACATTGCAGCCGGTGATGCGCGCTCCATCCGCCGTCAGCAGCGCGGCGCCAACCGTAAACCCCGAATAGACCGCATAGGCGCGCGTGCGAGCCTGTTGTGCTGCGGCGATCAGTTTTTCACGAGTTTCGCTGTCCATGCGGCGTGGCCTGCTGAGGTTGGCAACAAATGATCAATGCCCGGTGGCTGTGACGACCGTACTCATCGACCGGTACCTCGATCCCAAGCGAACACCCTGTGAGGCGTAATCGGCTGACGTCGAATCGNCAATAGGATGCGTCAGCTCGACCGCACGACAGACNGGCTGGCTCAGAATACGTCGAACACGGGAACCGAACTCGGGGGGGCACTCCGCCCGCAGGGCGGCTCGGTGCGAGCGGGCCTCCTCATTCCCGGCGCGGCCGGCTACTCCAGGAACTCCAGATCCGCGTCGGGGCGAACCGACTTGTACCAACGTTTCCACGCCGTTTGGGCCTGTTTTTTCTGCACCGGACTCGGTTCGTCCGGCATCCCGACGCCGGCGAATTTGCGGCTGACCAGTCGCAGACCGTCGCGCGCCTCGAGTACCACGCGCAGGTCGGGATCACTCAGCGCGTAGACCAGCGCCGGGACTTCGGACAGGCCGCCTGCCCGCGCGACGCCGCGGACGGCGAATATCCGTTTCTCGTAGGACGGATCCGAAAACAACTTGGCCAGTCGCTCAAGTTGCCGCTTGCGCTCCGATTTGACTTCGCTGAATTGTATGTTGCGGGGCAATTCGTCCAGTTTCTCCGTCTCCTTGATCCGCAACAACGCNGTCTCTAGGTCCACGACCGCTTTCGCCTTGATCACGGCGCCGTCGTCATCGACCTGAAGATTGGAGAGATCGTTGGGCAGACCGCGCCCGCCACGGAGACGCCCACCCTGCAGTGTCTTGACCAGATCGCGGGTGGCGCGGAGCAGAAATAGGATCGAAAAAGCGGTATCGATCCCCTCGCCCTGATTGCCTTCTTCGTTTCCTGTCAACCTCCAGCTGCCATCCTCTTTTTGGGTGCGTTGGAGGAACTCGACTCCCTGGTTGTACCAGTTCGGTTCATCTTCGAAATCACGCGTAGCGAATTCGCGCAGTGCCTGGTGCCGTTCCATTCCGTACAAATAGTACGATTGCCAGTGGTGGGTTTCGGTNCCACACNGCTGGNGGAAGAAGTTCTCGCCGTCCTGCAGCGCGCGGCGCAACACNCCCATATCGATCGAATGCGAGGCGGTGGCCGTCTTCTTCGTTTCCGCCACGACCTCCACCTTCTTCAGAGCGCCTTTCTTTTTTTTCGGGTCCGCGCGGCGCGCGACATGATCCTCGATTCCCAGTACCTGGGCCGCCATGTAAATGCTGCCCATCGCGCCGACTACCATCGAGGGGGTGATCCGGCCTGCATTGGCGATACCGCCATCATCAGATTGTCGGCTGCGGTTATAACCACCTTCGTCCTTTCCCAGGTAGGACCAGGCNCCGCTCACATCCTGGGTCCGCAGCAACCACTTGCAGGCTTTTTCGACCGAGCCCCGATTGACCGTAAAGAGATTCTCGTCCTTGCCCATGTTGTACGCGGTCCAGGAGGCCAGCACGCCGTACTGGGTACACGAGGTGTCGCCGATATTGCGCGCCGGGTAACTCCAGGAACCATCGCTGCGCTGCAGGGTTGCCAGTTGCCTGAGCATCGACTGAATGGCCTGCCGGTGTTGTTTGGCATCCAGCTCACAGAGCAGCAGAAGCGCAATCGAAAGCTCATAAACGGCTTTCTCGCCAGACGTTTGAACGCTTGTGCATTCCTTGGCCGCCTCTTGTACATACGAGCTGGATTTGTAGTTCGTGTTATATTTCTTGTCGGCTTTCAGCATCGCCAGGGCCATCAGCGCCTTGTGGCCANGGCGACTTTCGTTGGCGCTCTCGATGTACCCAATNCCCTCCAGCACCATTTTCTTGACGATCGGACTCATCGGGGTGTGGGCCCGAACCGGCGGTGCCTGACACGTGCCTACGAGCCAGACCGCGATCCCGACGACGACCCAGCGGGGGAGTGCGAACAAACTCATGGGTGGCTCCTACAGACCAACTCGACCAGGTGGCACCGCCTTGGAATGGGCCCAACTCTCGATCCTACCGCTGAATGANGCCCTTGTCAATTCTGGACGATTCGACGGAAGTCGTGTGTTGATAAGTAGTTGGCGGCTTGTACCCGGTCGATCGGAGATCGGGAAGTGGCTTGCGTTGGNATGAAATTGTTTTACTTTTGAAACCAGTACCGGGGCCCGGGCGGGTTGGCAGAAAACGGCGGGCAGCCGACACCCGGTCCACCGCGGCGGTGGCTGAAGTGCACCGCACCGATCCGCAGAGTTGTGACTTGGAGTGTCTGGCACAGTGACCAGCGTGAGCCGTACCGCACTACCGTTTACGCGGTTGTCGATTGACGACCACACCTGCGCTACGCTGGCGCTGGTTACCGGGTGCTACCGCTCGGGAACGACGCTGCTGGAGAAATTGCTACATGCCCACCCGTCAATCTGCATCGGGTCGCAGCCCTTTCCAGTCATTTATTTCTTTGCCAAACAGGCTTTTCTGGATCGCCGCGGGTTGCACCGCCGGTACCCTCTGGGGCATCTGTTTTGTGAAGACGGCTACGCACCAGAAGAACTCGACGCGTTTCTCGAGAACTTACCGATCCGCCGCGCGGATATCGACGAGATTTTCAAACGGNTAGCGGCCTATCGGTTGGGCCTCTGGACTCGCGGAGTGCTGGCATTTCCGGCGCAACTATCGGAGGGTGCGTTTCCCAANTTTTATCGACAACTGCACGAACGACTGGCACACCTGTTGGACCGGCAGCAGGCGACCTACTTCGGGAGCAAGGAAGTGCTCTGCGAGGAGTTCATTCCGTTTGTGCTGGCACGGGGCGGAAAGGTGGCTCTCAGTGTGCGCGATCCCCGCGATATGATCGTCTCACTCGATTACGGCCCGCGCGACAACCTCACCGGGGACCATCGGCCGCTGTTGTTTAGTCTGCGAGCCTGGCGGAAGAGCGTCGCGATGCTATTCGCCTGTCAGGAGCATCCCAACTTCTCTTGGGTTCGCTACGAAGATCTGGTCGACGATCCGCAATCCGAGTTGAACGACCTACGCCGTAGCTGGGGTGTACCGGACCCGGAACGCGCCCTGGATTCCCAGATCACCGCCCAAGACGGAACCCGCTGGACCGGCAACTCGTCGTTTACCGACGCCGACGGTGTGTCCACGGCATCGGTTGGGCGTTTTGCCCACGTACTGCCAGCTGAGGCTGTGCGGTACATCGAGACCTGTTGTGGTCCGGAAATGCGTGCCTTGGGATATGACCTGGTGTCACCCGGACCGCCCCGCCGGAAAGATCTGGAGAACTACCGCGAGCCGTTTCCTCATCTCCACGGGAAGTTCTCTTCCGACTACAGCGCCGCGCCGACACAGATCGAGCGTGAGTGGCAGCGACTGAAGATGTTACAGCAGGACTCGGCCTCATTGTCGGCAACCGATTTACGGTATTGGTTCTTAGACCCGCGTGTCTACCCGCGATTGCGCGAAGCTGGCAGCAACATAGAATAGACGGGTGAATGCGGATATCGGTGTCTACCGGTTTTCTGCTATGGTTTTCTTCAAGTTGTTTTTTTCTAACGTGACAGGAGGTGAGTTCGGTACGGTTTCCCGCAACTGGCGATGCGCCGCTCGCTGTATGCAGATGGGGCGGTTTGAGCCGGAGGCGGCGCGGGTGCGGCGCTTCCGATCGCCATGTGAACGACTGCCCAGACGGTGCTCGCGACTGTACGGCAATCAGTATGTGTGACTATTCGATCGTCATCCCCTGTTACTGCAGCGGTGCCTGGTTGCCCGAGTTGGTCCAGCGCGTCGACCGGGCGCTGAGCCCGGTGCGGGGTTCTTTTGAAGTGTTGTTGGTCAACGACGCTTCNCCTGACAATACCTGGGAGGTCATCGAGTCACTGGCCGCCGAGTTCGATTTTGTGCGGGGACTCGACATGATGTTCAACACCGGACAGTTCCGCAGCACGCTGTGNGGTCTGGAACATGCGGTGGGAGAGCAGGTGATTCTCATGGACGACGATCTGCAGCATCCNCCGGAGGCCATCCCGGAGCTGATCGCGGCACTCGATCGCCGCCCGGAATGGGATTGCATCATGGCCCGCTTTGAGTCCAAGCGACACGGCCCGGTGCGGCGGATCGGCAGCCGTTTGGCTGCCCGTCTGTTCGCTTATCTGCACGGCCGCCCGGCCGGGATTGCGCCCAGCAGTTTCCGTATTCTCCGCCGTCCGTTGGTGGAGACGATCTGCCGCAACGGCACGACCAATCCACTGATTGGTCCGTTGATCTTTCGCAGTACGCGGCGTTTGGGAAACATCGACGTAGAACACCAGCCCCGCGCCGAAGGTCGCAGTGGATACTCGTTTACCCGCCTCGTAGGGATTGTCTGGCAGAGTTTTTTTGCGACTTCGACATTGCCGCTGCGGATCGTCAGCGGCTTGGGATTCGTGTCGGCCGCGGCGAGTTTGGTGCTGGGTGGCTTTTATTTACTGCGGTATTGGTTCGGCGCCATTTCACAGCCCGGCTTCATAACGACGGTACTGCTGATCATCTTCTTCGGCGGCGTGACACTGCTGTCGGTTGGTCTGTTGGGCGAGTACCTGGTCCACATCATGGAAGAAGTCCGGCGGCCCGTTCGCTATGCGATTCGTGATCGCACGAGCTGGGGTCGTACAATCGCTGATGATTTGGACACAACAAGGGACCGCCCTTGAACCACGTTGACGAGTCCCCTCTCGGGCGACCACGTTAGATCATCAGTGATGTGAGCGGGACGCCTTCGCTGAGCCGCATCGGCCGGTCGTTTTGATCGAGGATCTCGTGTTCCGGATCCAACCCCAGCAGATGGTAGATGGTGGCCGTAAGATCGGCCGGCGATACCGGATCGCTTTCCGGGTAGGCGCCGATCTTGTCGGAGGCGCCGTAAATCTGTCCGCCTTTGATCCCACCGCCAAACAACAACACGGAAAAGCAATTGGACCAGTGTTCGCGGCCCTGGGTCTTCAGCGTAATACGGGGAGTGCGGCCGAATTCTCCGGCGACGACGACCAGGGTCTCGTCTAACTGTCCGCGCTCTTCAAGGTCGGTGATCAGCGATTCGAGTGCTTGATCGAAAGGGGGGATCAGGTCGTCGGCGAGCGCTTCGCAGTTATCCCAGTGGCTATCCCAGGCGTAACCCTTTTTACCCTGGGTGCGCAACCAGGTCGCTTGCGCCAACCGCGTTCCCGCATCGATCATCCGTCGAGACAAGAGCACCGACTGACCGAACAGGTTGCGGCCGTAACGATTGCGCTCGTCGGGATCGGCGGTCGACAAGTCGACCGCACGGCGCACCGCTTCGCTGCTGATCACATCCAACGCGCGTGTCTGGTTTTGCGAAAGCGATCGGGCCAGCGCGGTATTTTCGAGAAACGCAACTTGGTTGTTGACTTGTTCGATGAGTCGCGTACGTCGGCGCAACACTTCGGGAGCGCGGTTCGCGACGAGCGGTAGGTGGTCGAGCTTGAAATCGTCATCGTTGGGATTCCCGCCCGTCTGTAGTGGATCGTATTTTCCTCCCAGACGGCCACCCGATTGACCGGCGCGACGGCCACTGCCGGCGTCGAGGCGTCGGGGTGCCAACACAAAGGGGACCATTGGACCGGGGCCCGGCGCCACTTTGGACAAGGCCGCGCCGAGATGCGGGTGATCGTTGCGGTTCGAAAAGTTCGCGTCGCCCTCACTACCGTCGTAGTCGTAGCCGGTAAACATGACATAGCCGCCCCCCGAATGACCATTCCATTTATGGGTCATCGAACGGATTACGGTGGCGCGGTCCATCAGCTTCGCAGATCGCGGAAGGTGTTCGGTGATCCGTGTTCCGGGTACGACCGTGTCGATCGTCTGAAAGTCACCGCGCACGTCGTCGGGAGCGTGGGGCTTTGGATCGAAGGTGTCGTGGTGGGACATTCCGCCGGAGAGAAACAACACGATACAGTTCTTGGCTTTGCCGAAACTGGCGGGCTTGGCNGCCTGTGATTCGGCGGCCAGGGCCGACCGCGACAGCAGCCCGGAGAGACTTACGCTGGAGAGCCCGAGTCCTCCGATCCGCAACATTTCACGGCGTGCGAGGGGTTCTGACGCATTTACACCGGGACCGTACAGGTTCAACATGGTGTCTTCCTTCAGAAACCGTGGACTGCGACCAAACGAGGCAAAGCCACCTCGGCGGAGGAACCTCTTCCAATACCTTCACAAAATACCTGAAACGGGGGCCAGGCTCAAGATCCATCAAACTTTGCCGATGGATCCAGCTCGCCCCGGTCGGTTGCCAATCCTCCTCATCGTTATGTATCGGTAATGTATCGGCAGGTCGACTGCGGTCTCTGCAAAGCGGGTCGCCTGGGTGGAAAAAGTGATTCCGCGACCCCACCGAGTGCACTCGTTTTGCGGGAAATACGGTACCGGGCATACGAACCGTTGCACGCGTCCGGTCCACTTCGTCGAGTCGTCTGGCGGTTGTTCACCCGCAGCGGATTGAACGCTACACTCGTTTCCGCGGGGTGGTAGCTGGGGGTTGTTTTGTTCCTTGCCGAGCATTCGATGGCATGCGATTCGTCTGGCTGACCGATATCCACTTAAATGCGGCCACNGATGAGGCCATCGAAGATCTGCTGGCAGACATTCGGTCAGCGGATCCGACAGGCGTGTTGATCGGTGGCGATATCGCGGAAGCGACCGATGTTCGAGACTATTTAACACGGATCGCCGACGCGCTCGCTTGCCCGATCTACTTTGTTCTCGGGAACCACGATTATTACTTCGGTTCGGTCCAGCGGGTGCGAGAAGAGGTCAGGTGTCTGTGTGCCGGGCGTGCACAACTGACTTATCTGACCGGCTGCGAACCGGTCTTTTTGTCGGAGCGAACCGCGCTGCTAGGTCACGATGGCTGGGCCGATGGACGCTGTGGAGATTACGCGCGCTCCACCGTCATGCTGAGCGATTACCAGCGGATCGATGAACTGGCCGGTTTGGACAGGGAGACACGTCTAAACGNGTTGCAGGCACTGGCGGAAGAGGCTGCTCACCACATCCGGCGAGCGCTGGCCGGCGCGCTCGATCGGGCTCCCGAAGCGCTGTTGTTGACCCATGTGCCCCCGTTTCGGGAGTCCTGCTGGTACCAGGGACGCGCCGCCGACGACCAGTGGGCGCCGCACTTCAGCAGTCAGGTGATGGGGGATGCGATTCTCGAGATCATGAGCGCGCGGCCCGATCGGCAACTGACCGTGTTGTGCGGACACACGCACTCCGGNGGCGAAGTAGAACCGGTCTTGAATGTCCGCGTTTTGACGGGGGCTGCCGAATATGGCCACCCGGCAATCTGCCGCGTTCTGCAGATCTCATGATGGCGTTGGCCTCTAGTACGCGCCGGCCCGCCAGAATGCTACGATAGTGCCTGTGACTGACAACAGTGATCGCACGTTTGTTGGTTCGAATNTCCTGCTTCTTCGCCGGGAGTTGCTGGCATGGCAACCACGCAGACCGAATTTGACGTACTGCAGACAGAATTGGAATCGGGCGGTGTCGCCGCAGTGCTCGGACGATTAATCGAGCAACTGTGCGCTAAGAAACGCTTTCACGAAATGTTTGAAGCGCTGAAGATGCNGGTGCGTCTCGAGATCGGCCTTCCCGTGCAGTACGATGACTCGGGTGACGAGTTGGACGAAGCCACCCGACTCAATCTCGAAGAAGGACTGGTCAACGCCTGCCGAGAAGTTGGTACGTTGATGATGAAAGATGGAGCGATCCGCGAAGCGTGGATGTATCTGCGACCGGTTGGCGACCGAGCGGCTGTGGCTGCGGTACTGGCTGAGATCGAGTCCAACGAAGAGAACTTGGACGAGATGGTGGAAGTGTGTCTGCACGAAGGCGTCGATCCGGCCCGCGGCTTCCGGTTGGTGTTGGACCATTATGGGACCTGTAACGCGATCACCACATTTGAAGCCACGCTGCAACAACGCAACCCCCAGGAACAACAGCGTGTGGCGGGCATGCTCGTGGAGCATCTCCACGGTGAGTTGCTGGCGTCGGTCAAGGCCGACATTGCACAGAATGAGGGCGCCGAGCCAGCAGCGCTGACACTGCGCGAATTGGTCGCGGACCGCGACTGGTTGTTTGGTGAACATCGCTACCATCTGGACACGACCCATCTGGCATCCACGGTCCGCTTTGCTCGGTTGTTGGAGGATTCGGACCATCTCCGCTTGGCGCTCGACATGACCGAGTACGGGCGGCGATTGAGTGACCAGTTCCAATACGAGGGCGACGAGCCATTTACCGACATTTACCCCAGCCACGGCCTGTTTTTTCAGGCGCTACTGGGGGAGAATCTCGAAGACGCGTTGGACTTTTTCCGCCAGAAGGCGGAGACGATCGACGCGTACGAGTTCGGTCGCAGTGCGATCGAGGTGTACATCGAGTTGCTGGCCCGACTCGACCGCTTCGACGACGCGCTGAATGCGTCGATCCAGTTCAGCTCCCCCGACGCGCAGCCGATCGGTCACGCGCCGGGGATCCTGGAGTTGAGCGACAAGGCGGGAACGTATGACCGCTTGCTGGAGCACTGTCGTGACCAGGACGACCTGCTGGGGTTTGCCACAGGTCTCATCCGGGCGCATGCCACGGCGTGAGCGGATTGGATCGAGCTCTCGTCAGCCGTCGGATCGGATGCGCCCGTGCAGGTAGTAGTCCTCGCCCAGCGGTTCGCAGGCCAGGTCGTCGAGTGTTCGTCCCGCCGCGATCTGCGCGACCCCTGCGCCCCCGATCGCGGACCGGGCTTCGTTCCCCCCGATCAATTTGGGTGCCAGGAAGAGGTGTATTTCGTCGATGCAATGAGTGTCCAGCAAGCTGCCCAGCACTTCGGCCCCACCCTCGATGAGGACATGGGTCATTCCACGGCTTCCCAGTTCGTTCCAGAGCGGTCGTAGACGCTCGGCTGGATCCCGACTGGGAAATTGAAGCACTTCACAACCTGCCCCGGTTAGCTGCGCGACCTGCGCCGGATTGGCATCGGGCCCAGCCGCCACGATCAGGGGGACCTCGCGAGCCGTCTGGACGAGCCGGCTGTGGGGTGACAGAGAGGCCCCTGAATCGAGCACGACGCGTGTCGCCGTTCGTGGTCCGGGCGGGCGAGCCGTGAGCAGTGGATCGTCCGCGGCAACCGNTTGGCGTCCCACCACGATCGCATCCATGCGCCCCCGCAGCTGGTGTACCCGTTCACGCGATTGGGGACAAGAAATCCACTGGCTATTGCCGGTTCGGGTGGCGATTTTTCCATCTAGCGTCATCGCCCACTTGGCGTGGATCCACGGTTGCCCGGTCGCCAATCGCTTCAAATAAGGCGCATTCAGGTGGCTTGCCTGGCTCGCCAACAGTCCGACTTCGACCGCGATTCCGGACGCTTCCAGTTCGACGATGCCCTGTCCGCTGACCTGGGGGAATGGGTCGCGCTGGGCGATCACCACCCGGGCGATGCCGGCCGTTCGAATGGCCTCTGTGCAGGGGGGCGTCTTCCCGTGATGACAGCAGGGCTCCAGTGTTACATAGAGCGTCCCGCCGGCCGCCCGATCACCGGCGCTGCGCAAGGCAACGGGTTCCGCGTGTGGCTCGCCGAAGCGAGCGTGCCAGCCTTCGCCGATCAGCTCGCCGTTGCGGGTCACCACGCATCCGACCAACGGGTTGGGTTCGACGCTGCCTTCGCCGCGCGCCGCCAGCTCCAGAGCGCGGGACATAAAACGTAAATCGTTGGCAGGGTCTGCCATGGCAGCATCTCGCACACGCTCAGAGGCCAGGTGTCCCTCGCGGGTGGTGGTGATCGGGTTCCGCACGGCCGCCGTGGGGTCTCGCCAGTTCGACGTGTCTGCTACCGTCTTGAGGAAATCAGTCGGCTCAAGAGCGTCGGTCGACCGGAATGGTCTGCCGACTAATCCATGCCGGGAACCCAAAGCTTCGATTCCTTGGCTTGGGGTTCATCGGTCGTGGGAGAGGAAACAGTCTCCGGGGTCCACAGCGTGTTGGATGTGTCCGGCTGTGGCGTCGTCGGCGGTTGCGTGGCAGAGCCGAGGCCTGTGGGACGGGTCAGCGGTCGATTGTCCTCGGGAAGGATTCCGTAGGACTCCAGAATCTTGTAGAGATTCTCCGAGACCCCTGGTTCTTCCAGGTGGCGGCTGCGAATTTGTTCGAAAACTTGCTGAGCCACATCGGACTCGCCGCGCACGATTCTCAGCGACAGTTCGTTGAGCAACCAATTGGCCGGGGAATGCCCGGTTGCCAACGCCGAGTCGCGCGCCAGCTGGAGGTACTCGACGGCTTCGTCGCTGCTGCCCGAGAGGTTTGCCAACATGCCGTACAGTTGCGCTTTGTCGAGTTCGCCGGTGTTTTCAAAGTTGTCGCGACGGATTAATTCCAGACCGGCGCTGCGTGTGGCCCGAGCGGCTTGCCGGCTGGCTACGAGTTGCAACGTGGCGAGCAACTCGTCATCGCTCAACTGTTCAAACGGCAGCCGGCACATCCGGACCACCGAGAGTTCGTGCAGATTGAGTTCCTCGATTTCGAGTGGGCCCGCTTCTGGCAAGTCCAAATCGCGCCGCAGTTCGTTGAAATCCAGTGCCCATTGATTTTGTTCGGCGGCCAGCTCTAGCAGCAGGACAGCCGCCAGCAGCCGCACCTGATAGCTACCATCGGCGGCGACTTCGCGTGGATTTTTGTCGTCCAGCACGCTCAACGGCATCGACGGCCAGACCTCGAACATCATCTCACGACGCTGTTCGTCCATCAGGTGTTGCTGGACGTCACGCGGTGTGTCGTCGGGCATTCTCCAATTCCAGGAGAGCGCCTGGCGGACCGCCGCGACGCTGCCGAGTGACTCCTCGTTTCCGGCCTCCCCTCGGTCCTCGCCCAACTTGGACTCCAGCAGGGCGCACGCTTCCGAGAAGCCCTGATCCTTGACGGCGACGAATTCGACTCGCGCCTCACGATCGGTTTCTTTCCCGAACAGATAGGCGACGCCAACCACATTCGGCACCGTTTCGCGTGTTAGGTCCAGGCCGGATGTCGGCAACAGCCTGTCGAGCAGTCCGAACACATGCCGCGGAGGGGGCTCGTCCTGGCTATCGGCCTGGGGAGGTTCGAAGGGAATCTGTGTCAGCTGTCGATCGGATAGCCACTGTTCCGAAAGATGTTGCCCGTCCCCAACGGTCCAGGTGACACGGACTTCGTCGAGTTGCTGGCGACTGGTTTCGGGGTCCAGTAACTGTGCAACCGCTTCCGCCTCGAGGCGTTCATCGAGGTCCAGCGATTCCATTTCCGCGACGCGGCGCCAGGCCGCAATCGTATCGGGGGCGTGCCCAAGATAGCCGCGCACGATCGCCAGGTTCTTGACGACCGCACGCTGCTGAGGGACCTTTTCGTCGAGCGAACTCAATTGCTCACAGGCCAGTCGCCAACGGCCCCGCGACCAGCAGCGGATGGCGGCCGCGAACTCCCCTTTCCAGGCGACTTGGTCCGGGCATGGCAGCGGGTCCAGGCTGTCCCGGAGTAGCAACGGGATCTTGGGATCCTGGTGCAGTCCCGCAACCAGCGAAGCGAGTTCCGAGTCGTTTCCCCCACTGGCCGCGTTGGCGAACATGAGGTGTCCCCGCGCGGCCAGCAGATTGCCGGTCTGCAGGAGCGCTTGGCCAGTGCTCACCAACGCACCGAACAACTCCATAGGCATCTTGTCCTCGAGGTGCTCTAGTGCCAGTTGGAGTTGGATGACGGCGTTTGCAACCTCGCCTTGGAGGACCGCGAATTCGGCGGCGAGGGCAATCGATGCGGGATTTTTGGAGGCCACTTGGAGCAGCTGGTCCAGGGTGTTCCCGGCGTCATCCAAACTGCCTCGGCTGAGTTCGATGACCGCTTTGAGATGCAGCAGACAAGGGAGCTGCGAGTTTGTTTTGAGCAGGCTGTCCAACTGTCGTAGCGCAGAGACCCGCTGCTTGCCCTCGAGGGCCCGTTGCACCTTGTCCAATTCTTGGACCAGATTTCGGGAGCAACAGAACTTGACTTTCTTGCCGCTTCCACAGGGACAGAGTGAATAGGCGTCCAGAACCATTTGCAGGTGCCTCTCCTCTCGGCCATTACGGTCAAACCGCGCAAACACAAGGTCGCCGCGGAAATCGCGAGACCGCAATTAAATCGTAGCAAACCGCATCTGCGTTGACGAGCGGGCACACGCGGTCGGTGAGGCGTCTCGGGGCGAAGTGGATCGGTGAAGACATGCGCGGGCCTTTGTAACCGGACTGCGGTCATTCGATCGATTGGCGACAGCTGTCGGCGTCGAGCGGCGGTTGGTAAGATCCACAGCTGATCTACCGTCTTGCGCCACGCCTCCCTGGACTCGGTCGATGACGTCATTCCGTTCTGGTCGCTCATGGTTACTGGTCCTGCTGGTTCTGTTGCCGGCCTCCCTATGGTTTCACGGCGGAGGCGGCTTGCGGTCTGCTCAAGACCCTCCCGCGGAAGGGACTGCCGCACAGGCGTCCCCCGCCGACCGGCCGACCGATCCGCAGACGGAATCGACGGATTCCGCCAATTCCCCGCAATCNTCAGGCAATCTGCGGAAATCCGATCCCCCCATNCTGCCAGCGACGAAAGTCAACGAGTCGTTTGACCCTCAGCAGTGGATTCGTGATTGGCTCAAACCCCAATCGAGCCCTGTCCTGTTTGTGGTGCTGATTCTCAGCATCGCCGTCTTGGGGAAGTCCGCCGACTGGCTGGTCGACCGCGCGGTCGGCCTTTCGTTACGGCTGGGGATGCCGCGGGTCATTGTGGGTGCCACGATTGTCAGTCTCGGGACGACCGCACCCGAGGCGGCCGTATCGGTGCTGGCGGCCATGCAGGGCAGTCCCGGGCTGGCGATGGGTAACGCGGTCGGTTCCATCATCTGTGATACGGGGTTGATTCTGGGACTGGCCTGCTTGCTGAAACCGCTTCCCTTTACGCGGGCGGTCGTCAACCGGCAGGGGTGGGTCCAGTTTGGCTGCGGAGTCTTGCTGGTTGGGTTGTGCGTGCCGTGGGACAGCCCGTTCACCGCATTCACAGATGGCGGCCTGCTGTCGCAGCGTTCTGGGTTTGTACTGGTGGGTTTGTTGTTGGCCTACATGTTGTGGTCGGTTCGATTGGCCCGCGGGGAATCCGCGGCGGGGGGTGATGACTTAGAAACCGATGAGCGAGCGCTAGGCCCGACGTTGTTTTCGCTGGTCGTAGCCGTGGCGCTGGTGGTTGCCAGTTCGATGTTCCTGATCGCAGCTGCGACTCTGCTTGCCGAGCGGGTGGGTGTGCCCGAAAGCGTGATTGCCGCCACGATGGTGGCTTTTGGCACATCGCTACCGGAGCTCTGCATCGCGATGGCTGCGGTGCGCAAGAACCAGGGTGAGTTGGCGGTTGGGAACATTGTGGGTGCGGACATCTTAAACGTGCTGTTTGTAGCTGGATTGTCGGCCGCCGTGACACCCGCAGGTCTGCGCGCGGAACATCACTTCTTCCAGATGCAGTTTCCGGCCATGCTGTTTATCCTGTTGGTGTTTCGGTGCGGAATTTGGCAGGCGGCTGACGATCGATTGAAGCGACCCTTTGGCGTAGTCTTGTTGTGCACCTACTTGATTGTGACCGTCTTGTCCTACGTCTGGGGTGTTCGGATGCACTAGTCGGTCTGTGTCACAGCCTACCGATCGAGCGAGGCACCGGTCGTGGTGGCCGATCGGCGATATTTGGTTTTCTAGTTCCATCGATCCGAGGCTACTCAGCGGTTCGGAGGATAAGGCAATGACATCGGGTTCCCCGGCCTCGCCGATCCACGATCACAACCGTCGCGCCTGGGACCAGCGGGTCCGGAAGCAGCAGCGATTTACCGCCCCGGCGCGGGACGAAGATCTGGTCGATCCGCTCAAGACGGTCGATGCGGTTGGCTGGTTGGGGGGTGACATTCGCGGTCGCCGGTTGCTCTGTCTGGCCGCCGGCGGCGGCAAGCATGGGCTGATCTATGCGGCCGCCGGCGCTGACGTGACGGTTGTCGATATCAGCGCTGCCATGCTGGAACTGGATCGCGAGGTCGCGCGCCAGCGAAAATTGCAGCTCCGCACGGTGGAAGCGTCGATGGATCATATGCCGATGTTCGCAGCGGGCCAGTTCGAGATCGTAATCCACCCTGTCAGTACCTGTTACGTTCCCGAGATTGAACCGGTTTACCGTGAGGTCGCGCGCGTGACCCAGCCGGGTGGGCTGTATATCAGTCAGCATAAGCAACCGGGCAGTCTACAGGCTGAAGTTCAACCCTCCGCGATCGGTTACGAGCTCGCCGAGCCCTATTACCGAACAGGACCTTTGCCTCCGGTTGTGGGCAGCTTGCACCGCGAGGAGGGGACGCTTGAATTCCTGCATCGTTGGGATCAATTGCTCGGAGGAATTTGTCGGGCTGGTTTCTTGATCGAGGATCTGACCGAGCCGATGCACGCCGATCGGGCGTCCGAGTTGGGCAGTTTTGGACATCGCAGCTGTTACGTGCCGCCCTACGTCCGCGTCAAGGCGCGGCGCGGGGGCGAAACGGCATCGGCCGGTTCGGAAACGCATCGGCGGGTGTGGACTCCCTGAGAATCGCGCCGACTAGAAAAGAGCCGGGTTTCCGCGCCGGACGAAGCATCTTCCCAGCCGCGGCGGGGTGGGTGAGAATACGGTCTGAACATTGCAATCGATCGCACGCACGCAGCCGGCCGCAAGCTCCGGGAGGTGAACGATGGCCAGGCAGCTGCGCGGAGACGCATTGGAACGCGTTAGCGAAGTCTGTTGGCGGATTCCCTCGGATTACAAATCGGGCATGCGCGTCGACGGTCTGATTTATGCGGATGACCGGCTGATGGCGGACATTCGAGACGACCCGGCTGTCGATCAGGTTGCCAATGTGGCCTGTCTGCCCGGCATCCAACGCGCCAGTCTGGCGATGCCGGACATCCACTGGGGTTACGGTTTCTGCATCGGCGGTGTCTGCGCCACCGACCCCGAGGAAGGGGGTGTCATCTCGCCGGGTGGCGTCGGGTATGACATCAACTGCGGTGTCCGGATGCTGCGTTCGAATCTGGTGTGGACCGAAGTGCAACCACATGTGAGTCGACTGGTAGATACGCTCTATCGGGATGTGCCGGCCGGGGTTGGGCGGACCGGAAAATACCACTTCAATCCGACCGAATTGCGTCAGCTGCTCGGTGCCGGGGTGGCCTGGTTGCGGGATCGTGAGCTGGCCACCGATGCCGACCTAGAGTACGCCGAAGCGGGTGGTTGTCTTTCCGGTGCCCGACCGGAGTGGGTTAGCGAACGGGCGGTCGAGCGCGGCGCTCGCCAGTGTGGTACCCTCGGGTCGGGCAATCATTTTCTGGAAGTGCAAGTTGTCGATCAGGTCTGCGATCCGGTGGCGGCAGAGATAATGGGATTGCGCAAGGACATGATCTGCGTGATGATCCACTCCGGGTCGCGGGGTTTGGGTTATCAGGTTTGTGATGATGCACTCAAAGATCTGCGAGGTGTTCCCGATTCTTATGGGATTGCGCTGCCCGATCGTCAGTTGGCCTGTGCACCCGTTCACAGCCCCCCTGGCAGGCGTTATCTGGGTGCGATGTGCGCCGCGGCGAATTACGCCTGGTGTAATCGCCAGTTGTTGACCTGTCAGGTACGTGATTCATTCGCCACGGTGTTCGGGCGCTCCTGGGAGCAGCTGGGGATGAGCTTGGTCTACGACGTCGCCCATAACATTGCCAAGCTGGAAGAGCATCGAGTTGACGACCGCGTTCGCCAGCTGTGGGTGCATCGCAAGGGAGCCACTCGAGCCTACCCTGCGCACCATCCAGAGCTCCCCGCCGCGTATCGGGAGCTGGGTCAGCCGGTGTTGATTCCGGGTGATATGGGTCGGGCGAGTTGGGTACTGGTGGGCCAGTCGGGGAGCATGGAGCAGACCTTCGGCACCTGCTGCCACGGCGCGGGGCGCCGGCTCAGTCGTCGCGCCGCGGTGAAGCACGCCCAGGGCCGTCGGATCGACCGCGAACTGGCCGATCAGGGGGTGATCGCCCGGGCCCGCAGTTGGCGCGGTCTGGCCGAAGAACAACCGGCTGCCTATAAGGACGTGGATCGAGTGGTCGACGTCGTACAGCGGGCGAATCTGGCCCGTAAAGTGGCCCGGATGCGTCCGGTTGGAGTGGTCAAAGGTTAACACCGATCTCTTCGAGCCGCCCGCCAGGCNGTCGTTCACACCGCGCCGCGACTGTGGGCCCGNAACGCCGCAGCGATCGTCACCAGGGGGCTTCCATTTGCCCCACAATCTGTCGGGCCACGCGAGAGACGATGTCTTGTTGCGCCGTGGCCATCGACTGTCCGGCTTCGGGAACGAAATTGGCCGCCTGTCCCAGCGTGATCGCCAGCGTCGGCAACGGCACCGTCACCGGTCGCATCAGAGGGTTGCCGCGCTGGTCGATCCAGGTGTACTCGACCGCCAAATTGAATTCGATGTCGCGCGGATTATCGTTGGCATTTTCGATCAAGGTACGTTTTCGTTCCGAGACAATTTGGCCGCGCAGCACACTGTCTGCGTTGCCTTGGTTAACCACCTTGTAGGGCGTATCTTGCTCGACTTGTTTGGCGATGGCCTCGGTCAGTGTTTCACCGAGATGGCGGCGAAAGCTGGTCGATTCTACGATCGGAATGTGGACCGTGCGGATGTCGGAACGGTAGAGCGACTCGGATCCCCACTGGTACCCCGCGCAGCCGCCGGCGAGTACCGGAATCCACAGCCGAGCGCAAATAGCAGCTGCCCGCACCTCGTTATCTCCGTGCGTTTTCGAGGGGGCTGGTGGCGATCAATGGTCTGACCGTCTTGTCCTCGGGGAAGATTTTCACCAGCCACGGCAGGCGTTGCGGCGGCGCGTCGGGTTGATCTACAAGCTGCGTCAATCGCTCCTGTGCCTGCTGCGCGAACTCGGTTCCCGGATAGTTGTCCAGCAGTTTTTGGTAGAGCAGTCGCGCTGACCTAAACTGGCTGCGCAGATCATAATACTGNCCCGCTCGCCAGTCCCGTTCGGCCAACTTGAAACGGACTTCGGCGTAGGACCGGCTGAGCGAGTCGCGTTCTCGCCGAGCGAGTTGCGGGAATTGTTTGTGGACCTGTTTGAGGAGTTTCTCGGCTTCGATCAGGGGCGCCGCCGAATAGTCGGGTCCCTCATAGATTTTTAGCTTGGCCTGGATGCCGTAGAGATGTGCGTGATACTGGTGTTCGCTACTCGCAAAGTGCGTGCGCAGGTCGGTGAAATACTGATCCGCGCGGTGATAATCGTCGCGCGACANATAAGCGACTCCGGCGGCCAACGTGGCGTCGTCGGCTAGCCGCCCGGTTGGATCGTCAAAACGAATCCGATCGTAGATCTTGACCGCGTGACCGAAACTGTCCCGCATCGGTCGGGTCGGGTCTGTCCAATTCACAGCGTAAAAAGGCTGCGTTTGGCGGTCGCTGAGGGCGAGCCAGTACTGAGAAATGGTGAATCGCCGAGCTTCCACACGGTCCAGGTGTTTGGTCTCGGGATATTGTTCGAGTAGTGTTTCGTAGGTTGCGTTGGCTTGGGGGTAGTGGTTCGCGAAAAAATAGCATTCGCCAGCCATAAACAGCGCATCTTGTTCGAGCTCTGAGTCGGACCACAGCGCGCCCGCCTTTTCATACTGTTTAGCGGCACCGAGAAACGAATCTTCATCCGTTTCGAGTGGTCCGTCCTGACTCCGTTTGACGCTCGCTTCACGAAACGTCGTATCGGCGAGTTGGAACTTTTTGCGCGCTTCGACCGGATTNGCATCGGTTCCCGAGATCTGTTTGAACGTTCGGGTGAGTTGGTCCAATGGCTTGGCTTGTTCGTCTTCGGGTAGCTCCTCTGAAATATTGTCTTGCGTGATCTGCACAACGTCATCGGCGGTCCACTTGCTCAGCGGTTTCTGCGATAGCGACTCGTAACGTCTCCGTTGTTGGACAAACGGTGAGCAACCGGCCAGCAGCACGATGCCGCCCAACGCCGCCACAATCCAATTGCGAGTCCCTGTTTCCCGCATGCAGACGATCCTTGTCCTTGAGAGGTTCTTGTCCTTGAGAGGTTGTTACGTTTCAGAGAGTTGAAGGAACGAGGTTTTGTAGCGAGGTTGTTGCCGTATCGAGGAAGAGTGTCTTAACCGTCTAGCCATTGGTGCATCCGCGGCCGATGTCCCAACAGATGACACATGTAGCGGCTGAGAACACCACGCAATTCACCCGCCACCTGTCGCGTCATCGGCACCGTTTGCCGTGGACTCTGGTTTTCCTCGGTGTACCGTCTCATGGTGGCGATCACTTCTCCCGAAACACTCACGACTTGGCGTTGACCGATACGGCAATTGCTACACAGCACACCGCCGGCCAATTGCCCAAAGGCAACTCGATTGGTGATTTCGATGTGCTGACCACAGCCGACACAGGATTCCAACATCGGCAGGTGTCCCAATAAGCGGAGCGCAGTGAGTTCAAAGCGGAACAGGTCCGAGCGCCATTCGGCGTCTTCATCGAGGCCCGCTAGGACGGCATTGGCGACCTGGAACAACTCTGGGTGAGGATCTCCTTCATCGGTAAGGGCACGGAGCAATTCGGCAACGTAATAACCCGCATAGAGACGAGACAGGTCATGCGCAGCCGCGCGAAAACGCCGCTCGAGTTTGGCCTCGGTCAACAGGTGCAGCGCGTCGGACGATTTGTGGACGAACACTATGCGACACAAGGACAACAGGTCAAGAGCAGACTCAAACGGGCTCTTAGTTCGCCGTGCGCCCTTCGCCAGGGCACTAATTTTCCCGAATTGCTCGGAAAACAGGGTGACCACGCAACTGGTTTCGCTGAAATCGACCACACGGATTACGAGGGCGAGTGATTTCTCGCTAGCCATGCTTGACCTTTGCGACTCTGGAGGAGTCCGAGGCCTGTGGCCCCACGGTACCGACGCCTGTCCCCGCGCTGCGCGGTTCTGCAGGCCGAGCCGGTTCACAACACGAGCGTCCCAGACGAGCGATCGCTGGGGCAGCGACGTCGCAGCCGGTTGCTGACCACATCGACCGGGAAGTCCCAGTTTGATCGATAGTCTTAAAGGGCGAGGTGGATTCTGTCGAGCCGCGTTAGGGCGCGTCCCCGTCCCCGCTCGGACCAGCCGGTTCGGAGAGAGCCGTTTTGGGAAACGCTGTGATTGGGAAACGCTGTGATTGGGAAACGCTGTGACCGGTTTGCAGGGCTCGGCGTTGTGGAAGACCCGCTCACCATACCACAATAGCTTGCTGTCCTCGTTCCGCGGAGGCGACTCCGTTCCCGTCCGTGTTTTTCTTGGATGAACCGATGCGCTGGCTCCGTGAACCGTTGCTCCATTTCGTCTGTTTGGGTGGCCTGGTTTTTCTCCTCTATGAGGCGCGTCGGCCGCCAACCCCCATTTCCCAGCGCCCGATTGTCGTCCGCCAGGAGGACTTGAATCGGCTGCGTCAGCAATGGCTGGATGAGCGGGGACGCCCGCCTCAGGCGAGCGAGTTGCGACAGCTGGCGGAGCGATTGGTGCGTGACGAGATTCTGTTTCGTGAGGCGTTGGCATTTGGGCTACAGCAAACCGATACGGGGATCCGCCGCCAGTTGATCGCGCGGATGGAACAACTGTTGCTCGAGTTCGCCGGACAATCAGAACCGAGTGACGATGAACTGCGAGCCTATCTCGGGCGACCGGGGAACGGGTATTCGGCTGCGTTTCGCGAACAGCCCTGGAAACAGATACGCTCGCAGCTCCGACGGGATTGGCTGCGCGACAGCCGGCAGCGGGCGGCCGACGAGATCTTCGCGTCGTACCGTCGGCGCTATGAGGTTGTTTTACCCGTCTCGCTGGCAGCGGTTCCGGAGCGCGCGCCATGAAAGGCTGCTGGGTCGCAGTGTTCGGTTGTGTAGGGCTGCTGGCACCGCAGTCGGGGGCGGCACATCAACTGCAGCCGGCCTACTTGGAACTGCGCGAAGTGACTCCCGGGAACTTCGCCGTGGCATGGAGAACCCCCCGCCGCGCCGAACGCCCCGCCCTGTGGCCACGATTGCCAGAAGGTAGTCACCAAAGGGGTCCGATCGGAGTACAGCAACAGCAGGACATCTCGGTGTACCGGTGGCTGATCCAGGTTCCCGCGGGAACGTTACGCGGATCGTCGATCGAGTTTCCCGGCCGCACCGCGGAGTTGATGGACATTGTGGTTCGCATCGTTTGGCGCCAGGGGCCCGCCTGGACGGGGGTTGTACGCGGGTCCCAAGAGGATTTGCGGATCCCGCGACAACCGACTCCCGGAACCACGTTGACCCGCTACGTGGCGCTCGGGGTGGAGCATATTTGGTTTGGGTTTGATCACTTACTGTTTGTACTGGGGCTGCTCTGGATCGCGCGCGGTTGGAAACGTCTGGTCGCTACGGTGACGGCCTTCACGTTGGCCCACAGTCTCACCTTGTCGCTCGCGGTCACTAGCGCGATTCGTTTGCCGCCCGTCCCCGTCGAAGCGGTCATCGCGCTGAGTATTCTGTTGTTGGCGGGTGAAGTCTCCGGCAATGCGCAGGGCGCGACTTCCCGCTACGTGTGGGCGGTTGGATTTGGGTTTGGACTCTTGCACGGATTTGGATTTGCCGGCGCGCTGGGGGAGGTGGGGCTACCACCCGGCGCCATGCTCTGGGCTCTGGCCGGTTTCAATCTCGGTGTCGAGTTGGGACAACTCGTGTTTGTGCTGGTCCTGATGTTGGCCGGTTTGCTCTGGAGCCGCCGCGCCGCGCCGTCTGGGGGCTGGATCGAGCGACTTCCGGTTTATGGAATGGGGACCGTCGCCGCATTCTGGTTTTTCCAGCGATTGGCCGCCTTTCCTTGATGTGCGGCATCGATCCGAGGCGGACTTGCCGCGCGGCAGTCGTGGAACATCCGTTAGTCGGCTGGCACGACGCGCACGAAACAGTGGACGGTTTCTCCCGCGATTTGATGCTCGCTGCCAGCGACCGCGTCGAGAGGTTCGGTAGAGAGCTTCCGCGCCAGTGTTTCCCCGATGATAAAATCGTAGTTTTCGGAGATCGCGGCGAGTAGTTCCGGAGAACGAGTATCGATGCCGATTTCGATGCGGTCGGTAAATGCGCAGTCGAGTTGTTTACGCTGGTCCTGTACCAAGCGGACCAGATCCCGTGCCTGTCCCTCTCGCACCAACTCGGGGGTCAGTTCAGTAGACAGGACGACAACGCAGGCCTCTCCCTCCGCCGCCGCCCAGCCCTCCTGTGCCAGCAGACGACATTTCAGATCGTCGGCGTCCAGGGTCAGCGATTGACCGCCGATCTCGAGTTCGACCACGCCGTGGGCGTTCAGTTCCGCAAGCAGCTTCCGGCCGTCACAGTCCATCAATCGCTGTTTGAGTTGCGGCATCAACTTTCCGATACGCGGTCCCAGCCGTTGGAAATTGGGTTGGATCTGGTAGCGGATGTACTCGTCGGCCTGATCGGTGTAAGCCAGTTGCTTGACGTTCAATTCCTCACGGAGCAGGTCCTCGTGCGCTTCTAACCAGGATTGGTGCGCGGTGGCAGCCAGGACGACTTCGACTTTTGCCAAAGGTTGTCGGACCTTGAGGCGGGATTCCATTCGGGCCTTGCGTCCCAGCGAGGCGATTTCGCGCAGCAGTCGCATCCGCTCGGATAGTTCTTGATCGATGGCCGCTGGGCGACAGGTGGGGAAATCGCAAAGATGTACGCTTTCCAGAACGCGGTCGCCGAACGCGCTTGTCAGGTTCTTCCACAGCGTCTCTGCCAGAAATGGTACGAACGGCGCGATGATCTTGGTTGTTGTCAGCAGGCATTCGTAGAGTGTCCAGTAGGCGTTTTGCTTCGCTTGGGACGCCAAGTCGTCCTGCCAGAATCGATCGCGGCTGCGGCGGACGTACCAATTGCTAAGCGCATCGACAAAGCGAGTTAGTTGCTGACAGGCGCTGAAATTGTCGTAGTCATCCATCGACCGGGTGACCGAGGCGATCGTTTGATTCAACTCACTGAGAATCCAACGGTCCAGTTCATCCCGCTCGGCGGGCGGGCGGATTCCCTCGGCGGTGGATAGGTCTTCGTGGGTCAATTGGCCCCGGTCGAGGAGCGTCTCGCTACCGACCAGCGCCGCGGCCGGGTCGAAGCCGTCGATGTTCGCGTAAATCACGAAAAAGCTGTACACGTTCCAGAGCCGCAACAGGAACTCCGGAATGCTGTCCTTGATTGCCTGCTCTCGGTAGCGGATCGATGACCAGGGGGGCTGGTTGGCAAAGAAATACCAGCGCAACGCATCGGCGCCGTGGCGATCGAGGATCTCGTCCGGTTCGCGGTAATTGCGTTTGCTCTTGGACATCTTGGTGCCATCCTCGCCGAGCATCAGGCCGAGAACGACACAGTTGCGGTAGGGGTGGGGCAGCGCGGGGCGGGAATCGTCCTCGGTGTTTTCTTCGCGCTCGTCGTCGAAGATCAGTGTGCTGATTGCCAACAGACTGTAAAACCAACCGCGCGTCTGGTCGATCGCTTCGCTGATGAAGTCGGCGGGGAACTGCTCGGCAAACGCCTCCCGACCCTGATGGGGATATCCCCACTGGGCGAAAGGCATGGCGCCGCTGTCGTACCAGCAATCGATGACTTCCGACACACGCTTCATGCGCCCCCCGTCGGCGAACGGGGAATCGTAATAGATGGCGTCGATATAGGGTTTGTGTATCTTTAGGTCTTCCGGCAGATTGGGGTGTTTCCGCTGTGCCTGTTCCCAGACGTCGAGCCCGCCGACCCCCGGTTTGTCGAGCAATTCTTGGTAGCTGCCAATCGCTTCCATGCGCCCCGTCTGGGAGCAGACCCAGATCGGTAGGGGAGTTCCCCAGTAGCGTTCCCGCGACAGGGCCCAGTCGACGTTCGATTCGAGAAAATTGCCAAAACGTCCGTCGCGGATGTGTTCGGGCAGCCAACGGATAGTGCCGTTATTGGCCAGCATGCGATCCTTGAACTCGGTGGTCCGAATGAACCAGCTGCGCCGTGGATACTGAATCAGAGGATCTTCTTCGGCGCGCCAGCAAAACGGATAGTCATGCGAATACTGCTCCTGATGGAACAACAAACCGCGATCGCGCAACGACCGCGTAATCGCCTTGTCGGCGTCCTTGACCCACTTTCCCTGGTACTCCGGTACCGCCTCGGTGAACTTCCCGTCGGGGCCTACCGAGCAGATCAACTCGGGTCCTTCGCCATCCCTGAAGCGCGCGCGGTCGGCCTGCAACACCTCGTAGTCGACTTCCCCGAAAGCGGGTGCCTGGTGAACTACGCCAGTTCCACTCTCGGTGGTGACAAAATCGGCTGGCAGAATCCGCCAAGCGAGGAACTCGGATCCTCCTTCCACGAGCCTCCCCTGTTGATTTCCAAGGGATTGGTAGTAGCAGTCGAATGGGGGATGGTACCGTTTGCCGACCAAGTCCGAACCGGGAAAGGTCTCGAGCACGGCCAACTCACATTTCGCTTTCGCCGCTACTTCGGGGACGAGATCGGCCGCCATGATCAGATACTGATCGGTTTGTGGGTCGCTGACTTTGGCGTAATCGAGTTGGGGGTCGACGGCGGCAAACTGGTTGCTGGGTAGCGTCCAGGGTGTTGTCGTCCACACGAGTAACGCGGTGTCCGGCTGTTCGAGCAATGGGAAGCGTACGTAGACGCTGGGGTCGGCAATCTGCCGATACCCCTGTCCGACTTCACCGCTGGATAACGCCGTTCCACCCTGGGCCCACCACCACACGATCTTATGACCCTGGTACAAAAGGCCCCGGTCGAACAGGGTCTTCAATGACCACCAAACGCTTTCCACATAGCTCTGGTGATACGTGACGTAGGCATCTTGAAGGTGAATCCAGAACCCCAGTCGCTGGGTTAACCGTTCCCATTGGCGCATGTAGCGCCAAACACTCTCCTGGCATTTGTGGATGAACGGTTCGATCCCAAACGATTCGATCTCCTCTTTTGAGTGAATCCCTAGTTCTTTGCAGACCTCGACTTCGACAGGCAACCCGTGGGTATCCCAGCCACCTTTGCGCTCGCATCGGTACCCCCGCATCGTTTTGTAACGAGGGAACAAGTCCTTGATGGCGCGGGTCAGACAATGTCCGGGATGGGGCAGGCCGTTCGCCGTCGGCGGCCCTTCGTAAAACACAAAACGTGGCGCATCACGGCGCTGTTCGAGCGAACGTTCGTAGATTTGTCGCTCGTTCCAAAAGGCGAGAACCTCTTCTTCCAGTTGCGGGAAGCGCACATCGGAGGGGACAGGATGAAACATCGTGCTGGCGCGATCACTTACTCGGCTTGGTGACAAAGACGTGAGTAAACCACGCCGAGCAGTTGGCTGCAATCGCGGTCAATTGGTGATTCCTCCCCCCGCGGTTTCCTCTTCGGTGCCGTCGTCGGCCTCGTTGTCAAAATCTCCATCTGAACCGGGGACGTCCGCGAAGTCGTCTTCGATGTCGTATTCGTCCTCCAGTTCTTCCTCAAAGTCGTCGTCAAAGTCGTCGTCAAAATCGTCTTCGTCAAAGTCGTCGAGGTCCTCCTCCTCTGTGGCCATTTCCACGGCGGGGGAATCTCCGACGGGCGCGGCTTCGCGCAGGTACTTTTGTTCCCGGGGAACAAACTCGGTCCACTGCATTGATATGCCCCTGTCAACAAACGGACTGGTTCAACACGATCGAAGCACCAGCAAGAAGTGGGAACACCCGCTCGAAATCGAGTTTCCAAGCATTTGGGAATCGAACTAAATAGATCCAACGCAATCGGTTGTCAAGCGCCCCACGGGATCACGCTGTGGTGGCTGCGGTGGGTGGCTGGATCAGACCGGCCCCTTCTCTGGGTTAGCGGCTACCGGGCGGCTGATTTGCGTCGAGCAACGGATCCGCTGCCCACCGAGATCGGGGGTTGCTTGTGGGTTGGGTGGACCGCTCCCGACCCACTCCCACGTCAGGGCGGATCGCAGCGGGATTTGGATCAAAGCGGTCGCCGATGCAGACCTCACGCGAGAATAATCCGAGGGGGGGCGATCAACTCCAGCGTAGGGTGCCGACAACTCCTCAACGGGTGTCCGTGTGATGTTGGTCAAACGGCCCGTTGGCAGCGGTCTGGGGAAATAAAAAAGGACAGGCCAGCACGGTGCATGACCTGTCCCAACACGGGGGGTTCAAAGGACCAAACGAGTAAGCGGATATCGAGTCCGCCCAGCTCCAATTAATCCTAGATGCTCGTGACAGGGTGTCAAAATAAAAAAGATAGAAAATATAGCTAAATAAGATTTTTTTTCCGATTGGCGCGATCGACACCTCTGACAGGGCCACCGGAGGAGTCCTCGGCGGCCGTCACGTCGGGGGCTTCAAATTCGAGTTCTGTGGACAGCAGTTAGAATGAAACAAGAGCTGCTACACAGCGAGCGGCGATTGCAGATCGGCGCTTGGCTGCCTCGCGCGGCGAGCCCAAGGCGTTCGGTTACAGGTCCCGCGGGGTTCCAGCTGGTTGCACCGTGGCGGTCGATCAGCGTCGATCGACGGCAGGTCACAGGACCCGGCTACGAGTCAGCGATCGCTCTACAGACCAGATTTGCACACCCAGGAGAACGGTCATGAAATGTCTTTACTACTTGCTCGCTGGGCTGGTCTGCTCCCTTTTGGTGACCGGTTGCGGAGGCGAGTTGCGGAGTCAGCAAATCGGTTTTGTGGAGTCGTTTGTGCTGTCAGAGGATCGTTCGGTGGCGCTCCAGCAGCTGATTCCCGGAACCGAGGACTATTACTATTACCACTGCTTGCACTTTCAGCACCTCCGACAGCTTAAACGCGTTGAGCGGTTGCTCGCGGACTGGATCAAACGCCATCGCGAGACCGCCCGGATCCGAGAGATCCTGCATCGGCAGGCGCTGTTGACGTACCCCGAGAACCCGCAACAGACGCTTCGTTACCTGCGACAACAACTCAAGGTGTCGCTCGCGCACCAGCGAGAACGAGCGGGTGCGCAACCCGATCTGGCGACGGCACTCGACCCCCAGTTGATCGGTCGTCGGCAATGGACCGAGCACGCCTTGAATCGCCATCAAAACCTCGACGGTTTTGAAGACCGGGCGCTTGCCCGCCTGGTACAACAGCCACTCAACGCGACGCGCCGGCGCCACTTACTGGCACGTCTGCAGCGTCCCGATCACCCGCAGTTGGTCGACTTGGTTGTGGCGGACTTGGATCATCGCAGCAGTAAGGGATTCGGTTCGCTCGGCTTGCACCGCCAGATGCTGCGCGCGCAGCTGGAAGCCTGTCTGCGCCAGAAATCAGAATTGCTGAACCAGACGGGATTTGTTGATGCCTACCTCCGCAAGCTCTGGCCCAATCCCGACACCGATTGGCGATCAGACGCCGCGCAGCGGTCTGCGTATCTCGATCGCTTGTGGGCTTTCGTCGACCGTTTGGATCCCGTGCACAATTCGCTCAAGGCCCACGTCGCGTACCATCGGTTGGCACTCGACCGTTCGCTCGGGATTTACGACAAGGAGCAGTTTCGAGAGTACATTCGCCTGCCTCGCAATGCGAAGTACGTCAATCGCGACTTCCTGAAAGCGGGAAATCGCGCGTCCCACGCGGCCAACTTAGAACAAGAGTTTCAAGCGGTAACTCTATTGCCGCCGGTCGGTAACGACGAGCCGTTGGTGCGGAGTTACTTGGCGTATCTGCTGCTCGAGGAGCCCGATTACAAGGCCTACGAGGCGTATCTCGACGACGGATATCTGAAGAGGGTCTTTGCCGAAGTCAAGATTGTCCACGGGGTGGGGGATCCCGAGCAGTGGGTTTCTCTACTCACTCCGGGCCAATATCAACTACTCAAGCAGCGAGTCGATCTCGATTTTGCTTTTACCAACAAGCGACTGATCGCCGGTGGTGAGCCGGTTCAAGTCGACCTGTATGTGAAGAACGTCGAGAAGCTACTGGTGAAAATCTATGAGGTCAACACGCAAAATTACTATCGCCAACACGGAAAAGAAGTCGACACGGATGTCAATCTGGATGGTCTGGTGGCGCATCACCAGCAACAGTACGAATTCGACGAGGCGGGGTTACGGCGGGTTGCGCGCCACTTTGATTTTCCCCAGCTGGACCAACCCGGTGTGTACGTCATCGATTTTATTGGCAATGGACGCAGCAGCCGTGTCGTCGTGCGCAAGGGGCGTTTACGCTATTTGTTGCGCAATAGCACGGCGGGACACGTGTTCACTATTCTCGACGAGAATCACCAACTGGTAAAGGACGCGCGGTTGTGGATGGCCGGACGAGAGTACGCGCCGAATCGCGATGGTCAAATCATTACTCCCTTCAGCCAGCGCGCCGGCCGTCGGGCGATCGTGCTCTCCCGCGGTGGTTTCGCCTCGTTGGCGCACGTACAACATCGACCAGAACAGTACCAGCTGCGCGCGGGCATCTACGTCGATCGGGAGTCACTGGTGAGCCATCAAACGGCCCAGGTACTGGTCCGTCCGGGGCTGTTCCTCAGTGGCGAACCGGTGACGTTGTCGGTTCTCGACGATCCCGAGTTGGTGATCACGTCGCGCGATCACGATGGGGTCTCGACCACCAAGACGATCAAACCTTTTCCCCTGTTCGAACACCGAGAATCGGTGCATGCATTCCGAGTGCCACCCCGGCTGGCGGAGTTGCAGTTTACGTTGCGCGGGCGCGTGAAAAATCTCTCGCGCAGCCGAGAGGACTCGCTGTCCGTAAGTCAGTCCTTCACCGCCAATGGCATCAGCGCCACGGACAAGACGGAAGATTTGCATCTGTTGGAAGCAGACGGGGTTTACCGGCTTGAACTGCGGGGGCGAAACGGAGAGCTCTTACCGCACCGTTCTGTGCGATTGGAGATCAAACACACGGACTTTCGAGATCCACTGACGGTGACCCTGAAGACCGATTTGCAGGGGCAGATCGATCTGGGCCGACTGGTCGGTATCGAGCGGTTCACCGCTGGGGGACCGCAGCAAACAGCGCGCAGCTGGATCTTGCGGAGCGCGGCCGACCGCGTTTATCAGTCCTACCATGGCGCGGTCGGAGAGGCCATCGAGCTTGTCGATCCAGTGGTCGGTGGGAACGACCAGCCGGGTCCCCGCCGCGGCGACTACTCACTGCTGGAAATCCGCGGCGGCACCTTTGTGGCCGATCGGTTTGAGGCTTTGGCACGCCAAGATGGTGCCTTGCGCATCGAGGGCCTCCCGGTTGGCGACTACGATCTGCTGCTCAAGCGGACGGGGCAGCGGATCCAGCTGCGGGTATCCCGTGGCCAGCAGCGGCAGGGTTACCTACTGGGAGACCAGCGATACCTGGAATTGCGCGGGCAGCGGCCACTGCAAATCGCAGCGCTGGAGACGGCGCAACAGGAGGTCCGCATCCGGCTTCGTCACGCGACACGTTTTGCGCGCGTGCACGTCTTCGCCACCCGTTATCAGCCCGCCTATTCAGCGTTTGACCACCTGGCCCGAGTGCACGACTCGGAACCCCTGCGCCGTCGTTTGTCTCCCGTCGAATCACGTTATATCCAGGGGCGTGTGATCGGTGATGAGTACCGTTATATCCTCGATCGCAGACAGGCTCGCAAGTTCCCGGGCAACACGTTGCGACGTCCCAGCTTGTTGCTCAACCCGTGGGCGATTGGCAAATCCGACACCGACCGCCAGCAGGTCCGCAAAGGTGATGACTTTGCGGCTTCGGGGGAGGCGGCCCCGGAAACGGATGCCAAAGACAAGCGTGCAGAGAAAGCCGACCGACCGATGGGTGAGTTCTCCAATCTCGATTTCCTGTCTGAGGGCACCGTGGTGCTCGCTAATCTGGTCCCGGACGAGCGGGGTGTGATCGCGATCGCCCGCGAACGGTTGCACGGAAAACAGCAGTTACACGTGATCGCCATCGATCCGCGCGGGACATCCTACCGTTCGGTCTCGCTTCCCCAACCAGATGAACCGCAGTTGGCCGATGTGCGTCTGGCGCGGGGTTTGGATCCCCAACAGCACTTTACGCAAACCAAACGCGTGACCGCGGTCGCGGCCGGTCAGACGTTACAGATTGCCGATTCCGGTCGTGCGAAACTCGAGTCCTATGACAGCCTGACCAAAGTGGTGCGTCTCTGGCAGGGTTTGAGTGCGAACCCGGTGCTGGAGGAGTTCGGATTCCTGCTGAAGTGGCCGGAGTTATCCATGGATGACAAGCGCGAGCGGTATTCGAAGTACGCATGTCACGAATTGAACTTCTTTTTGTTCAGCAAAGACCGCCCCTTCTTCGACACCGTGATCCGGCCGTTTCTGGAGAACAAGCGCGACAAACAGTTTATCGATCGCTGGTTACTGGGCCGTGACTTGAGCGCGGATCTGCGGCCTTGGGATTTCGCCCAACTCAATCTAGTCGAACGGATCCTGCTGGGCCGCGCGCTCCCCGAGCAGCAGGCTAGCGTATCGCGCGATGTCGAGCATCGGCACGCCTTGGCAGTTGCGGATCCAGACCATCTCGATTTCCTGTTCGACGCCGCGATCCGGAGTGCCGATCTGGATGCGGACGAGCGGTTGGGATTATCCGGATTTGGAGGCGGCGGCATGGGGGGAATGGGAGGCATGAGAGGAGGCGGAGGCGGTGGCGGTGGAGGATTTGGTGGTCTGCTCGGTCGTTCCCTCGAGAAGCGGTCCCAAAAGCCCCGCAGCGAACTCCAGAAAGACGCCACCAATCGCGGCAAGGCGCAGGCGCCCGCCAGCCCGGCAGCGCCACGAGAATCACAATTGCGTCGCCGAAGGGGGCGTCCCGCTGGTAGGGCTGCGGCGGACAAACAGCAGTTAGAACAGTCCGAGCTGGCAGAGAACAAGAAATCTGAGGAGCGGTACTTCTTCAAGAACGACCGCAACGGCCGTAAGTTACGTCAGCTGTTCGAATCGGTTGATAAGACCCAGGAGTGGGTCGAGAACCACTATTATCAGCTTCCGGTTCGCGAACAGACGGCCGACCGCATTGAAACCAGCCAATTCTGGGTTGATTACGCAGCGCACGATCCCCAGCAGCCGTTTGTGTCGACCCACCTCGCCGAAGTGGGGGAGACGTTTTCNGAACGGCTGCTGGCCTTGAGTGTGCTCGATCTACCGTTTGCAGCCGCGGATCAGAAGCTGACGGTGGCCGNCGGGCAGATGACGCTCACTGCGACCTCCCCGGCGGTTGTGTTTCACGAGGAGATCCAGCCTGCCGAAGCGCTGGACAAAGCCACTCGTCTGTTGGTCAGCCAGAACTTTTTCCGCCAGGGAGACCGTTACCACTATGAAAACAACGTGCAGCAGCAACCCCTCGACAAGTTTGTGACCGAGGAGTTCTTGGTGGGCGCCGTCTACGGCTGCCAAGTGGTGGTCACCAATCCGACGTCTGCACCGCAAAAGCTGACCCTGCTGCTACAGATCCCGGTGGGCGCGGTTCCCGTTATGAACGGTCATTACACGCGCAGTGTCCCGATGGCCCTCGAGCCGTTTCATACCCAGACCGTGGAATACGCTTTCTATTTTCCAGCGGAGGGCGAGTTCTCCCATTTTCCGGTGCACGTCGCTCGCGACGATCAGTTGTTGGCGACAGCCGATCCGTTNCAGTTCAAGGTGGTCCCACGGCNCACCAAGCAAGACACCGAGTCCTGGGCCTACCTCTCGCAGGAGGGTGAGCCGGAGCAGATTCTAGCGTATCTCCGGGAAACCAACCTGCACCGCATTCCACTCGAGCGGATCGCTTGGAGGATGCGGGACCGAGACTTCTTTGAGCAGGTGACTCGGCTGCTCTCGTCGCACCACGTTTACAACTCGACGCTTTGGTCGTATGCGCTACTCCACGACATTCCGACCGCGCTGCGGTCATTTCTGCAGCACCAGGATGCGTTCCTGAAAGCGTGTGGCGAGGCGCTCGAGAGTCCTTTGGTCAGTCTGAATCCGGTTGTCCGCAAAACCTACGAACAGCGCGACTACCGGCCGCTCGTCAACGCCCGGACACACACGCTGGGCGGTCGCCGGCAGATCCAAAACCAGAAATTTCACGCGCAGTACCACCGCCTGCTCAAGGTGCTCAGCTATCGCACGGCGTTGACCGACGACGATCGCATNGCGGTGACCTACTACCTGCTGTTACAGGATCGCGTCGCCGAGGCGCTCGACCTGTTCTCGGCGGTCGATCCGGAAAACCTTCAGACGCGCGTGCAGTACGACTACTTTACGGCCTACCTGGCGTTCTTTGCTGAGGACCCCCTGCCCGCTCGGCGTGTGGCCGACAAGTACGTCGATTTTCCGGTCGTCGGTTGGCGCAACGCGTTTGCCGCGATTCGCAGCCAGTTGGATGAACTGGAAACCGGTCACGTCAAGCTGGTCGACCGCGAAGACCGCGATCAGCGACAGGCCGAATTGGCGGCCGGCCAACCGGTGCTGGATTTCGCGGTCGAAGCCCGCAAGATCCAGCTGAACTACCGCAATCTCGACAGGGTCCGNGTGAACTACTACGAAATGGACATCGAGTTGATGTTCAGCACGACGCCGTTTGTGCGCGCCCACGACGAGACGTTCACCTATATTCGGCCGAATCACTCCGTATCGGTGGATTTGCCTGGNGANCGATCGACGCTGGAACTGGAGCTGCCTCCCNAACTACACCACCGGAACCTGTTGATCGAGATCGAGGGGAGTGGGCAACGCAAGACGCAGTCTTACTTTGCCCATAGCCTGGCGGTCCGTTTGTTTGAGAATTACGGCCAACTTCAGGTGGTCCAGCAACTGGATCAACGCCCGTTGTCCACGGTCTACGTCAAAGTCTACGCGCGCCTCAAGAACGGTCAGGTTCGCTTCTACAAGGATGGCTACACCGACCTGCGGGGACGTTTCGACTACGTTGCGCTCAACACCACTGAGTTGGAGCAAGTGGAGCGGTTTTCGATTCTGTTGTTGAGTGCGGATCAGGGCGCGATGGTCCGCGAGGTTGCACCGCCGCAGCGCCCGGCAACGCCGACCCGCGGACAACCCCAAGCTAACTCCGAAAGCGGCGGATGACATTCGCCGTGATCTGCGAGACGGCGGGGTCCACCGGCAGTGACGAGGGCCAGCAGATCGAACCGACGGAAAACACGGCGCCCCCACCCTCCGGTTCATGGATTACCATCTCGGCGCCGCCGTCGTCGGGGTTGAGGCCCTTGGCGAGCACCCGTGTGTTGGCCGGGGAACTGGCAGACACCTTGTCGGTTTCGTGACCGCAGGCGCCGCCCGGAATCCGTTCGTGGAGACTTCGCTCACCGAACACCTGGTCCCGCTTCAGCCCGGTGCCGGCGAATACCCAATGGTCCGCGTCGATCACGCGGTAGGGGGCGGCCGTCATAATTCCACGGTCATCGTAAACCACTCCCAGCAGATTGGCCTCCGATTCGCAGCGGAGGTGAAACCGACTTTCATAGGGGCTGTCGGGCACGGCCAGCTTCCGCAGGTCGTCGTTGCGGTAGATGCAGGTCTGCTGGTCGAGAAACTCCACATCGCCGTTGAGGCCGTTGCCGCCCAGGTACATCAGACGACCGCCGCGCTCGAAGACCCAGGCTTTGAGCTTGAAGTACATCTCCTGAGACCAGTATTCGGGGTGGGTACTGATGATCAGCAACCGGTAGTCGTCGAGGGGGAGTGTGTCGAAGTGGAACTGGGTTTCCGCGTACAAGTCGTAGGCGAAGCCCTGGCGTTCGAGCCAGCCGAACAGGCGCCATTCCGCGGCAGCCAGGTGACAGGCGGCCCGCCCCGCGATCGGGTCGGTGATCTTCTCGTCGGCCGGGATGTGGTTGATCGGCTCGGGCCGATCAAAGGAGAGCGGGTCGTAGTCTTCGCGGTCGTAGTTGATGTGACTGGGGTCGGTGTAACGGCGCAATTCCAGCCGGGCGTTGACCGTCGGTGTGTCGGGAAGCCGGTCGGGATGAATGTAATTGCTGCGGCCACCGAAATTGTTGTAGGCGTTCCACGTGATATTGGACGCCAGCACCGCAATCGGCGCCGTGGGACGGGCCGGGGCCACGATCCACGGAAACGAGAAGCAGGTTCCCGATTCGGTCCGGGCATGGAAGTAGTAGAGTCCCGAACGATCGGGCGCGGTTGCGAATTGTTTGTGGTGCGGGCTGGTGTAGCCGAACTTATTCCACTGAATGCCGGTTTGTGTGTAATCCCCGTCGGGCGTCAATTGGACGGTGGCCCGCGGGCCGTGTTCGTCGAACCAGCCGATTGGTCGCACCAGCTCCTTTTCCCAGCCGTACCGCCACAGCGAGAGGTGGTACGGTTCGTCCGAGTGGACGCGAAACTCGGCCGCTTCGCCAGTCTTTACGCACTTCGGCCAGGCGTAACCCAACAGGCCGTCCTTGAGCAGCCGGAAGTGATGCGGGCGGTCTGCCGGAATCGTCAGTTCGACCCGTTTTGAGCCGTAGCCTGCACGGGCCAGTGTCGCGAGATAGGTTCCCGGCGGGAGGTCGGCGTGCACGGCGCCCGAGGCGCGGGAGCGCACTTCGATACTGATTTGGTCGTTTTCGAGTTCGACCTGGGTGTCGGGTAGCGCTACATAACGCTCGTCGCTCACGTATCCGATCAGCATCGTATGGTTTCCAATCTGCGCGGGCGGGTCGGCTCAACCAGGCCCGCAACATAGGGGCTGTGCGGGGTTTGTCAACGTGCCGTTGACCGTCCAGACGGATCGCGCAGCGCCCCTCCGGTTGGGACGGCAATCACCGCGTGAAGTGATCGATTACGTGACTAGTCGTCGCTGGCAGTCGACCATCAACCAGCAGGCCGTCGTCACCAAGTAGACCCCGGCGACGAAAAAGAACAACCCGTCGAAGTCGTATTGGGTTTTCACCCAGGCCATGATCGGACCGGCGACGAATAACCCGGCGGCACCGACGGTATTGACCATCCCGAACACGCGACCGGCGGCCGGGCCACCGATATCGGTGACGGTACCCCACCAGGTCGGCTGGCTCATGTCGCTGAAGAACTTGCACAGGAACAGGATGGCCATGATCACCTTGCCGTCGTCGAACAACAGGCTGGCACAGATCAGGCTCGCGGCAATCACCTTGCAACCTCCGGCGATTAGTCGGCGCGCCCAGCGTCGATTACCGATGGCCCCAATCAGCCAGTCGTTGAGTATCCCACCACAGAGTCCTCCCAGGGCTCCACCGAACAGCGGCAGGCTGGCGAACAGGCCCATTTCCGTCGGGCTGAATCCCTTGGCCTGGACNAGGAATGTCGGCATCCAGAAGACAAACAGGTTGTCGGCAAAGGTGCTCGAGAACGACGCGCCGAAGAAAGCGGCCAGGTTGCGGATGTTGCCGGCCGACCAATCCCAGCGGAGGGGCCGGCCGGTGGTGGCGACCACTTCTCCTTCTTCGATCAGCGCTGCTTCGGCAGCGTTGACACCGGAGTGTTGGCGGGGCGTGTTTCGGAACAGTAGCGCGAAAGCGATCGCGAAAAGCACCCCCGTGCTGGCAGTGACGACCAGGGCCATTTGCCAGGTCATGCCGACCCAGCCCATCAGCAGTGTACCGATGATCAGCGACGAGCACGCTCCGCCGGCGCGGCCGGAAAACGATGAGATGAAGCCCTGCTGAGTGGTGCGGGTGGCCCGAGGAATCCAGGTCTGTGTGATCTTGCCCAGACAGGGGTAGCAGGGAGCCTGGGTCAACCCCATCGCCAGGCGGATCGTCGCCAGCCCGTAGAACGTAGCGACCACGGCAGGTGCGGCGGCAACGATTGACCACAGGACCGCGCTGACGGGAATCACCGCATGGGGACCCAGCAGGTCGCCCGCCAACCCACCGGGGAACTGCCCCAGTCCGTAAGTGATGCCGATCAGCCCATCGAGCCAACCCATCTGCTGCTCGGTGACGACGCCATCTTCCAGCAGGTACGGCTTGATCACTCCCCACGAATACCGATGGACGTAGTTGATATAGCTGGCCAGTGACGCCAGGCCNAANATCANCCANCGGACNTTGGTCGGCCGCTGTAAATCAACCGGACTGCGATCGAATCCGGGTGGCGACTCGTGGACAGGCCGATCCATGGGGCTTCTCGCGGCAGGGGCGAAGGGGCGCGAATCGTCTCAACAGCATTCTCCGGGCCCACAGCAGTCGCTGTTCGGCAGCTGGGTCAACGCCGCGGCCCCGGCTTTGGTCTCGCGGGGTTCGCGGACCGTGTTGCGGCGCCCGTCGAAGTCGGTCGCCGCTTCCGGGTCGACCGCGGTGGCGGGCGGGATCGGAATCAACTGATCGCTGTAGGGGGGTTGGGAGTAGCGCTGGAACGTGCGGTCGCCGACCGCCTGCGGCACGCCGCGGCGCAGCACATGGCCCTCGTCGTCGGTCACCGCTCGAAAGGGCCCTCGGTAGAGGATCGCCTGGCCACAGTCTCGATCCAATCCGGCCGGCCCTTTGAAGGCCTGGACCGTCAGGCTGCGGAACTCGATCCCCTCCACNGTCGCCCAGGCNTCGCTNTGGCGGGNGAGGATTTCCATNCCCTGNAATCCGGCGTCGGCGAAGGCCTCCACAAAGGCNTCTTGCTGGAAAGCCCCACTGATGCACCCGCTCCACAGCTGCGGATCGTTCTGCAGGTGCGGCGGCACCCGTTCGTCGCTGACGATATCGCTGATCACGGCCCGACCACCGTCACGCAAGACGCGGAACAGTTCCGCGAACAACCGGGTTCGATCGTCCGGGGCGACCAGGTTCAACACGCAGTTGGAGACCACTACATCGACCGAGTCGCTACCCACCATCGGGGTCTCGCAGCGGCAGCGCTGGGCGTGTTGCTGCGCTTCCAGCCAGTCATCGGTGGAGGTGATCGGGTGCTGTTGGAGGTACGTCTCCCAGCGATCGAGGTCGAGTTCCAGATCCTGGATTCGCCCGCGGTGGAACTCGACATTGTCCCAGCCGATCGCGGCGCTGATTTGTGGTTGGAACCGGCGCGCCAGAGCGAGCATGTCCCGATTGATGTCCACGCCGATCACCCGCCCGCCGGGACCGACAATCTGGGANGCGATGAAGCAGACTTTGCCGCCGCCGCTTCCCAGATCGAGTACGGTTTCCCCCGGGCGTACGTGTTTCGAGGGATCACCACAGCCGTAGTCTTTTTCGATCAGTTCGCGGGGCAGGACTTCCAGGTAGCGGGTGTCGTACTCGACCGGACAACAGAGCGCTGATTCCGCCTGTTCGGACGCCGCCGAATAACGTTCCGCCACGGCTTGTTCCAGATCGATGGTTGCCGCGGGATCGGTTTTGGAATTGAGCACCGGGTTCACGGAAAGCTCCTTTGTCGCTCCAGATCAAGCCACCGGGGTGCGGGCAACGGTGCGTGGCTATCCGCCGGAGTCGTTGCGAACGGTCTACTCGCCTATCTCAGCCATCGCTTCCTCNGGGATGTTGAAGTTCGCTGAGACATTTTGCACGTCGTCGTGATCGTCCAGTTGTTCCATCAGTTTGAGCACTTTGCGCGACGTTTCGATGTCCAGGTCGACAGTGTTGGTGGGGATCCGGGTGATCTCTTTGATTTCCACGGTCACCCCGGCTGACTCGAGCGCCGCACCGATTTCGGAGTACGTTTCCGGTTCACAAGTAATATGGAACTTATCGTCCTCCCCGCGGACGTCGTCACCCCCCGCCTCCAACACGAGTTCCATCAGCATTTCTTCGTCGGTCCCAGCGGCATCGATAACAAACAGACCTTTGCGTTCAAATAGGTACGCGACGCAGTTGCTGCTGCCCAGCTTACCGCCGTGCACCTCGAATAGCTTGCGTATTTCAGGAGCCGTTCGGTTACGGTTGTCGGTGAGGATGTCGCACATCACGGCAACGCCACCCGGGCCGTAGCCCTCGTAGAGTACCTCTTCAACCCGCGCCCCAGCCAGTTCTCCAGTCCCTTTCTTGACCGCCCGTTCGATGTTCTCCTTGGGCATGCTGACGGCGCGCGCATCGGCAATCGCCGTTCGCAGGCGGATATTGGTCTCCAGGTCACTGCCGCCCATCTGGGCCGCCACCATGATCGCCTTGGATAGTTTGCTCCACACCTTGCCCCGTTTGTTGTCGATGAGGGCTTTCTTGTGTTTGATACCCGCCCAATGAGAATGGCCTGCCATCGATCGCACCTCGGACTAGGAATCGGTGTTCTGGATTTTCGTTCGGACGGATTCGACCTGCTGGGTGTCGTCCTGCTCCTCGAAAACCGCCAGCGCTCGCCGCCAGGCGGCCTGCGCCTTGTCGGGTTGCTGCAACTTCGAGTAGGCATCACCCAGGTGGTCGAGAATCACTCCGTCCGCCGTTTGCCCCGCCGCTTTTTCCAATTCGCGTACGGCGTCCGCATAGCGTCCCAGCCGATAGTAGACCCAGCCCAGGCTATCGCGATAGGCCGTGTTGTCAGGTTCGGCGGCGACCGCCCGTTGAATCATCATCAAAGCGCGCTGTAAGTGGATGTCCCGGTCGGCCCACAAGTAACCCAGGTCATTGAATGCCCCGACATCTTCCGGAAATTCGTCGAGAACTTCCTCCAGCCAGCGTTCCGCTTCGGGGAAGTTCCCCTCGCGCAGCGAGAGCGTGGACAGGATAAACCTCGCTTGCCTGCAAATACGGCGGATCTGCTCGTTGTCGACCTGGGAGTCGAACTTGTCTAGGAAGGCCAGATACTGGCGCTTGGCGTCGGCAAAGCGTTTTCCGCGGTAGAGAATCCAGGGGATCTGGCTGTGCGCGACGACATGGTCCGGTTTGAGTGCCTTCGCTTTGCGGACCGCGTCTAAGGCCGCTTCCAGCTGCTGATTGGCGACGAGTGCGTCGGCCATCAGCAGATACAACAGCGGATGATTGTCCTGTTTTGTCTGGATCTGAAGGGCGCCTCGAAATGCATCGACTGCTTGTGGAAAACGGCCCGCTTGGTACATCCGACGGCCCCAATTGCTGTACAGCGTGGCCGACTGGGTGGCGCCGAGACGCCGCGCCGTTGCGAACCAGTGATCGGCGGCGTCAAATCGTTTGGCGATGGCCGCTAGGACGGCCACGGCCTGCGCGCCGTGCGCCGCCGTCTCGGCGTCGTCGGAGAGATCCTGCGTGGTGTGTTCGATCAGACCGTCCAGAACGTCGCCCTCATCGCGCTCGACGATCTGCTGTGGCAGGCCTGAGAGCGATGCCAGCTGTGGGTCGTCCGCGACGATCTCGACGAGCATCGCATACAGCCTCTCGGTGTCAGCCTGCTTGAGGTAGATATTCACCAGTCCGCGGTTCAGCTCTGCGGAAGATTGCCGCTCTCGCAGCGCTTGAAACAGCGATTCAGCCTCTTCGAGCCGACCCTGGGACCGCCGATGTTCCGCGAGAAAAGTACCCAGCACGGAATTCTCGGACTGGTTCTTGTAGAGGGTTTCGAGACGTTCTTGCAATCGCTCCTGGGCTTGCCGATCATCGTCGGCCATCGTGCGCAACAAGCGGTGGAGTAGTGTGTAAGGCCCGGTCCCCGCCGCCGTCTCGCCGCTTTGAAGATACTGCTCGAGCTGCTGCATCGCTGCCTCGACATTTTCGCGCACCGCTTCGACCCGCGCCCGGCGAAACGCCAGCAGCGCCGGATTGGGTTGTCCGGCATCGGCTTTCTCAAACATCTCGAGGGCGGCAGCGAATTGCCGACCCCGTAGGAAGCCGTTTGCCAGCAGCAGGCAAGTGGCATTCTTGGTTCCTAGCAACCGCTTCAATTGGCTCTCTGAAATCGAGAACTGATCGGGATCCTTGATCGCCTTACGGACCACTTCAAAGTACCCCACGGCCCGCGCCGGATCCCGCAGCAGTAGACAGAGGCGGCCCATTTCTACGTGTTGGACGACCCATCGCAAATGGGGTGCTTTATTCTGCTGGATCTTCCACAATCGGTCGTACAAGCGGAGCGCCCGGCGGGGCTGGTTATTGCGTGTCAGGTGGACCGCCAACTGGGTGAGTAACTGTGGATCCGAGAGGCCCCGATCGGCAGCGATCACGGCGTAGCGATAACCTTCCGCCTTACGATTGACACTTGATTGGAAGGCGAGTGGGACGATTCGTTCCATGATGTCAACTGCAGCGGGATTGTATCGCCAGGCGCGCTGATAACGACGCAGCGCGTTTCCCAGGTCACCCCGTTGCATCAGCATGCGGGCGTGCGCGAGCAGCGCTGTGGCGTGCAGCGCGTCGACATCGTCCGCGGTCCGTGGCCGCCGCGTGATCAACGGCAGCGGTGATTCCTCAAAGAGATCGCTCCCCGGTTCCGGGGGGTGTTCTCCGACTGGCGCGACTTCCGCGGCCCGCAAGAACCGCGGTGCTGTCGCGCTGACAGACCAGATTTTTCCGGACACCAACAGTAACAGCAACCCTAAGAGGATCCGCGGCACGTTGGCGAACTCCTGATTTAGCAAGTGCTTAGGTCAACGTCGACCACGCCATTGACGTATCTACAGGCCAGTTTAGCAGACGTCAAACCGAGGTTCCATGCGTCTGCCGCACCGGCTGTTGCCGTCGCCTGCGGCCGTTTTTACTCGAGCCTTGTTCCCGCGCCGCGTTTTCCGGCACTGCCCGCTGTTTCCTGTTTCCGCGCGGCGATCAGGCTAGTGCCGGCCGCTGGTCGGTGCGGTGGTGCGCCACGTCGCGATGTCAGACCGATCGCTGCATTGCCGGCCATCGGGTGACTGCGTACGATGTGGCGGCATGTCGCGATCGAGTTCCCTCCCCCCGGTTTCATCCGTACCTCTCGACACGCCGGCGGCTTCGTTGGTGTTGCTGACCGCTGCGCTGTGGGGTGGCACCCCGGTGGCGATCCGTTTTGCCTCGGAGTCGTTTCCGCCGGTCACGATGGCCGGCCTGCGGTTTGTGATCGCCGCCGGCTTCATGCTCATCTGGTGCCGATTCGAACGGACCGAATTGCGCCTCCGTCGCGATCAGCTGATCTGGGCGATGGGCTTGGCCGTCATTTTGTTTCTACAGATATCGGCGTTTAACGTGGGTGTGGTGCTCTCCAACTCGTCCCATGGCGCGATGTTGATCAACACCTTTGTATTCTGGGTGGTCGCGTTGGAGCATCTCGTCACGCGCACCGATCAGCTGACCCTCCGAAAACTGCTGGGACTCGTGGTCGCCGCTGCGGGTGTGGTGCTCATCCTCACGGTGGACCAGGCGGGTTCGGTAGACGAGTCCGTGCATCGCGACAACCCGTCGGTCACGGGTGACCTGGTGCTGATCCTCAGCGCCGCCCTACTGGCGATTCGGATCATCTACACCAAACGGGCGCTGGCGGTGATGGAAACCGGGAAACTGATTTTTTGGCAAGACATCTTGGGGGTCTGGTTATTCTTGGGATACGCATTTGCCTGGGAGTCGTTTCGACCGGCCGACGTGGCACCGGCGGCACTTTGGGGGCTGTTGTATCAGGGATTGGTGGTGGCCGGTTTTTGCTTTGCGATGCATGCCCGTCTGCTGCGCAAACACTCCGCGTCTCGATTGGCGGTATTCAGTTTTACCACACCCCTGTTTGGCGTCTTGCTGGCCAACGGGTTGCGGGGTGACCGGCTGTCGCCCTGGCTGCTCGTTTCGGCGGCTTGCGTTGCGGTAGGCATTTATCTGGTCAATACCGGCAGGCAACGGCCGGGTAGCCGGTTGCCGACAGGCAGCTGACACAGCGCACCGGGGTCTCTCAGCGGCATGTCGACACGGATCGGGCACGACCGCTTTTGGGAATCAGGTTTCGGGTGCGTGATCGGCGGCGACGATCTCGAAGATGTAGCCGTTTGGTTCGCGGAAGAAAAACCGCTCGAAAGGGGTCTCCCGCTGGGGCGCGATCAACTCGGCTCCGTGCTCGACGAGCCGTTCCTTGAGTGCGGCGAAGCCGCTTTCGGGAAAACGAATGGCAAAATGCCGTCCGAATTCTTGCTCGTAAGCCGATGGTTGGAAGCCGTCGACCTGGATCAGATGGAGCTCTTGGTGCGGCGCGATCTGCAGCCAGGAGGCGGCCTGACCGATGTTGCCCGGCCGTTCGATAGGAGGCCAACCCAACGTGTGCGTAAAAAACGCCGCGGATTGGGCCACATCGCGAGTGGCGATCGTGAAGTGCGCGATGCTTGACTGCATGGGAGTCTCCAACGCGGTTTACGAAGCTTCTTGCACTTCTGCGAACACGCTCAACTGGACGGCCGCATCCAACGGCATCTCGTTGATGCCGAGCGCGGTTCGGGTGTGTCTTCCCCGGTCGGCGAACACTTGGTTGAACAAATCCGACGCGCCATTTAAGACTTGCGGATGGCCGCGAAATCCGGGTGCACTGTGGACGTTGCCCTCGAGACGGACAATTTGTTTGACTCGATCGAGGTCCCCGACGGCGGCTTGCAATTGGGCGATGGCGTTGATTGCACACAGTCGCGCAGCCTGATATCCCTGCTGTTCATCCAATTCGGCGCCCAGTTTACCGGCGTAGGCCAGCTGGCCGTCTTGCCAGGGCAATTGGCCGGAGGTGATCAGCAGGTTTCCGACGCGCACCCATGGTTCGTAGGCGGCGACGGCCGCGGGGGCTTCGGGGAGGGTAATCCCCAGTTCGCTGAGCCGCGCTGCTGTACTCATAAGGGGTGTTTCTGGTTTCAGGGTGAATCCCCGTACCGTCTCTGCGGGGTCGGGACCGTACCGTCTCTGCGGGGTCGGGAATCGATCGGTTCGGCTGGTCAGTCTAGGAGTGGGGTGTTCAGCCGTCAATAAATCGCCACACTAAAGATGGGTTTATGGCTCCGACCGCTGGCAGTGGAAGCCGGCTTGGTGAGAGAGTTCTGCGCGGCCCGGCTGCTGATCGCGCACTACCGTACCCTTGCCCCACGGTTTGCGACTGCCCGACGGTTTGCGACGAGCCGCCATCCGATCGTTACCACGGCTGGATCGAAGCCTGCGTGTGGCGCCGCGTAGGTGTTTGCGTCAGCGGTTGTTTGATTCCTGGGTCGATTGAAGTCGAGGAGAGTCTGAATGCCAGTGGTTCTGATCACGCCCGAAGCGATGTTGCACCAGCAGGCGCCGTACGTCGACCATCTCAGCGAAGCAGGATTTGAGATTTGTTATCCCGAGGATTCGACGTTTACGCGCGGTCTGTGCGGTCCCGAAAAAACGGTGGAAGTGCTCAGCCCGTGTGATGCGGTCATTGCCGGCGGCGAGATCTTGACTTCCGATGTCCTGGAAGCGCTTCCCAAGCTGCGGGTCATCGCCCGGTCGGGTGTGGGTTACGACCGCGTGGATATTGCGGCGGCGACGCGGCAGGGAATCCCGGTGACCATCACGCCCACCGCGAATCACGAGGCGGTCGCGGAGCTGACGTTATCGCTGATCTTCGCGGTGGCCAAAGAAGTGTTGTTTAACGACCGGGAAGCGCGTGCCGGGCGTTGGCCTATGAAACCGACTCGTCCTATTCGTGGGCAGACACTGGGTATCTTCGGACTGGGTCGCATTGGGCGCAGCACAGCTCTGCGCGCGCAGGCATTGGGAATGACGGTGATCGCTGTGGAGAACTTCCCCGACGAGGAATTTGTCCAGCGACACGGGATCGAGCTGGTCGAGCTAGCCGCGCTCTTGGCGCGAGCCGACTTCCTGAGCGTCCATTGTCCGGTGACCGAGGAGACCACCGGCATGTTCAACGCCGACCTGTTTGGACGCATGAAGCCCGACAGCGTATTCATCAATACGGCGCGCGGAAAGCTGTACGTGGAAGCCGATCTGATCGACGCGCTAAACAACGGCCCCCTGTCGGGGGCCGGCTTGGACGTGTTCGAGCAGGAACCGACCAACGCGGACAATCCACTGTTTCAACTAGACAACGTCGTTTGTAGTCCACACGTTGCGGGCAACGATACCAAGTCGCAAGTCGACATGGGAATCGAAGCGGCCGATTGCATTATTCGCCTGCGGCGCGGAGAGTGGCCCGATGGTGCGGTTGTCAACGGGCAACTTCGAGATGGCTGGCGATGGTAGCCTGCGCGACCGAACGCACGGGGGGAACGTAACCGGTTGTCGAACGGCCTTGGCATGCCGACCTCGGTGGTCTCGGTGCCATGTGGTTGGCCTCAGGCGGTCCCCTCTGCATTCTGTCGATCCCGATTGCGTTCGGTCTCTCGATCGGGCTCCCAATTCTCGTCTCCTTCTTCCCACTCTTCACCCTCTTCGTCTCCTTCCTCCTCTTCCTCCTCTTCCTCCCACTCTTCACCCTCTTCCTCCTCCTGCTCCCACTCGTCGTTCTCTATGGCGTTCTCGATGTCCTCTTCGTCTTGTGTGTCACCCACGGATTCCTGTTCGCTGGATTCGGTGAGCGGGTGCACGGCGCGGAGTTCGGGCTCGACGGTCTCTTCCTCGCTGGACCATTCGTCGTGGGGCCGGATGATGTTGGACCGGTTTGTGGTTGGTTCGTCGGCTTCGGTCTCGCCCTGCATGGCCTCCCAATCGGCGAGCGAGATCAGTACTTCGCGGGCCTGCGAACCGGCGTAAGGGCCGACGATGTTGTCTTCCGCCATAAAGTCAATCAGTCGCGCGGCGCGCCCATACCCGACACCTAAGGCGCGTTGCAATAGCGAACAACTTCCCCGTCCTTCGCGCACCACGATATCGACTGCACTCTCGTAGAGATCGTCGCGGTTCTTCAACGGTCCGCGACCCTCGCCCTCGGCCTCTTCGACTCGGAGATTGACCAGTTCATCGACGAACTCCTGACGGTGTTCGCTGGAACGTTCGACGATGGCATTGATTTCGTCGTCTCCGAGATAGGTGCCCTGTCCGCGCATCATGTTGCTCGTGCCGGGCCAGAGGAACAGCATGTCCCCATTCCCCAGGAGTTTGTCCGCACCGATTTCGTCGAGTACGACACGGCTATCGGTGCGGCTGGCAACTTGAAATGAAATCCGTGCCGGCAGGTTCGATTTAATCAGTCCGGTGATCACATCGACGGTGGGTTTCTGAGTCGCCAGGATCAGGTGGATACCTACGGCCCGGCTCTTTTGAGCCAACCGGATTATGTGTTGTTCGACTTCCTTTCCGGCGGTCATCATCAAGTCGGCAATTTCGTCCGCGACGATCACGATGAACGGCAGGTTCTCGGGGATCTCCTCGGCTTCATCGATCTCGGCTGCCAGGCGCTTCTGTAATTCGTCCCGCCCCAGCTGGTTGTAGCTCGTGATGTGACGAACCCCCGCTTGGGCGAGCAACGCATAGCGCTCTTCCATTTTGTCGACAGCCCAGGACAGGATCGCCTCGGCTTTGCGCATATCGGTCACCACGGGGTGCATCAGGTGTGGCAGCCGACCGTACCCACAGAGTTCAACCATCTTCGGGTCGATCATCAGCATCCGTACTTCGTCGGGTTGCCGAGTCATCAGGATCGACGAAATGATGGCGTTCAGGCAGACGCTTTTGCCGGTCCCCGTGCGGCCGGCAATCAGGAGGTGGGGTAGCGTCGAGAGGTCCACGATCAGAGGGTTCCCGGACACGTCTTTGCCAAGGAAGATGGGAATCCGCATTTTTTTCACGCGGCCGTCTGCTTCTTCCATGACGTCGCGCAGCCGGACGATTTGCCGTGTTTCGTTTGGCACCTCGATACCAACGGTGTTCTTGCCCGGAATGGGCGCTACGATGCGTACGCTGGGGACACGTAGCGCGATCGCCANGTCGTCTGCCAGGCCGGTGATCTTGGAGAGTCTCAGACCGGCTTCCAGCTGTACCTCGTATTGGGCAATCACCGGCCCCGTTTCGATTTCGACGACTTTGACTTTGAAACCGAAGTCGGCAAATGTCTTTTCCAATATACGCGCCTTGCGGCGGACCTCGTGCGCTTGTTCTTCAAAGCAGACGTCGTCTGATTCGAGCAACAGATTCATGTCGGGAAGTTTGTACTGCTGGGGCGCGTCTTTCTGCACAGCTTTGTTGAGACGATCGATCACTTCGTCCCGTTCGCTGCGATCTCGGCGCTGACGGATTCGCAACGGTGGTCCGGTCTTGCCGGTCTCCAGCGACCCTTTGTTACGGGAGTTTCGCGCACGGCCTTCGGTACCTGTCGCGGCCTTCAAACGACGTTTTCCGGAGGTCGCCGGCTCACAACGCTGGTCGAGCATTTCGGCATCTTCCAGATCTAGGTCAAGTGCGACTTCCGCCGACTTTTTGAGCCTCCTGCGGCGAACGGGAAGTTCTCCTTCGGCATCTGCGAGTTGCTCAAGGGTGTCCGAGTCGAGGTCCCGCGTCCACTTTTTGGGTGGTACCGAACGCCAGCCCCAAACCAAGAGCAGCGTCTTACGCGCCACCTCCAAAAGCGTGTAGTCGGTACATAGCAGGAGACCTCCTAGCACGAGACTACACGACAGGATCATGCTGCCGATCAGCGCGAAATGGGTGTCCAGTCGACTCGCCACCAAGGCGCCCAGGTATCCACCTGATCCGATCACCGGTCCGGGTGACAAGCTGGGGGCCAGCATCGCTGCCACCGCCGTCAGCCCGACTAGTGAAAACAGCCAACCGAGCGTGCGCAGGACGATGGCGTTCGTCGCTTGGCGTCGCAACAGCAGTAGGTCGAGGATCGCCAACGAGACGATCAGATAATAGGCCCCAATCCCCAACAGGTTGAGCAACAAGTCGGCGACTAAAGCACCCCATTGACCACAGATATTGCGTGGAGTCGCGTGCGGCGGATGCACCAGTATGTCGGGCTGGTAGAGGCGGTCTAGGGGTGGTACCAGCGCCTGAATGGGATCAGCCGGATCGTAAGACAGCAGCGCCAGGCCGGTGAAGATCACCACCGCCAGCANACCCAGAGCGCATAGGTCGAGCCTCAGATTCCGATTCTCGAACATGGACGCATCGCGCAAAGAAACGGAGCCAGCGTCTGGTTCCGGCGCCAGCTTACCGGAGGTCGTCCATGCCCTTCACGATCCGTACGAACTCAGCACCTCTCTTCGTCCAAGTTGGCCAGCGTTCGCCATGTTGTCATCGGGCGGCAACAGCGGTTTCCCAGTAGGCACCAGGGGGATCACCCTCGCAGGGCTCAAGACCGGCAGAACCCGCCTGCGATTGATTTCGTTTCGACGTTTACGCAGAGGGTTACACCGATCGGCCGGTTGGTACAGCCGGTTGATCGATTGAGGTTCAAGAATCCGCCGGGAACACGCGGATCGGTTGCCACAGCGCGTCATCGCGTGGGGTCAAGATCGCGACCAGATCGCCACGGTAGTCGAATCCGGCGTGTTCCCCATCGGATGCGGCGTCAGACTTTGTGATCGCCTGCCCGTTTCGGAGCCGTTGGATTTGATCCGCGTCGAGCTGGACACGCGGCAGGTGGTCGACCGCNACTTGTGGCGGGAGAAGCCACGTTGCAAGGGTGTGCGCCGTGAGACTCTGGTCCGCCAGGGACCCCCAGCTACANGCNGTCGCAACGCGAAAGTCGCCAATCGCGGTTCGCTGTAGGGCGGTCATGACCGCCTGGGTGCCCAGGTGTTGTGCGAGGTCACGACCGAGCGATCGGACATAGGTTCCTGAGCTACAGGTGATGTCTAGCTGTAAACGCGGGTAGTCGTATTCGATGAGGTCGATGCGATCTATGGTAATCCACCGGGGGGCCAGCTGTAGTTCGCGACCCGCCCGCGCCAGCTGGTATGCCGGGCGGCCTTTGACCTTGATCGCCGAGTGCGCTGGTGGGACTTGTGCGAGCCGACCAACGAAGTGCGGTAGCGCTGCTGCGATTTCCGTTTGCGCCGGTTGGAGTGGATCGGCTACGGGCTGGACATTGGCTTCGGTGTCCAGCGTCTCGCTTTGATGGTCCAGCAGAAAAGTNGCCAAATAGGTTTTGCGGGTNGCCTGAACATAGGGAATCAGNCGTGTGGCGGGCCCCACCGCGACGACCAGCACACCCGTGGCTAACGGGTCGAGCGTACCCGCATGTCCCGTCTTGNCGGGNCGTACCAGATATTGGACACGGTTGACGACGGTGCGCGACGTAATNCCGGCCGGCTTGTCGATGTTCAGCAGTCCGAACATACGAGACTCGGGCGCGCAGTAGAAAGTAAGGGATGCGGGNCACCGCCGGTGATTGTCTGGACCGGAATTGCCCGCTTTCCACGATGCGGCTGTCCGCGTGACGACCAGAGGGCTGTCCCGCTGTCCGACGGCCGCGAATCAGTGGGGGACCGATCGAGTGGTGGCAGTTCCAACTCGGCGGGTAGCGGCGCGTTGAGACCGCGTCGTAAGACGCCGTGCGGACTGCCGAAGCCGTGCAGCCGAAGGAGGTTGGCGATAGCTGGCTTTCTTGGCGGGTGTCGGCTCGAGCACCTCCACTTCGCCTTCGTTGAGTTCTTCGACAGAGTGGATTTGACCGCAGTGCTCGCATGCATCTGGGTGTGAGAACTGGGAATCTTGGCAGTCTCCGCAGAAGCGAACACCCCACAGATGTGACAGAATGGGAAGCAGTGGCGGCAGACAACCGTGTGCGTGGAGTGCTGATCCACCGCACGCATCGCAGACCCCCGGCGGATCGCTGATCCACTCGTCGACGTAGACTTCGCCGCACCCGGCGTCGAGCGTCAATGCCTGATGGGCGCGCCCCCCGATGGTGGTCGCGTGATGGCCCAAGGGCCCGCACTGGAGGCAACTCGAGTGAGGCAAGTGGCACCCCGAGACACCGCTGAGCAGCAGTATGCCCGCTATGGAGTTGATCACGGCCCACCTTGTTTTCTGCATCATCGCGTCGGTTCCTTGCGTGTCTCTGGCGTCCGTGACGGGTGGCTATCGTCAACGCCGGATGTGGACCGGTGGCTGGCGGCGCGTGTTGGGTCGCTCGGTGACTTCCCACACCCGATCCCAGTGAGGTTTCCGCCCGGTCTTGCTAGGAGCTATATCGGCCGCAGAACCGGCAAAATCGAGAAAATCGCTACAACCGTTACCGTTTGCTGCGGCCGGCTATTTGAGCCGCAGCGTCGCGGCTGCGCCGGCCGATTCAAACAACGCACGGATACGCTCGCGATCCGCCTCAGCGACGTCGATCAGCGTCACTCTGCGGGGTGCTAGCATGCCCAGGACTTCGGGTATGTCGCAGACCCGCAGCACGTTCAGAAATGCGGGAGCGCCCGGTTGCATATGCGATGTGAGCGGTCGATTCGCGCATACGCTGGCGATCTCTTCCCGCTCGAACAGCGCCGCATACGCTGCCAGAATTCCTGCCCCGCGGGCGCCCGCGACATGGATCGTGGCGCTGGGGAACTGCTGGCGCAGCGCTCGCGCGGCGGCGATGATGTCACCCACCCGGCCGGCGTCCACCGTCGTCCCCAACAGCGCGTGTGAACGCTCGACATAATTGGGGGGATTCTTTTGCGTCCACTTCGAACTACCGCGACCGCGGGGAGCGCAGACGACGAGCGCGTCGTTTGGCCGTAGCTCGGGGGTCAACCAAGCGGGCTGCGCACGGATCGGTTGGTCGCCCTCGATCAACAGCCAAATGCGGGCTGCCCGTGTTAGGTCCCGCGACCCTTCCAAGGCCCGCAATGTGATTCGCAGTCCCGGTTCGCTGGCCAGAGCCCAAACACCGTTTGAGAGTGGCTCGAGTGGCTGTCCCGGCGCGCCGCGCGCCGGGAGCGTTCGAAACGAGGCTGCTCTTAAGCGCCGCAGGAGTTCGGACCGCCAGCGCGCGAATTGACCCGGCTGAGGGAGCGGCGGCTCGGCCATCGGCACGAAGTGACGATCGATCACGGTGTTGCGCTGATCGGTTGGTAGATCGTCATCGGTTCGAAATACCCGCAGCCGCTCGGGTGCGATCGGGTGATCACCGCTGCGCGGTCCACGGACCAGATCGACTTCGCTATCGGTGACTTCTGCCGCTTGTCCCTTGAGATGCAGGTTTAAGAAACGAAACGTACTTTGGCGGATGTCTTGTCGATACGCGTGTCCGCCGATACTGACCACCGCGTCCACGCGATCCCCCGCACCGTACAGGCTGTACAGACGCTCGAGCCGCTGAATCACGCGCTGATTGGCATCCATCGGAAAGATCTGATCGTTGTCACTGTTGACGAACAATTGTGGCCGCGGTGCGATCAGCGCGGCGATGCGGGCCCACGGCCAGCGGAACGTGTTGTAGAAGAACATGCAGTCGCAGTGGCCGTTGATGACGCGATGAGGAACATATGCCGGCAGGTCGGCCATCCCGCTGACCGCGACCGCGACTTTGACCCGCGGATCCGCGGCTGCGATCCAAAACGTCGATGCACCGCCGCCGCTGATTCCGGTGACCGCGATCCGCTCGGGATCGACGTCGGATCTGCCCGACAGATAGTCGATCCCCCGGATCCCATTCCAGCATTCCACACCCGCCGGCGTATAGCCCCGGCTATGCCACCACCAGCGATTTTCCCGATACGTTCCGTGGTGGGTTGCTCCGATTTCGCCCAGCTGGAGCGTGTCGACGATCAGACAGACGTAGCCATGCCGGGCGAACCAGATTCCGTGGGACTGGAACGCCGTCTTGTTTCCGTTGCGCCCTCGACCCGAGTGGCCACAGACATAGAAAATTGCCGGCAGACGCTGGTTTGCGGCGACCACAGCAGGTCGGTACAGATTTCCCGTCACGTACAAGCCGGGGCGGCTCTGATAGTGGATCATGTCGACGATGTAATCGTCTGTGCGAAGCGAACCGGTGATCGTGGCGCACAGAGGTGTACGATCTGGACGTGGCTGCAGACCGAGCATGTAGAACAATTCACTCCGGTAACCCGGGCGGGCCTTCTTCCAGGCCTCGACAGACTTCAGGTCTTGGTCAAAACCGTTGAAGACGCTCGTGGTTTCGCGCGCCAAGTATGCCTGGATTGGCCCGTCACCCGGGTGTTCGCGGTCGGGCGTTCCCAGAGGTTGTCCGCGGGCGTCCGTCAGGGTCAGCAGCAGGACAACGCAGCAGCAGGCCCACCGGGCGCGGGAAACCCGGGTTCTGAATGGCCCTGTGACTCGAGCACGCGCTGTGGTTCCGTTTTTCGAAGATGCTGCGAGCAATCGAGTCGGTGAATCCATCGTCACATTTTGCCCGCTTATTCGTAGCGAAGTGCGTCGATGGGATCGAGTTGGCTGGCGCGAAATGCCGGGAAAAAACCGAAAAACATTCCCACCGCTGCGGAAAAGAAAATGGCCGCGATGGCGGCCGGAATCGAGACCACGATCGGTAAGTTCATGTCGGGATTCAGTTGATTGAGGAGGGTCGAGACTCCGATCGAGGCACCGAATCCGAGCGAAAACCCGACGATGCCCCCGATAAAGGAGAGCACCACGGCTTCCAGCAGAAACTGCCGCAGGATATCCCAGGAACTGGCGCCGACCGCCATACGAATACCGATTTCCCGGGTTCGTTCGGTGACCGAGACGAGCATGATATTCATGATGCCGACTCCGCCGACGAGTAGTGAAATCCCGGCGATTGCCGACAGCATGGCGGTCAGACTACCCATGATCATCCCCAGCATCTGGGAAATTTCGTCCATTGTCTGAACTTGGAAATCGGCCTTGGCACCGGGGGTGATCCCGTGGCGATCGGACAGCAAATACTCAATTTCCTGTTTGGCCGTTGCGCTTCCCTCCACGGTCCGGGCGGAAGCCATGATGGCATGTACGTCGTTGTAGGGGGAGCCGTGCAGTCGCTTGCGAACGGTTGTGTAGGGCATCAAGACGATGTTGTCCTGATCCTGTCCCATCATGTTTGCCCCTTTGACTTCCAGGACGCCGACGATGCGTAGCGGAATGTTGTTGATCCGAATGGTCTCTCCCACCGGGTTGCGTGTCTGGAATAGTTTGGCGACCAGGGTGTGACCGATCACGCAGACCTTCTCCGCCGAGGCGATTTCTCGCTCGCCAAAAAAGCCACCCTGACGGATCGGCCAGCTGCGAACGAGTGGATAATCGGCTCCTACCCCGTACATCTCGCTGGGGTTCCAGTTGGTATTTCCGTAGATGACCTGCCCCGCCGTTCCGACGAGTGGTGAGGCGGCCAGCACCGCCGGACATTCGTCGCGGATGGCCTTCGCGTCGTCCGAAGTAAGGGTGATCTCTCGACCTTGTCGGACCCCTCTCGATTCGTCCTGGGCCGGCATGATCACGATCATGTTCGTTCCCAGCGTTGCCAGCTGACTCTGAATGAGCTGTTTTGCACTCTCACCGAGAGAGACCATCGTCGTCACGGCGGCGATACCGATCACGACGCCTAGAATCGTCAGGCCGGCTCGCATTTTGTTCTTGCGGAGGGCCCGCAAGGCGACGCGAAACGTGAGTAGTACATTCATGACGACAGTGTGGTATCCCAGCGAGTGTGGCTGCGCCACCGAGAGCCGTTACGCAAAAGCGTTAGTGAAAACGTCCAATCAGCCATCTTAATCGGCCCCGCCGGCCGCGAGCAAGCCGGACCCGTGGCGCGGACTCGCCGGCAACCGGTTTATGTTTTTGGGTCGGGGGGTCAGAGGTGTCGCCGCGTGGTTCACCGGGACCCATTCTGCCGTGGGATCGGAGTTTAGGGCGGTTACCGCGCCACCGCGGCCGCGCGCAACGTCTTTTGCCAGGGCGATTGCGGGTCCGCTCGGGTGGGCGCCACCGGGCAGGGTGGGGACGGTTTGCGGGCGAACCAGTGGTAGACACTCGGTCCCAACAGGTTGAGTGGTGGAACATAGAGTACCAGCGCTGGAAGAAAGCTCAGTGGCGATCGGCACAGCACATCGCGCCAGCCGAAAAATCCGCACAGCAGTCGACCGTCGGGTGTGGCAACATGCATTTGTTCGGACAAGCTTTCCTGGGATACCGGTAGCCCCAGTTCGCGGTGTTTTGGATCGCGGAAGTCGACCCAGCTAATACGGCGGAACCAGTCCAACAGATTCAACCACCGGCGGCTGCGCGCACAGCGTGAGCACTCTCCATCGTAGAGCACGACGGTTGCCCCGCACTCGGGGTGGGTGAAGACCAGATAGAGCGACAGCATCTGGTAACTGAAGGTGCCGACGCTGATCGACAGGTCGATCCCGAGGTGGAACATGATGCCGGTCGCCAGGGCGGCCCGCCTGGTGCGTGCAAACACCAACCCGAGTGGGATCAAACCACCGAGCAACCAGGCGGTCAGACTGCATCCCTGGTCACCAATCAGTGGGATTGGATGCGCGGCCAGCGGACCCCGCAGCGAACCGCTGGCGCGGAGGATCTCGAGGATTTCGCCGCTCATCCAAACGCCGTTGCACCTCCAGACAAATGTAGCGCCGTAGATCGAGAGGACCAGCAGTTGCAACAGTCGCAGTGTCAGAACGGACGCCTTGCGGTGCTGGCGCCGCGGGTCGGCCAGCAGTGCATCGAGACTGAAATGCCGACCGCAGGGCGTTGCGGCCAAGATCCAGAGGACGATCAGGAACAGAAACAGGTGGTGATGAAAATTCCACTGGCTCAACAGAAACAGGTAGGAGCACGTCGTCGCGGTGGCGATCGCCACCAGCCGCGTCGCCAGGCCGACCATCAGCAAAACGGCTAGTACCAGCAGCCCCTCTTCGAGCCGAGCGAACCAGAAGGGGTTGGGCAGCCAAAGCCAATCGAAGTAGGGCATCCGCCAGCCGTCGAGCAGGTGCGCGACTTCCCACATCGACCGATCGGGAAAATGGAGCGTCGTGGCGGGCAGCCGAAACAACCCATCGACTCCGCTACATGTCATTACCAGGCAAGCGCCAAGAAAAATTCTCAACAGACAATAGCGGTGCGCAGCGGTCTCGGCGAACCAGAACCGGTTCCAACGGTGTAGCCAGGGTCGGGTTGGTGCGGGGTGATTCACAACCGCTCGTTCACAAGCGTGTCAGGGAGAGGGTACGTTGGGTCGGTCCGTCTTGTTGGCAGACAGCGGAAACGATAGTCGCTCCACGGGCGACGGGATACCATCGCCCGTGCCGTCGATCGTCGTCAATTCATCAAACAGTGGGTCGCGAAAAGCGAGTGACTGGTGAATCACAAGAGGTTCGTTGATCGCGTAAAACAGACGGGCTTCGATCGCCACCGCACCCGCGGGTCGCTGTGGAAACAGATGCCCCTGGTACTGGCGAATCCAGTGCCGGATGGCCCCCAGCCCGTAGCGTGTACGGCGAGACCGTTGCGCGCTGTCGGCAAATGCGGATTCGGGTTGGCGCGGTGCCACCTTGGCGGCCATCCCGCGCAGTGTACCGTTGGGAAAGTGGGGCTGTCGCGACCCGTCCGCAAAAACCCACTCGTAGACCACTAGGTAACGGGTATTTTCGCCGAACATTCCCCAGCCAAAGCGCGCATCCCGCTGGAGCAGCGAGCGGAGTGGTAGACCGATCAGCAGCGCCACACCAGCGGCCAGAGTGAGTTGTCGAAGGCACTGCCTGACCACCGAGCTCGGCGGTGTCGGTCCGGAATGCTTCGGTGCCGGATTTACGGTGGGCACCGAGCCCGTTGGAGAGCGTATTGCGTCTCCGGTGAGACGCAGCGTGTCTCGCCATACGCGTTCCTGCGGGGCGGGAAGCGGTACTTCGCAAACAATACGTCGGCGCGCTGCGATCCACTGATAGAGACGGTTTCCCAACCAGCCGAGCGGAGGTAGAAACAGCAGAAAGGAGGGGATAAAGGTGAGTGGAAACGACTGCAGCAGGTACCTCCACCCGGTAAACCCAGGCAGCAGTCTTCCCGCCGGTGTGATCACCCACATCGTCCGCTGTAGTTGCTCGTCGGTTAGCCTTGGCAGCTGGTCGCGCAGCTGCGGATCGCGAAAGTTGACCCAGGTAAGACGGCACCAGACATCGCACAGGTTGGCCCATCGGCGGCTGCGGCGGCAGATGCCACAGTCTCCGTCAAACAGCACCACCGTCGCGCCGCATTCGCTGTGGATGAACGCCAAGTAGAGCACCATCATCTGGTAGCTGTAGGTGTTGACGCGCATCGTTGCGTCGATCGAGACGTGCAACACCAGGCCTGCCAAGATCGCCCAGCGGCGGGTAGGCCGAAACAACAGCCCCAACGGCAGGAACCCTTCGATCGCGAGCGTTCCCAGGCTGAGCGTTTGAGATCCGAGGCGGTTGAGCCAAGGGGCGAAGGGGCCCTGCATGGTTCCGGTCTCTACGAACAGCGTCATGATTCGTCCGCTCAACCAGCCTTCGTTCAGCTTCCATAAGAAAGTGCACAGATAGATCAGACAGACGAGCACCTGCAACAACCGCAGCGGCAACAGGGTGCCCGTGGGATCGGGCAGCTGGCGTGGTCGCAGCAGTGCGTCGAGGCTGAACGTACGACCGCTGGGCCAGATCGCGAGGATCCACAACACGGGGACGAACAGCAGTAGGTGGTGGTAGTAGTTCCACTGGCTGAGAAAGAACAGGTAAGAGAACAGCGTGGCGGTGAGGGGCGCAACGAGCCGTGTTCCGAGGCCAACCGTCAGCAATAGGCTCAGCGCGAGCAGGATCTCTTCGAGTCTTCCGAACCAGAAGGGCGTCGGCAGGGGCAGCCATTCCAGCCACGCGTAAGGCGCGTGAAAGGTGTCCAGCATCTGACGGACCGGCCAGAGGGTGCGGTCCGGAAACTGGGCGGCGATCGAATCGATACGGAACAGACCGGTCGCACCAGTGATGCGCAGCACCAGTGTGAAGCCAAAACAGAGTCTCAATAGTCCCAGCGTGTGCAGTCGGCTGGGGGCGAACCAGAACTGGCTCCAGTAAAATGCCAGCCAGCTGGCACCGCGTAAGCCGCCGTGGTTGGGGTGTCTGTCGGTACTCATGGTCGGAGCGGTCGGCGCTCGGTTCCCGCTTGATACTGGGGTCCGCTTAATCCTGAGGGGGGTAGCTCAGACGGACGGTTTGGCAAGTACCATCCGCTGTGTCAGGGGGGTTCAACACGAGCGGTCGCTGCAGGCGTTGATCCCAGACGGTGATGGGTTCGGGCCATGACAACGGCCGATTGACTGCGTAGTACAGGGTGGCTTCGACGTGGGTGACGTGTGGGGGTCGTCGATTGGCGTACAGGAACCGCTGATAGTCACCGATCCACGCTCTCAGAGTTCCCACTCCGTAACGGGTGATATCGGTCCGCGGAGCGTCGGCCGTCCGCGGTCGCCGAGGGCGCAGTTGTTCCGCTTTGTCGCGCAGTTCGTCGCCTGGGAAATACTGGATACGGTGGCCTCGGTCGTCGATCCAGTGGTACACGATCAGGTACTCGATATTGCGCCCCAGCATCCCCCAGCCAAAGCGGGAGTCGTCGCGCCACCAGGCGCGCATCCCGAGACCGGTCCAGAGGGCCAGCCAGCCGATCACCAACGTCTGCCGGAGCAGCCGCCGCCGATCACCTTGGGCGGATTCTTCGGGCGTTCGGTCGGTGGAGGGGTCCGGGCCGCACATGTGTCTTTCGGTACCAGGGTTGGGAGGAAAATACCCTACTGACAGTGTAAGACAATTCGCTCAAAAACGGTTTGACCGGTGGGTCGCAGCGCGAGATCTTGCGACGCTTGTCAGGATCTAGCCCGGATAGGTCCTACATTCCATCGAACCGGTTTTGCCGCGCCGACTGCCAACGAAAAATAGCCTCTCGGGTCTCTTCCCGGGCCGTCCGGTGTTCGCTGATGCCGAACATGGAGCAGGGGAACCCCATGGGTGGGTTCCGAGCGTTCGCTCGATGGGAACACCGATCGACATCTGCGGATCGGATGCGTGCGGACCGGATGCGTGCGGACCGGATGCGAGGTTCAGCGAGTTGCGCACGGCGCGCCATGCAAATGGTGGAACGGCGCGGTTGAGAACCCAAGAACTGCAGATGAACGCTATCGATGGGAAATTGCGATCGATTCTGGGCAAATGGCTATTTCGACTGTTGCGCGCCGCGTTGCTGTCCTACCTATTGTTAGTGGTGTTGCTGATGATCTTCCTCGAGAACTATCTCATCTACCCGGGGTCCCGCCGTCGTGGAGGTGACTGGGATCCGCCGGGGCTGGCCTACGAGGAAGTCCGCTTTGCCTCCGCCGATGGAACACGTCTGTACGGTTGGTACCTGGAACATCCAGACCCCCGCGCGCAGGTCTTGGTGTGCTACGGCAATGGGGATAATGTGGCGTCCATCGCCAGTTATCTCGGAGGGCTGCGGGACCGTCTCCAGATCTCCGTTTTGGCATTCGATTACCGTGGCTACGGACGCAGTGCGGGTCGCCCACACGAAGTCGGCGTGCTGTCGGACGCACACGCAGCGCAGCAATTTCTATCCCAGCGCGCGGAGTGTGATGTGACCGATGTGGTGTTGCTAGGGCGTTCGTTGGGCGGGGCGGTAGCCGTCGATCTGGCCGTCAGAAATGGTGCGCGGGCGTTGATCTTGGAGCGGACATTTACCTCGTTGCCCGATGTGGCGGCAAGGCAGTTTCCCTGGCTACCGGTCCGCTGGTTGCTGAAAACACGTTACCACTCGTTGGAGAAGATCAAGGACTACCGGGGGCCGCTCCTGCAGTGCCATGGCACGGTCGATGAGGTGGTGCCGTTTGAGTTCGGCCGGCGACTTTTCGATGCGTCGGATGCGACTCCGAAACAATTTGTGTCGATGCCCGGCGTCGGGCACAACGACCCCCCTACGGTGGCCTATCACCGGGCACTGGAGGCGTTCTTTGACCAGATTTGCGACCGCTCCGACGCTGCCGTACCGTCCGCGGATGAATCGGTTCAACAGCCCTCGCCGATCGACAGGTAGTGCGCGGTTTACGACGACCCGGAGGGGATCGCGTAATCGTAGAGGCGATATGTATTGGGTCGCGGAACACCGGCCCGCTCCAGAGTGCCGCGGGAGAGCTTGTTACACTCCATGACCCAAGAGAACTCGACTTCCTCAATCCCCCAGTGTTTGACTCGTTGCCATACTGAGTTAGCCAGCACGAGGCCCAGGCCCCAGCGTTGAAATTCGGGGCGGACATGCGCCGCCAGCATCCGGATGCGTTTGATTTTCTTGCGTCCCATCAGGATTCGCAGAAAGCCTGTGGGAAACAGCCGCCCCTGGATCTGCTTGATTCGCGGGTTGTAGTCCAGCATGCCAAAGATGGTTCCCACTGTCTTGCCGTCGACTTCGGCCATCGTGGTCAGGTCGGGTACGATGAGCTGTTTCATCCCGTTGGCCATCTTGACGATTTCCGCATCCGAGAGCGGCGCAAAACCCCAGTGGTTGCCGTTTGCTTCGTTGTAGATGTTCAGAAATAGCCGGACTTCCTCTTCAAACCGCCCGGTATCGATGGGGCGCAGTTTGATGTCAAAGCGGCGCGTCGCTTCCTCGACCACAAACCACAGTTTTTGATCGAGCGTGTCTACCATGTCGACATGTCCGAGAAAGGCGTACATGTCGCGCACCTTTTCGAAGCCCCAGCCTTCGATGAGATCCGCGTAGTAGGGCGGATTGTAGGTCATCATGAATGTTGGTGGTGACTCGAATCCTTTCACCAGCAAACCCATCTCGTAGTTAAACGAGGGATTCATCGGACCGCGGATCGCGTGCATTCCTCGTTCTGCGAGCCAGTCGCGGGCTTTGTCGAACAGGGCTCCCGCCACGTGCTCGTCGTCAATCGATTCAAAGAACCCAAAAAAGCCGCGTTTTTCGTGGTACCTGCGATTGTGGGCGTGATGGATGGTCGCCGCGATCCTGCCGCACACTTGACCGTTACGGACGGCCAGGAAAGTCTGCATCTCGGCATCATCATGGAAAGGGTGCGAACGGTACCCCAGGAGTTCTTGGTGATTGCCCAGTAGCGGAGGAATCCAGTTCGGATCATCCGCGTACAGTTTCCAAGGCAACCGGACAAACTGTTTTTTCTGGGCCCGGGTTTCGACAGGCAGGACAGTCAGATCGGCCATCAGTGGTGCTCGCTGTCAGTGGAGGTTTCCGCGGACGGTGAACCGGCGCAAGTCGAACGCAACAGAGGCCGCATGGCAAGCGTCTGAATATCCCCTTTATAATCGGCCCCTTGGGTATCGAACACAACCCGCGCAGGGGTCGCGCATGACGATACTGGTTACGGGAGCCACTGGGCTGTTGGGAAACAACGTAGTCCGCCTGCTCGGTCAGCGCGGTTTAGCGGTACGCGCACTGGTCCGAAAATCCGCCGATCCGCGGCCACTGGAGGGCCTCGATGTCGACGTGGTCCCCGGCGATTTGCGCGACCATGCCTCACTGGAGCGTAGCTGTCAGGGGGTTTCTGCGGTGGTGCACGCGGCTGCCTTTGTGGCCATCGGTCGGACCCAGCGGGATTTGGCAGAGAGCATCAATGTCGAGGGGACGCGCGCTCTGGCGGATGCGGCCCGCGACGTGGGCGCTAAGATGGTCCACGTCTCGAGTGTCGATGCACTGGCGCCCGCCACACCCCAGCGACCGGCGGATGAGACGACAGCCGGCAGCAAACCGGCCTGTCCCTATGTGGTCACCAAACGGTCGGCGGAAGCTGTCATCCGGAAGGCTGTCGAGAGTGGTTTGGAGGGGACGATTGTCAACCCGGCATTTATGTTGGGTCCCTGGGACTGGAAACCGTCCTCGGGACGGATGTTGTTGGAAGTCGCCCGCCGGTTTTCTCCGGCCGCACCGCGCGGTGGTGTTTCTCTGTGCGACGTGCGGGATGTGGCTGCCGGTTGTTTGGCGGCGTTGGAGCGCGGGCAGCCGGGGCGGCAGTACATCCTGGCGGGTCACAACATGAGCTATTTTTCCGCCTGGCGGTTGTTCGCCGAGGTGTCGTCTGGCCGGCCACCCTGGATGCAGGCCCGTCCGCCGCTGACCACGCTGGCCGGCTGGTGCGGTGATTGGGTGGCGCGCTTCACCGGAAAAGAACCCGATGTCAATTCGGCGAGTGTAAGAATGGCTCACCTCTGGCACCATTACAGCAGTCGACGGGCTGCCGACGAGCTGGGATATCACTGCCGTGCGGCGCGCGAAACGGTGGCCGATGCCTGGCAGTGGTTTACCGAGCAGGGATACGTCTGATCGCGTTCCGATCCGGTGGGGTACCTTCGCTCCCCTCTCGGGGAGTAGTTTCAGCGCCCCAGAGCGACAAATGCGTGCACACCCGCCGGTTCCTGGCGGCCAGCGGGTCATTTTCCTCGGAAATAACCAGGTGCACGGCCGAAAGCAGAGACAGAATCGGCCCGGCTTACATTGCTCGCGTCCCAGCCGATCGGGTATAACCCAGTCGTTGCAGATATGCCCAGTCGTTGCTGATATGATAGACAGGTTCTCACCTGATGGAGCTGTAGGGGCGGGTCTGGCGATTTGCCGTTCTCGTCTCCGACGGAGGCCCCCGCGCCATGCAAACCGTGCCTTACCAATCGCAACCCTGTACGGGTCCGAGTCATCATCGTCGCGTTCGGCGGCGCGAGATCCTGCGAGCCGGTTTGGCCGGCTTTTCCAGTTTGACCCTGTCGCAACTGTTCGCGCTCCGGGCGCGCGCTGTGCAGCAGCCACGCGCGGACACCGCCATCATCTTGGTCTGGCTGCGGGGTGGCGCCAGCCACCTGGAGCAGTGGGATCCGAAGCCCGAAGCGCCGTCCGAATTTCGGGGTCCGTACAATGCGATCGATACCAACGTGGCGGGGATCCGTATCAGCGAACTGTTGCCGCGCCTGTCCCAGATGGCCGATCGCTACGCCCTGCTCCGTTCGGTGGCGCACGATGCGGGTGGNCATCCGGCCGGGTCGTTGCGGGTGCTGAGTGGCGACCCGGATCGCGCGGATAAACCCAAGCCGGTGTATCCCGATTGGATGACCGTTACAAACTTCTTGCGAGATCGTCCCGGCCGAGCACTCCCCAACTACGTCGCGGTGAACCCGGTCGATCGCTACGATAACTTTGTGATTGCGGGGCCCGGCCACATCAGTCCGGCATTTGATCCTTTTAGGGTCACGGGGGACCCCAGTAAACCGAATTTTGAAGTGCCCAACATCGGTCTGAAAGATCCCAGTCAATTGACGCGGCTGGAGGAACGAGCCGCGTTNCGCAAGGGTTTTGACCAGTTGCGGCGCGACCTGGAGGGGTCTCCAGTGGTCGATGCAGTCGATGATTTTCAGCGCCAGGCGATCTCCATGCTNACCAGTTCCGAGGCGGGCAAAGCGTTTGATTTGTCCCGTGAGGAGGATGCGGTCCGGGATCGTTACGGGCGTCACCAGTGGGGACAGCAGTGTCTACTGGCCCGGCGACTTGTCGAAGCGGGAGTGGAGATTGTCACGACCGAGTTCGACGGCCCACTGTGTGCCCGCCCCAGTAATTGGGATGACCACGCCGTCAATAATCACGTGTTCAATGCCAACAAATACCGGGCTCCCTATTACGACCAGGCGGTTTCGGCATTGATCGAAGACATTTACAACCGGGGTCTAGACAGACGCGTCCTGGTGGTGGTGACGGGTGAGTTCGGCCGCACACCGAGGATTTCCTATTCGCCCAGCAGTGGTGGCGGGACCGCCAGCGGCTCCAAGGGGACCGTCCAGCCGGGCCGCGATCACTGGCCTCGCGCGAATTCGATGCTGTTTGCCGGTGGCGGAATTACGACCGGCCAGGTCATCGGAGCCACCGACCCGCGGGGCGAGGATCCAGTCGAACGCCGCGTTACCCCGTACCATTTTCTGTCCACCTTGTACCGCCACCTCAAGATCGATTTCGATCCGCGTGTAGGCGTGGAGTTTAACGGACGCCCTATTCCCAGTTTGCGGAATGGAGAACCGATTCGCGAGTTGGCCGGTCATACCTCTTGAGCGAGACGGCCGCCTCTCGCCCACTGCCCGACCCTCGAGTGACCAGCCGCGGCTACCACGATCATTGTTTTCTGTCAAAGGTGCCGATCTTCAGCCCCCAGAGCGCCATGGTNAATCCATCCGCCAAGCCGTCCCGTCGCCGCTTTATCGAGTGCAGCCTGTTCGCTGGATCGGCCGGGTTGTCTCTGGCAGACGTATTGCGATTACGGGCCGCNAANAGCCGGCCGGGCAGTTCTACGAAGGAGACGGCGGTCATCCAGATCTGGTTGGGTGGCGGTCCCAGCCAGTTCGAGACGTTTGATCCCAAGCCCGCGGCGCCGATCGAATTCCGTGGTCCCTACGGGTCGATTTCGACGCCGATGCCTGGTGTACGGTATTGTGAGACGATGCCACGCACGGCTCAGGTGATCGATCGCACGGCCATTATCCGTACGGTCANTCATACCACCAACGGTCATTTGGAGGGCGCCCACTGGCTGTCGACCGGATATCGGCGAGCCGGACAGACCTACTACCCCTCGACCGGCGCTATCGCCTCGCGATTTCGTGGGCCCGTGCGTCCCGGGTTACCTCCGTACGTCCGTATTTCCGAGGAGTTCACGCGCAACCCCACGATTGCCGCGGTGATGGGAGCTGGATATCTGGGTGCGGCGCACGCGGGATTTGTGGTCCGCCAGGACCCGTTTCAGAGTGACTATGATGCGCGGAAGATCGAGCGGGCGACCGCTAATCTCAAGTTAGCGGATGATCTGACGCTGGCGCGGACGGTTGATCGCCAGTCGCTGTTAGCGGAGCTCGATCGGCTGCGACGGAACATCGACGCGACGGGCGAAATTGCCGGTGTTGACGAATTCAACCGTAGCGCGCTGCAGATCGTGACCAGCGGTGCGGCGCGGAAGGCGTTTGATCTCAGTCGTGAATCACGCGCGACCCGTGAGCGGTACGGCACACACCGCTGGGGCCAAATGGGCCTGTTGGCGCGTCGCTTGGTGGAGTCGGGCGTGACCTTTGTGACGATGAATACAGGTCCCGATTCGCTCTGTTGGGACTGGCATCGAAATATTGTCAACGACAAGCGTCCGGCCGACGGCTCCGACGGGCCGTCGCGCGGAATGGACATCTCGGGTCCCCCCCTCGATCAGATGCTGGCGGCGTTGGTTGCCGATCTCTACGAGCGAGGTCTGGACAAACGGGTTCTGCTACTGGTGTGGGGCGAATTTGGCNGGACGCCCCGCATCAACGCCACCGGTGGTCGTGATCACTGGGGTGCGTTGATGAGCATTCTGATGGCCGGTGGCGGGTTGCGCGTCGGTCAGGTGATCGGCGAGTCGACCCGTAAGGGAGAGGCGCCGGCCAACCGTCCGGTTCATCCCAATGATGTGCTGACGATGGTCTACCGCCATCTGGGGATCGATCCGGAAGGTCACACCGTCAACCATGACGGACGCCCCATTCCCATTCTGCCGGATGGGCAGCTGATCCGCGAGTTGCTCTGAGCGGGTCCTGGAGTGTGGTCTGCTCGGCACGGTTTGCTCGGTCGCGTGTCATGCCGCACGCTGCGTTGTATCGGCGGTGCGCACGCTTGCTGTTCCGCGCCGAGGTGGCTGCCGTGGATGAGGATCTCGACCGTATTTCACAATCCCGCGGTGAACGTGTCCGCGTGGGTGTCATGCGGCGATGGGCCAGGGTCGTCGGTCATTTTGCGCTGGAACGTCTCGATCGCCCTGACGACACGATTCATGTCTTTTTCATTCAATTCCGGATAGAGTGGCAACGCGAGAATATTCTCCGCGTGTCGTACTGCGGTAGGGAAATCGCGTGCCGTGGCCCCCAGACACCGATAAGCGGGAAGTAGTGGCAGCGGGCAGGGGTAGTTGATGGAAGTTGGGATGTCCAACTCGCGCAGGTGTTCGCGCAGCGCATCCCGCTGTGTCGACTGGATCACATACAGATGAAAGACGTGTCCGCACCCTGGGCGGCGGTTGGGAATCGAGATTCCGGGAACCTGCGCCAGGCGTTGATCGTAGAAATTCGCGATCTGTTGGCGGGCCTCGGTCCACTCGGGTAGATACGCGAGCTTGACGTTTAAGATGGCGGCTTGGAGACCGTCTAGCCGACTGTTAATGCCCTCCATCAGATGCTGATTCTTGCCGCCATGGTTGGCGAACAGGCCTGCGAAATCAGCCACGTCGTCGCGGTTCGTGACCAGACAACCGGCGTCTCCCATGGCCCCTAGGTTCTTGCCCGGATAGAAGGAAAACGTGGCCGCGTCACCCATCGTTCCGACCATCTGACCTCGATAGGTCGCCAGGTGGGCTTGCGCGCAATCTTCGATGATCCACAACTCGTGCCGCTTCGCGATTTGCAGGATCGTATCCATCTCGACTGGCTGGCCGTACAGATGGACCGGAATGATCCCCCGCGTGCGTGGTGTGATCTTGGATTCGATCTGGGATGGATCGAGGCAAAAATAGTCCTGTTCGGTGTCGCAGAAAACGGGTTGGCCGCCTGCCTGGGTGACGGTTTCACTCGTCGCGATCCAGGAGTGTGCCGTCGTGATGACTTCGTCCCCATCACGTAGTCCGAGTGATTTCATGGCGATATACAGGGCGTCGGTACCGTTGGCACAAGAAACGCAGTGTTCGACGCCGACCCGCTTTGCGAAAGCAGTTTCAAAGTCTGCCACGTGTCTGCCGCGTACAAAGGCTGAGTCCGCGATGACGCGGGCGATCGCCGCATCGATTTCCTCCCGGATCGTCTGATACTGCGCATACAGATCGACAAATTTCATCAGCGGGGGCTCCCTTCCAAACCGTCGGGAGTGTCCTCGAGGTGGCGCAACAGCCGGGCCGGATTTCCGGCGTAGATGCCAGGCTCATCGATAGGACGGGTGACCACCGAGCCGGCTCCGATCACGACATGATCGCAGATACGAACCGGTAGGATGGTGGCGTTGCTGCCGATCGACACGTGGTTGCCAATCCGCGTTGGTTCCCAGAGTTCCCGATTTCCACCGGCGGGGCCGCCCGTTGCGAAACGGTCGTTGATGAACATTACGCCGTGAGCGACCCGGCAGTCGTGGCCGATCTGCACCAGTTCGCAGAGAAAGGAGTGCGACTGAACGTGCGTACGGGCGCCCAGACGGACACCGCGTTGGATCTCCACGAAGGGACCGACAAAGACATCGTCTCCGAGCTCGCATTCGTACAGATTAACGGGTTCAATCACCGTCACGCGGTGACCGAACTGTACGTTTCGGATTGTGACGGATTTGGTGTCGGCTTCCATCGGATTGTCGAATAGATGGACTCGATAATTTCCACCGTTTTGAGCCCTTCGTAGGCATTGGCTGCAATCACACCATCGCGTGTCAAGACGTCGACTACGTTCGCGTAAACCAGGTCGTGATTGGACATCGATCCCTGGTAATGGCCATACCGGTTGGGTGCGTTGCCGGATGGCAGCGAAGGAATCTCGTATCCATTGATGTCCTGGTATTCCAACTCGTTCAGGTACTGTCCGCCGATCTTGACCGTGCCTCGTTCACCAAACAGGGTCAACGACCCTTCCATGTTCTGGCGATGACTGTTAACGGTGAAGTGAATGGTCCCCAGAGCCCCGTTACGGAAACGCAAGGCGACCACTCCACAATCCTCAAAATCGACCGATTGCTTGTGCGCAAAATTGTCTGCGAACGCGTATACCCGATCGACATCACCCACCATCCAGTACAGCAGATCGATGAAATGGCTGAATTGTGTGAACAGGCAACCGCCGTCCATGTCGAGTGTCCCTTTCCAAGACTCCTGATAATAGTCTTGGTTGCGATTCCAGAAGCAGTTCAGTTGGGCGCTGTAGATCCGTCCGAGTTTGTCCTGTAACAGTGCCTCCTTGACCGCGGCGACGGGCGGGTTGAAGCGGTTCTGCTTGACAACGAACAGTCGGCGATTGGCCCGCTCGGCGGCTTGAATCATGTCGCCGCAATCGGCCGCGGTTAACGCCATCGGCTTTTCACAGACCACGTGCTTGCCGGCTCCGAGCGTCGCGATAGCGTGTGCGGCATGCAGACCGTTGGGACTACAGATCGAGACGACGTCGATGTTTGCCTCGGACTTCAGCATCGCGTCGAGGCTGTGGTAGTCCTGGGCCGAGAAAGGCTCTGCCAACTGCCGAGCCCGTTGCCGGTCGACATCACAGGTAGCGACCAGCCGCCCGAACGACGCAATATGCCCAGCGTGCCGCTGGGCGATCCGTCCGCAGCCGACGACTGCGAAGTTGAGGGTTGGTTGGTCCATCGACAAGTTACCCGGATGTGACGAACGAGACTGTTTCGTAAAGTCCCCATTGCTGCGAGACGTGGGGGAACGCACCGCGACGATGATTGAGGCACGAGNGGTGGCGCCGACCACCGATCGAGATGTGTCCGCCAAGCGGCGGATCACACAACTAGGGGCTAAACTTGCTCACTTCGAACCAGGGGAAATCAAACCGCACCGAGGGCACTCTCGGACGGTCGTGGTCACCGCGGCAAATGCCCGCCAACCCCGTCCTGTCGCAGCCCCAATCTCACTATGAACCACGCCAGACCACTTCTCTAGCGAAATTCGACAAGATGAGCATGGTGCGGGGATGGGTGGTCCTCGATTCCAGCTGAGCATCTGACTTGTCGCCACAATCGGTTTATCCGGTACACGGGGATTCACAGCGCTNCAGTCGTGGATCACCCACGGGTCATGNGCGCGCCGTCTCCATNATGGCCCGGTCGTGTCCCTCGCATTGACTCAGGCGCTCCGGGCGTCCAGACGACTCGGTTGGTTATGGANCGAACGAGAAGNCGATCACCACTTGCGTTTCCAGTCGTTACTCAAATGACGTCGAATCTGGAGAAATCCAGAAGTGGAAAGCGGGCTCTGTCGCGTGGCTAGGTAGAGTGCAAAGTGATTGCAACGAGCCGGACACCTAATGATGATAGAAATATGATCGTAATCACGGATGTGTCCTGGTCCCGAGGCAGTTGTTTGGTGTAGAGGAACAATCCGTGCAAAGTGAAGTGCTCAACGGTCGATCATTGTCGGTTCGAAGCCGTCAGGCCTCTCCCGAATCGGAGTCAAGCAGTCCAGGCGTGGTATCCCGTCAGACATGTCGACGGTGCGTGATGGACACATCGGCATCAAATATCCAGTTCGATAGCGAAGGGGTCTGCAACTTTTGTACGAAGTTCTTGCGGACACAGAGTTCGGTATTGGATAAGTCGGACACAGCACGTCGCAAACAGCGCGACGCGGTGATCGACAGAATCAGACACTCCGGTCGACGGCGACAGTACGATTGTGTGGTCGGAGTTTCTGGTGGGGTTGACAGTTCCTATGCGCTGCACTTGGCCGTCGAGTACGGTTTGCGACCGCTCGCGGTGCATATGGACAATAACTGGAACACCGAGGCGGCGACCAACAACATCAAGAACTTGGTGACGCGGCTGGGTGTCGATCTTTACACCCACGTCGTCGATTGGGCCTGTTACCGTTCCTTACTCCAAGCCTTTCTAGATGCGGACGTGGTCGATCTCGAATTGCTCTACGACAATGCGTCGCAAGGAGTCGTCTATCGACAGGCCAAAAAGCACGGCGTGAGGCACATGGTGATGGGCTTCAATTCCGCTACTGAGGGTATGCGGATGCCACGGGGATGGACGCAGTTTAAATGGGATCTTCGCAACATTCGGGATATCGCGAGATTGGGTGGCGCCTCGACAAAGAAATTTCCTGGGATCGGAATCTGGAAGCGCCTCTACTACCACAAGCTGCGACGAATGCAGCAGGTGCGGTTGTTGGATTGTGTTGATTTCAACAAGGATCAGGCTCTCGAGCTGCTCGAAAAGCGATACGCCTATAAGCGTTATGAATACAAGCACTATGAGTCGATCTTGACGCGTTTCTACCAGGGATATTTGCTTCCCGAGAAGTTTGGCATCGACAAACGACGCGTCCATGCGTCGACATTATTGATGACCGGTGAATTGACACGGCAAGAGGCACTCGAACTGTTAGACCGACCAGCGTACGATCCTGCGGAGATAAACAGAGATCGAAAGTACTTCGTTAAGAAGATGGGCTGGACCGAGACCCAACTCGACGAGTATCTAGCGCGACCACCCCGTAAACATCATGAATTTAAGACCGATACGGGACTGTGGTTTCGGATGGAGGAGGTGCGGGCCGGAAATTATGGGCGCGCGTGGCGCGGCATCCACAACTGGCCAGCCAGACAGTTTGACTATTCTTAAGAATAGCGCTATTGCTGATAACCGCGCTGTGCAGTGAGCGAGACCGTCACGCGTTGCAACCAGTCTTGTGAGGCCAGCGGGACAAGGCGTCAGTCAGTTCTTGGTAACTGGGGTAGCTGATCAAGACAGCCCGATGGGGACCTTCAAAGACAAACATGCTCCCCGCACCGAGCGCCGATGCGCCCGCGGCGACGGCCGGCGGGAGGTCCTGGATGGATCCGGCGCCGCCGATTGCAATGATCGGAATATCGATCATCGTTGCTGCTTCAGCGATTATCTCGCAATCGTAGCCTTCTCGTGTGCCATCGCGGTGGACGCAATTGAGCAGCACCTCCCCTGCGCCGAGTGCCTGCACGTTTCTTAGATGGTCTTTCCAGTTCTGACCTAACGCCTTTTGTTGTCTGGCGGACCACAGCCGGATTCGCCCCCGCCAGTCGCGGCGGACGTCAACGGAAGCGACGACTGCTTGGTTTCCGTAACGCGCAGCGACTTGTTCAACGAGCTGAGGCGTTTCGAGCGTGCTGGTCTGCAGTGATACTTTTTCAATCCCGATGTCAAACAACCGGGTGGCTTGCGACAAACTACTGATGCCGCCACCGTAACCGAGCGGCATGAAACACTCCGAGGCGCAGTCATGCAGTAGTTTGTAGTCGGGTTCTCGATGCTCTCGACTGGCGGCAATATCGATCAGAAAAAGTTCGTCCACTTCCTTTTCGTTGAAAATCCTGATCGCGTTGATTGGATCCCCAACGTAGGTTGGCTGACGAAACCGGCGTGTCTTGACGAGCGCCTGGTCTTGCAGCAGAAGGACGGGGATGACTCTATGTGTGATCATCGAGCGAAGCCACGAAATTGTGCAAGAGGGTTTTCCCGAAACGATGGCTTTTTTCGGGGTGAAACTGCAGACCCCAGAGATTAGATCGACGAAAACCGGCTACAAAAGGAAGACCGTGCTGAGCGGTCATCAACACATCGGATTCATTGTGACAGGTGACGAAATACGAATGACAAAAATAGAACCGGTGGGAGCAATCTGCACGATCGATCAGCGGGTTGTCGCGAACGGGTGATACATATTTCCACCCCATATGAGGGACATGGATGCCATTTTGAGGATCGGGGGTAAAGCGAGTGACTTCCGCGTTGATCCAGCCGAGTCCCGGCGCCGTGCCTTCTTGGCTGCGGTTGCACATCAGGTGCATACCAAGACAGATGCCGAGGATCGGGATCCGGGCTTCAAAAGCGGCATCGTGGAGAGGAGTGGTCCACCCGTGGTCGTGAAGCGATGCGATGCCGTGGTCGAACGCACCGACACCGCAAATGAGTAGACACTGGGCGGACGACAGCGATGACGGGTCGGACGTGACGATGCAGTCACACCCAATGCGTTCCAGCATCCGGCAGACGGAGCCAATATTCCCGCAGTGGTAGTCGATGACGGTAATCGTGCGCAATGAGTCCGTCCCGTTGATAACAGTAGATCAAAAGGAAGCCGAATTTGATGGTGGTCTACGAGTGCTACAAAAGTGTTCCGACCGAAATAGACTTATCGTAAGTACGTAGTAGTTGAGGAACCATAATGTGCACTTTCTCTGACAATCGAATACGATTCCCTCGAGAGGGGGCGCCGTCGTAAATCGAGTGGTCGAAGCGCACAAGCGATGGGGTTGCGACTGCTCTCCTTGTTTTCGTGTAATGGAGAAGCGGCAGTGAGATCGTAAGCGAACGGCGGCCGCTGACCGGTCGCCCGTAGCAACAGAACCTCTTTTGAATATGCTTCAGATGCTTGTGGAAATCCACGAAGTGTTCTTTGTATGGTGAATCGGGGCGCCAATCAGATTGTGCCACCTGGGATCTAGGAGGTTGGTAACGAGTGGGATGGTAAATTGTATGGTCTAAGATCGGCGTGATGTGCAGACGGTTTGTTGCCGGCCGCCATAGATCTTGGCATCGAGAGGTTTGAGAACGGTCGTTGTGATGTGGACGATCGCTCTAACCGATACGGCTGGGACAGGGGCCCGTTTTGCGCCGAAACGACGACCGTTGGTGTACAGACGCGTGTGAGGCCGCGTAGGCAACGTCAGTCTGGCCTGCAGTGGGTCGCGAACCCTGAGTCCGTTCGCCGTCGAGGGCTACATGTGTAGTTCCACAACATCCCGGTCGCACAGCACGTAATCACCCGTGACGAACGTGCCATCGTGAACCTGGCTTCCCCAAACGCGGGCGTTCTTCAGGTTGCTGGCGAGATCTTTGTGGATCATCTGGGCGACTTCCAACAGCGTGCCTCCCCGCGAGATGGTGAACGGACGATCGTAGTCGGGTTCTTTCTTGCCGGGCAGTTTGGTGAAGACCCGTACCACGTCGAGTGCCATGAAGATTGCTTTCGCCAGGTCCTTGAGGCCCTGCCCGGTTTCTGCGGAGACTTGGAAACGTTCGAAATCGAGCGGACAGAATTCGTCCAATAATTCGATGTTCTCGGTGAACTCTGGAAGATCGCACTTATTCAGTACGGCGAACGTCCTGGTGTACGAGACCCCTAGGTCGCTCAGATCGAGATACGATTCTGTCGCCAGCCGGGTCTTCGTTTGCTGCAGACGTTCGAGCACTTCCTGAGTGCCTTCGATGCCCTCGTCATCTCCCAGGTCGATCACAAGCAATGCCAGATCCGCGCCGCGAAGCAACCCCAGGATGTTCGGATCGAACGCCTGCACGGTGATCGGTGGTGTGTCGATCAACTGGATCATGACATCTTCCCAAGGCATCATCGCGGGTTGGGGTTCGCGGGTCGTAAACGGGTAGGGTGCGACTTCGGGAGTTGCCCGGGTCAGCTTGGCGATCAATTGGCTCTTGCCGGCGTTGGGGGCCCCGACGAGGACGATCCGGCCGGCCCCCTGGCGGGCAATCCGCTGGCGTTGGCCACGGCCGGCGAGGCTCTTTCCGGTCCCCAGCTCTTTCTTTGCCTGGCTGATCTTGCGTTTTAGATCCGACTGTAGTTTGTCGGTACCCTTGTGTTTGGGTATTTCCCGCAACATCGTCTGGAGACAACGCAATTCATCTTCGGTGGTGCTGGCCCGTCGGTATTCGGCCTCCGCCTTCAGGTACTGCTGGGTGAGATTCGCGGGCATGATGATCGGAAGTCCGGAACCTAGCGGACGCGTTAATCAACGATTTTCTGGATTGCCGCCAACAGTTCGGTCGCGGGCGGCGTGAGCGAAAAAGTGTGGGTGTTTCCGGTTGCCAGTTCCTTGAGCTGGCATTGGTTGGAGTCCAGTTCGTTTGACCCGGCGATCAAAGCCACCTGAAAACCGCGTTGATCGGCGTACTTGAGTTGTTGGCCCAGCTTCCTAGCCTCGGGGAAGATCTCGGTTGCGTAGCCGGCGCCGCGCAGCAGCGCGCCAAGACGCAGATAGTCATTCAGCCGTCCCGGGTCGAAATACGGAATGAAGACCGACGCGGTGGTCCGGTGACTCTCGAGCAGCCCCAGCTCTTCCATCGCCGCCAGCAGGCGATCGAGTCCCAGCGAGGCGCCGATTCCGGGAAGCTCCTGGCGTGTGTAGAGGCCGGCGAGGTTGTCGTATCGACCACCCGAGCAAACGCTACCGATTTCGGGTAATGGGTCCAGGAATGTCTCGTAGATAACACCCGTGTAGTAATCGAGTCCTCGGGCGATCGAGACGTCGAGGCGAATACGCCGCTCCTCGATGCCGGCCGCCTCGAGTCCAGCCAGGATCTCGCGCAGCCGGGTAATACCCGCCTGGCCGGTTTCCTGTCCCGCTAACAGGGGTGTCAGCTGAGCCAGAATTTCGCCATTGGTGCCGCTCAGTCCGGCCATTTGCAGAACTGCTTGGGCCTGTTCCGGGGTGGCGCCTGCGGTGGCCGCCATTTCGGCGGCTACCTTGTCGGGTCCGATCTTGGGCAATTTGTCGAGCGCTCGAAGGACCGCCGCGGCGCAGTCCGCCAGGCCGATTTTTTCCAACAGTCCGTTGAGGACCTGACGATTATTCAGATGGATCGTGAATGCGGTTAAGCCGAGCGCCTGCATCAGGTCGTGAATGACCAGCGCCGTTTCAATATCGGCGGCGACGGACCGTGTTCCGATGGTGTCAAAATCGCACTGCATGAACTCGCGGTAGCGGCCGCGCTGGGTGTTTTCACCGCGCCATACGGTCGCGATGTGGTAACGCTTGAAGGGTGTGCCCAGGTTTGCCGCGTGTTGGGCCATAAATCGAGCGAGTGGAACCGTGAGGTCAAAACGCAGCGCGACTTCGCGTCCACCATGGTCTTCGAACCGGTACAGCTGCTTATTCGATTCTTCTCCCGCCTTGCCTTCCAGGATTTCTCGGTATTCGAGCGCCGGGGTGTCAATCGGAGCGAACCCGAAGGATCGGTAGACCGCTCTGGCCGTGTCGATCAATCGCTCGCGGGGGATCATCGAGGCGGGTGGGTAGTCGCGAAAACCCTTCAGAGTCCGCGGCGTGATCAACGGCTGAGAACGTTGGGGTTTTCCTGCGTTCATACGACTCGCTTGGGTAAACTCGCGCTGCCGGACCCTGGCAACGGTCGGGTGCTGTCGACTGCTCTGGGACGATCCGCAGGGCGAACTTGCGCTGCGGACCTTGTTGTCTGACAACCGGGCCTGGCGCCAGGCAGCTTCCGTTGGGGAAGGTCACCTATCGCGAACGTATCAACCTCCGCAGGGGTTACTCAGGCAATCGGCAACAGGGCCGGACGGGGGCTGCGCAGCCCCTGGCCGGCCTTTTTCTTTAGTACCGCTTCGGCGTATTCCGCCACCTGCTCGGCTGTTTCAAAGTAGCGATCATACGTCCAATCGTCCTCGTATTCGCAGCCTTCGGTCGAGTAGTCCCGGCAGATTTGAGGTCTCGTTTCGTAAATCCCGCAGAGGTTGTCGGCTAGGAGGTGCTGACACCTGGTGTGCACCAGTAGGTACCAGCTGTCGTCCTCGACAAACACGCTTGCGCGGTCGTGCAACAGGTACCAACGAATGAAATCGAAATCCTTGGCTCGCGTGGGCTCGTCGATCGGCAGCGCAAAGTACCTGCAGCACTTGGCGGAACAGTAGTCGCAGAGACACTCGTCCGGTTGCAGCGACTCGCGTGGCGGTTTTTTCGTACGGGCCATCCGTGCGGTGTTCCTCCCTGATGAAGCTGTGAATCGAGATCGACGGTCGGCCCGGGCATTTTGCCCACTCAGGCCAGAATCTCCTGTACGACACGGCCGTGTACGTCGGTCAAACGGAAGTTGCGCCCCTGAAACCTAACCGTCAGTTTCAGGTGATCAATGCCGAGCAGATGGAGCATCGTGGCGTGCAGGTCGTGGACCTCGAAGATATCCTCGACCGCGTTGTAACCAAAGTCATCGGTCGCACCGTAACTGCTTCCCGGCTTGATTCCGCCTCCCGCCATCCACATCGAAAAACCCTTGATATGGTGGTCGCGTCCGGTTCCCTGGGCCATCGGAGTGCGGCCGAACTCGCCGGCCCAGACGACTAGTGTCTCATCCAACATGCCGCGTTGCTTGAGGTCCTGGACGAGCGCTGCGCAGCCTTGGTCAATCAGTCCGGCGGTTGTCTTGACCCCGTTCTTGATTCCACCGTGATGGTCCCAGCCGCGGTGGTAGAGTTGGATGAAACGTACACCCCGTTCGGCCAGCCGCCTCGCGAGCAGACAGTTGGAGGCAAACGATCCGTCGGCGCCCTTGGTCCCGTAGAGGTCGAGTACGTTTTGGGGCTCGTCGCGCAAATCCATCAGTTCCGGAACACTAGTCTGCATCCGGAACGCCATTTCGTACTGGTTGATGCGGGTCGCGATTTCGGGATCGTCGACCAGGCTGTCGTACAACCGGTTAAGTTGTTGGACTGCGCTGACCACGTCGCGTTGGCGCCCTGCGGTCACACCGGTGGGGCGATTCAAATAGAGCACGGCATCACCCGTTGAATGAAACGGTACCCCTTGAAAACGGCTGGCCAGGAACCCACTGTGCCATTGTCGAGCCGCAATGGGCTGGCTTTGTCCACCACCCACCGAGGTCAGGACCACAAACCCTGGCAATTCTTGCGAAGCGCTGCCCAGCCCGTACCACAACCAGGAACCCATACTGGCGCGACCTGAAATGGTTGTGCCGGTATTCATAAACGTATGCGCCGGGTCGTGGTTGATGGCCTTCGTCGTCAGCGAACGAATGATGCAGATATCATCGGCGATTTTCTCGCCGATGTGAGGCAGAGCGGAACTAATACTCTGGCCGCTCTTTCCGTAACTCTGGAATTCGTGTTGAGGGCCCAGGCACTTGAGGTTATCGCGTTGTCCCTGTAACTGGGCGATCGGCTGCCCGGCGGTGATCGACTTGGGCATCGGCTTGCCATCATGCTTGGCCAGTTCCTGCTTGTAGTCGTACGTTTCTAGATGGGAGGGCCCCCCCGCCATACAGAGGAAGATCACTCGCTTGGCTTTGGCTGGATGGTGCAGCGGTTGGACGACTCCTGGCCAGCGGTCGAGCTTGACCTCAGGGGAATTGACTTCGGCCGCCAACAGTCGGGGATCGATCAGGGAGGCCAGCGCCGTTGCGCCGACTCCGATGCGAGATTGCGAAAGGAAGGTACGGCGGGATACTCCGCGTTTCAGGTCCGTATGGGAGTGCATCGTGTTCTCGCTGTTTGCTTTGTGGTCCAAAGGGCTTTGTGGTCCAAAGGACGGAACAGGGGAGGCGCGTTTCGGATCCGCATCGGGAAACGGCGGCGAGCGTGCAACCGCTGACTTTCGATCAGTAACGGGTGATCATTTCATGGAGGTTAAAGACAACTCGGGCCAGCGATGTCCAGGCGGCCAGTTCAACCGGGTCCCCGGTCTCCTTGGCGGCATGGTCTCCGACCTTCAAGAGCGCGGCCGCCGCGTCACGGTCGTCCCCGTAGTCGGCCAGGTGCTTTTCCACCAGTTGGGCCAGCAGTGCGCGTTCGGTGTCTGTCGGCCGGCGGGAAAGGGCTTCGCTAAACGCCCAGTCGATTCGCTCTGCCGCCGTAGCGCCTCCTTGCCGCAGGATGCGTTCAGCAAAGGTACGTGCGGCCTCCACATAGGTGGGATCGTTCAACAGAACGAGGGCCTGTTGCGGTGTGTTGGAACGGGGTCGCTCGGCCGCGCATTCTTCACGTGAAGGCGCATCGAAAGCGACCAGACTGGGGTGCAGGAACGTCCGTTGCCAATGGGTGTAGAGTCCCCGTCGGTAGAGTGCTTTGCCCGCGCCCTTTTGCCACTTGCGCTGCGGAAAGTTGAGATGCGCCCAGTACCCGGCTGGTTGATATGGCTTGACGCTCTTGCCACCTACCATGGAAACGAGCAGACCACTGATCGAAAGCGCGTTGTCGCGGACCAGTTCGGCTTCCAGGCGCCATCGCGATTGACGGGCGAACCACTGGTTGAATGGATCGTGTTCCTGTAACGCGGGCGCTGCGCGCGAATCCTGCCGGTAGGTGCGCGTCATCACCAGCAGCTTAACCATCCTCTTGATATTCCAGCCGCCCTCGACGAATTCAACGGCCAACCAGTCGAGCAATTCGGGATGCGTCGGCCACTGGCCCTGGGCCCCCAAATCATCCAGCGTCCGCGCCAGTCCGTAACCGAAGTAGAGTTTCCAGAGCCGGTTGACGAACACGCGCGAGGTGAGGGGGTTTTGGGGGTCGACGATCCAGCGGGCCAGGTCGAGACGGTTCGCCCGGCGGCCCTCCAGAGTGAGGGTACCCAGCACCTCGGGGGTTTGGGGTTCGACTTGCACCCCCGAATCATCGAGCCAGTTGCCGCGTGGCAGGATCCGCATCACGCGGGGCTCGCGGGCGACCGAGACGAGTGTTGTTGGCATCGATTTGGCGAGCGCGTCTCGGTCTGCCGTGAGTTTGGCGAGTTGCTTGCGCGCGTCGTCTAGCGGGGGTGCGATGCTGCGAAAATACTTTGCGAGTTCGGACTTTTGTGCGGCATCTCGCTTCTCGGTGGGTGTTTTCAGTACGGTCACGACCTTCTCCGGCAGGCTATCGCCGGACTTTTGAAAGATAAACCCGTACCCGCCCCCGGCGTTGACCACTTTCAGCAGCAAACGGTTTTCACCCTCGTTCAACTGAAGCGTGACCTTTTCCTGACCGGCGGCCACCGCCCGCTGTACTTTTTTGTCCAACACGAGTTGCCCATTGAGCCAGATCTTGATGCTGTCGTCGCTTCCCAGCGAGACCGGTAGCGCTGCTTTGATCGCGGTCCGGATTGTCCGGAAGGCGTAGGTCGCCGAATTGTTCCCGGTCAGTTTGATCACCTGGCCATCTTTCCAGTCGTCGTGGCTGGTCCATTTGAGTTTGCCGTCCTGGTAGGTGCGCGCCAGGTCGACATTCACCTCGGGTCCGAAGTCCTTGGTGTGCGCTTCGTCGAAATTGGCGGCCGAGAAAGGGCCCAGAGAATGCCACGGGTCGAGCTGGATTGCCAATTCGTCCAGTTTTGGGTGGATTTCCTTTTCCCAGGCGAGGAGCCCTTGATCCAGTTCCGGGGTCTGTGTGTCGAGCGTTTTCTGGACGGTCGCGATTTGCGCGGCCAACTCATCGGCGCGCTGCTGGTGTTCGGCGACCGGGATGGGGGTCGGTTGTTGGCGCCCCACCGGGGTCTCGGTGAGATCCGCGAAGAAGGCCGCCAGGCTGTAGAAGTCCTTCATCGTGAAAGCATCAAACTTGTGATCGTGGCACTCACAGCACCCCATGGTGGCCCCCAGCCAGACGGACGAGACATTTCTGACCCGATCAGCGGCGTACTTGGCTAGGTATTCTTTGGGTTGTCCGCCCCCCTCCTGGGTTGTTTGCAGCAGCCGGTTGTAGCCCGAGGCAATCCACTG
>PADE01000115.1 GCA_002702965.1 Planctomycetaceae bacterium
TTGTTGGCCCAGTTCTGGATCGTGGTGTAGCGGCAGCGCGCCCCCTTCTTGACCACCACTTCGACGACTGCCGAATGCAGGCTCTCGGTGGTGTACATGGGTGCCGTGCAACCTTCCACGTAGTGCACCGACGCCCCTTCGTCAACGATGATCAGAGTGCGTTCAAACTGCCCCATGCTCTCTGCATTGATGCGAAAATAGGCCTGCAGTGGAAACTCGATATTCACGCCCGGCGGAACATAAATGAAAGAACCGCCCGACCAGACGGCCGAGTTCAAGGCGGCAAACTTATTGTCATCGGGCGGAATGATCTTGCCAAAATGCTCGCGCAGTAGGTCGGGATGCTCGCGTACCGCCGAATCGGTGTCGAGGAATATAACACCCTGATCGGCCAGGTCTTCCTTCAAAGAACCGTAAACCACCTCGCTTTCAAATTGCGCTTTGACACCCGACAGAAACTCACGTTCTGCCTGTGGAATTCCTAACTTGTCAAAAGTCTCCTTAATCTCCTCCGGAACATCATCCCAGGTTTTCCCCTGCGTTTCGGTCGGCTTGAGATAGTAGTAAATGTCCTGAAAGTCGATATGGATCCCGCCGCCCCAGCGAGGCATCGGCTTGGCTTGGAATACCTCCAGCGATTTCAATCGGAAATCGCGCATCCAGTCCGGCTCACCCTTCATCTCAGAAATCTGAGCCACAATTTCTGCATCCAATCCCTTGCGGGCCCGGAAGACCCCTTCGGTCTCGGTACGGAAATCGTATTTGTTGATCTCGCCAATTTGTTCTGGTGCCGGTTCCAAACTGTTGTCGATCGACATGCGTCCACTTTCTATCAGCGATAACCGTCTGTTACATCCCAACTGTACGGGAAACCACTACCACGTCAGCCCAGCGCTTCTTTCGGTACGGATTCTTCCTGCTCAACCATCTGTTGATTCTGTGCTTCTGCTTCGGGGTATTGCGATCGGATTCGATCGTAACCGTGCTGGTACAGATCGATCGCCAACTCCGGGCCGCCGGTCTCCACGATGCGCCCGCCCAGGATCACGTGCGTCACGTCGGGAGGGTTGTGTTCCAGCAGCTTGTCATGGTGCGTAATAATCAATAATCCCATCTTCTCCCGACCGATTTCGGCAATGCTCTCGCTTGCCAATCGCACCGCATCGGCATCTAAGCCGCTGTCTGTTTCATCCAAAACCGCAAATTTCGGCTGCAGCATCGCCAACTGGAGAATCTCTGCGCGCTTCATTTCACCGCCCGAAAAACCGTCGTTGACGTACCGCCGGGCAAACTCGACGTCCATTCGCAAGTGCTCCATCTTGCCTTTGAGTTCCTTGCGAAACTCCCGCATAGCGATTAACTCCTCTCCCTCTTTGCGGTCTGGGTGACGCACGTTTGTGGTCGCGTGGCGGAGGAAATCCGCCATCTTGACCCCGGGGATCGCGATCGGTCTCTGGAACGCCAGGAAAAGGCCAGCCCGGGCGCGTTGTTCGGGCGACAACTCCAGGACGTTTTCTCCGTTCAGCTCGATCGCCCCAGACGTGACTTCGTAATCCGGGTGGCCCATCAACGCCAGGCCTAAGGTGCTTTTGCCCGACCCGTTGGGACCCATTAGGGCATGCGTTTCACCGCGCTGCATGCGCAAATCGACGCCGCGCAGGATCGGCTTGCCGTCAACCGCCACGTGCAAGTTCGAGATAACGAGCGTATCAGTCATTAGGTCCCATGATCATAAAAACTCAACAAAACCCGGCCCCAGCGCCCCGGGAAGCCAACGCGATCTCGTGGCTCGGTCCGCCGACCACTACACGGTCAATCAACCCGCGGACACCTCAACCTGTAATTTTCAACCTGTAATTTTCTGATGGTCCGTTAGCGGTTCGGCATCTTCACCTGCCGCTTCCACGTACCCACTGTGATGAGGTATTGGCAACTCATCTTCCACCTTGTTTCCACGCCGCTGACCCTCTTTCTTGGCAATCCGATGTCCCTTGATCTTGTCCTGAATCCGCATCAAACCCTCCAGTAAGGCTTCCGGGCGCGGCGGACAACCGGGCACATACACGTCGACCGGAACGACCAGATCGACCCCTTTCACGACGTGATACCCCCACTTGAAATAGGGGCCACCGCCGACGGTGCAGGCACCCATAGCGATCACAAATTTGGGATCCGGCATCATGTTGAAGAGGCGGCGGACACGACTGGCCATCTTGTAGGTCACCGTGCCAGCCACAATCATCAGATCGGCCTGGCGGGGAGTGGCTCGAAAAGCGCCGGCGCCAAATCGATCGATGTCATAGCGACTGGCACCGGTAGCCATCATCTCGATCGCACAGCATGCCAAACCAAACGTCATCGGCCAAATGCTTGACTGGCGGGCCCCGTTGATTCCCTGCTCGACGGTCGTGATGATCAGATTCTCTTCAAATTGTCCTTCAATCCAGGGTTGTGTCATTTGGCTGACTCCAACAAAGAAATCTAATCCGTTCGCAACAACAAAAACGCGCGCGTCTTACCAGCGGTGAACTCACACAAGCCAAGCTTTTAGCTGCCTCTAAGACACGCGGTGCCCCGGGCATCAATCTCGTTTCAATTCAAACGTGCAACACGACTCACCGTCCAGTCGGCACTGCGACAGCCGGAGCGGTTCACCGAGAACTTCCGAAAACAACATCCGCTCCATGGCGCAAATGGTACGGTCCTGTTCCGCCAATTCCGGATACGGACACGCCAGCGCCGTCAAGACCGGTAGGTCCTGTGAGCCATGTACCGAAAATGGAACACTCCTTTCGCGAAACAGTCGCGCCACCGATTCCATGCGCTCGGAGGCTGTCTCGCCATCGATTTGTCCCTCATACATTTCAGCCATGCGCCCGGAAATCCGCTTGAGCAAGCCCCGACGAATCTCCGGGTCGCGAATCGCTCCGATCTCCTGCCACAGCGCCAACGCCAGATCAGCAAAATTGGCGCCCGTCTGGCGGCGGCCCTTCTCGGTCAACACATAGCGGTGACTCGGCCGCCCCCGTTTCGCCCGGATCGCCTCGCGCTCGATCAACTCGGCGGCCTGCAAACGGGCCAGCCGCTGCCGTACCGCCGTACCCGTCACATCCATCGCCAGCGACAACTCGGCGACGGTCATCCCGTCGCCCTGCCGCAACAAATCGAGCAAGACTCCGTCGTTTTCAGGCAGGTTTTCTCGCACCACAACGGCCACCTAACGAAAAAACGGTCGAAAACCGAAGGATCCAGCCTCTTCCCTGCCCAGTGTACGGTGTGACCCGATTTTTCACAACCATCTATGTGAAAAATCGGTCGGCATCCGTCCTGGACAGTTACTTAATGCGTAAAACATTGACATAGAAGAGGTTATACGGTACCAATCGGCGACCCCTGGACATGGAGGCACAGCTGGTGCGAATTGCTCACACGCGATCGAGGAGCCCTCTGGCGAACCTGGCCCTAATCTGTGGTTTGTGCTGCTGGGCCGCCGGCNCCGGGTGGTCGCAAGTNGCGATCGCTCAAGACGCGTCCCCCGTAACAGAGCCAAAAGCCGGAGAAGCGCAGGCTCCGAAATCCACCGCCCAGCACGTCCAGGACAAGATCAACAACAGCTTCGAATCGATCGTTGAGAATCTGAGCGGGATCCTCTTCTACGGAGTTCCGCTGGGCGTTGGCAACCATACGGCTCCGTTCATCCTGCTGGTTCTGATTTTTGGCGGCATTTTCTTTACCCTGCGTTTTGGCTTTATCAATGTGCGTCNGTTCCGCCACTCGATCGATGTCATTCGTGGAAAATACGACCGACCCGAAGACGAAGGGGAAATCACACACTTTCAAGCGCTCACGTCGGCACTCTCTGCGACGGTCGGACTGGGGAACATCGGCGGCGTGGCCATCGCGATTGCGATGGGTGGTCCGGGAGCGATCTTCTGGATGTGGGTGATCGCGTTNTTCGGGATGAGTGCCAAGTTCACCAGTTGTTCGTTCGCCCAGCTCTACCGACGCGTGAAACCCGACGGCAGCATCCTCGGTGGTCCGATGGTCTANCTGGACGAGGGCATCAAGGACCACTATCCCGGCCTGGCCTGGCTGGGAAAAATCCTCGGGGTCTCGTTCGCTATCTTCACCATCCTGGCGTCGTTCGGCGGCGGCAACATGTTTCAAGGTAACCAGACGTTCAAGATTCTCTCGACAGAATTCGGTGTCCCGAGCGACTACGCCTGGNTGTTCGGAATCATCATCGCGGCGCTGGTCGCGGTCGTAATTATCGGCGGCATCAAACGCATCGGTGACGTCACCAGCAAAATGGTGCCCNCGATGTGTGCGTTTTTCTGCCTCTGCTGCCTGCTGATCATTCTCAAGAACATCTCCCTCGTCCCAACCATGCTCGCCAGTATTTTCGTGAGCGCCTTTCAGCCCGACGCGGTATTTAGTGGAGGAATGATCGGCGTGCTCCTGTTGGGAGCAAAGCGAGCTGCCTTCTCGAATGAAGCGGGTCTGGGGTCGGCAGCCATCGCCCATGCGGCGGCCCGCACCGAAGAGCCCGTGCGGGAGGGCATCGTGGCCATGATTGGTCCGTTTATCGACACGATTNTCGTCTGTACGATGACGGCGCTNACGCTGCTAATCACCAGTTCCCACATTGACCCGGCAACCGGAGCACCCTTTGCGGCAGAGCTGGCCGAGAATAAGGATGTGGCGATGACCGCAACCGCGTTTGCCACGCTGGCGACCTGGGTACCCTACCTGCTCTGTGCGGCGGTATGCGTGTTTGCCTATTCGACGATGATCTCTTGGAGCTATTACGGCGAACGCGCCGCCGAGTACCTGTTCGGTGTCCGGGGCATCACACCCTATCGCGTCTTGTTCGTACTCTGTGTCGTACTCGGACCGATCGTATCACTCAAAGCCGTGATCGGATTTTCGGACATGATGCTATTCAGCATGGCATTTCCGAATATCATTGGACTGATTCTGCTGTCCGGANCGCTCCGCACGAAGGCCAAAGACTACGTCGGGCGACTTCAGTCCGGAGAAATGTCGCAAACCCAGTAAAGCCGGTTCGCGATCACGACGAGACCAAATTTTTTTCCTGCGGGAAGTGGTCGACCACCACCTGCAGAAACTCGTCTCGCGTGCTGACTCTGGCGACGTGGGTACGAAAATGCCTGGCCCCTGGTTTTCCCTGGGCGTAGCAACAGGCGAATTTGCGCATCAGCACCGTCCCCTTCTGCTCTCCGAATCGCTCGATCACCAAACGGAAATGACGCAACATGCACTCTCGCTGCTCCGCCAAGCTTGGATCGGGCGGAACGGGTCGGCCGCGGAGCGCGGCGGCCACCTGCTGAAACAGCCAGGGACGGCCGAGCGATGCGCGGGCGATCATGACCCCATCGATCGCGTAGCGGTGAAAGGCGGAGACGACTTTTTCTGCGCTGTCCAGGTCTCCGTTGCCGATCAAGGGGATTCGTTTGAGGTGGGGCTTGATGGCGGCAATCTGCTCCCAGTCAGCGTGCCCCTTGAAAAAGTCCTGAGCCGTGCGCCCGTGCACCGTCAGGGCCGCTGCGCCGGCCTCTTCGACGACCCGAGCCACTTCGATCGCATTGATGCGGTCGCGGCTGCACCCCAGGCGAATCTTGGCCGTCACGGGAGTTGGCGCACAGGCCTGGACAACCCCTCGAATGATCGACTCCATCCGCTCGGGATACCGCAATAGGTAGGAGCCGCTGTGGGCTTTCTGTGTCACCTGTCGAACGGGACAACCAAAGTTGATGTCGACCACACTGACCCCGTAGTCGCGTGCCAAACTCGCGCCGACTCGCGCCAACGTGTCCGGATCGTTGTCCCAAATCTGAACTGCCAGGGGGCGTGGTTCCTCGCGAACACCCCACAACCGCTCGGGGGGATCCCCCGCGTGTTCATCGAGCCAGGCGAAGCCGCGGGCGCTGATCATCTCGGTCGCCTGCAACCCGACGCCCCCGTATTCGCGCACCATTTGCCGAAACGCGTAGTTGGTGAAACCGGCCATCGGCGCCTGTAACACGGCAGGATCGACGACGAGCGATCCGATGCGGAGCGGAGCGGGGGCCCAACCGGAAGTCGCGACATACTGAGGTGGATCCGGTAACGGAGTTTGGCGGCGACCGGTGTTCGTACCGCCGAGATCGGAAACAACTTTTTCGAGCGATGACATCAGACAACTCTCGGGATGTGTTGGATCGGGCCGACGTGACCNCAGCAACCTCCGCGTGAACACGATGCCAAGCGGAAGCCTGATGGTCAACGGCTAGCCGGTTCCCCAATCCTCTGCGACCTGCACCAAGGTGCGAACAAAAGCACCCGATGCGCCACCGTCCATCCAGGGTTTCGACTTTTCCCGGAACGCCGGCCCCGCGATGTCGATGTGAACCCAGGGCCGATCCGCGACAAATTCCTCCAGGAACTTGGCCGCTGTAATCGCACCGCCCCAACGGCCCTCACCGATGTTCTTGATGTCGGCTACCTGGCTTTTGATCTGCTCCGCAAACTCAGGAAACATGGGAAGTGGCCAAGCGCGCTCACCGCAACGTTCCGCCGCGGCGGCGACTCGGTCACACCAGTCCTGGTCGTTGGTCATCAATCCCGCCACGTCCACTCCCAGCGCAACGACGCAGGCGCCGGTCAGCGTGGCCAGATCGATGACTTTGTCCGCGCCTCGCTGCACCGCCACATCCAGCACATCGGCCAACACCAGTCGTCCCTCGGCATCCGTATTGAGAACCTCGATTGTCTTTCCATTGCGGGCTGTGAGTACATCGCCAAGCTTATAGGAANGTCCGCTGACCATATTCTCAACCAGTCCGACTAACCCCATCACATTCGCCGCGACACGACCGCGACCAATGGCCTGCATCGCACCGACGACCGTGGCGGCGCCTGCCATGTCGCACTTCATTGCCTGCATGCCTTCGGAGGACTTCAGCGACAACCCGCCCGAATCGAAGGTGACTCCCTTGCCGACGAGCGCCAACCACGGCGCATCGGGTGAGCTGCCACGATGCTGCAAGATCATCAGACGCGGTGGACGATCGGAACCTTGCGCAACACCCAACAGTGACCCACAACGCTCCTGTTCGAGGCGGTGTTGGTCCCAGGTCTCGACCTCGAGGCCCACATCTGCGGCGACGGTTTCGACCTCGGTCACGAACGACTCTGGGTAGACATCCCCGGCTGGCAGATTGACAAGACGCCTGGTCAGGTTCACGCTGTCCGCCAGGATCAACCCGGGTTCTAGCTCCGCCTCGGTGACATCGCACCAGTGAATCTCACCGGGGGGATGCAGCCGCGGTTCGCTACGGCAGACATCCTGACCCACACAACCGGTAAGCGCTCCGCAAATCGCAGCCGCCAGCAGGTCCGGTGACCATGTCGGTTCAAAAACAAAGGCCACCCGAGAGCGAGCCTTGCCGGCCAGTTTTCGGGAGGCTGCGCCGGCGGCCCGCGCGACGGCTTGTCGATCGAGCTCATCTCGGGGCCCCAAACCGACCAGCAAGATCTGGTTGGCCCGCACCCCGGCGGGCAAGATCAGTGGCAAGACATCACACAACTTGGCTGCAAATTCCGCAGACTCCAGCAAACGCGTCAGNACCCCGCCCAGCGCCTCATCGAGTTGTGCCACGTCGCCCGACAATGATTCGCCCTGGGCGATCCCCAAAACGAGGACATCGACATCGAGATCAGCATAGGGTCCACGGGTCGCCACGATGCGCATCGGTGTCATGTCCTTCGTATTCCAGCCGCATTGCCCCAAGTTCACCAACCGTTATTCTAGCGGCACGGAGTCGTTTGTCCCACGGGCGGTCAGCGGGGCGATCCGCGGTACGCAAACTGCAAAGAATCCCGGCGATGACTCATCGTAACTTGCAACAATGCGTCACGGATCTGCAGCGGTCCGGGCATTTACTCGAGATCGACGAACCGATCGATGCGCATCTAGAGGCTGCAGAAATTCAACGCCGCGTCTACCAATCCGGGGGCCCAGCGTTGCTCTTTGGCAATGTCAAGGGTTGTCAGTTTTCGATGGTTTCCAATTTGTTTGGAACCGTCGAACGAGCCCGTTACCTGTTCCGGGATACACTCGATCGTGTCAAACGGTTAATCGCACTGAAAACCGATCCCGGACAGCTGCTGCAGCGGCCCTGGCACTACCGGACGGCACCGCTGACCGCGTTGCGGATGCTCCCGCGGCGGCGGCGGCGCGGGCCGATTCTCGCACACCAGACCAAGATCCACTTGCTCCCTCAACTCCAATCCTGGCCGAACGATGGCGGCGCCTTCATTACATTGGGCCAGGTCTACAGCGAGCACGTAGAGCGGCCAGGACTGCTCCACTCGAACCTGGGAATGTACCGCATCCAGNTCAGTGGCGGCCGGTACGCAATCGATCGGGAAGTCGGATTACATTATCAAATCCACCGAGGGATCGGTGTTCATCACGAGGCGGCGCTTCGCCAGGAAAAGCCGTTTCGCGTCAACATCTTCCTGGGTGGCTCACCGGCGATGACTCTGGCAGCGGTGATGCCGCTGCCAGAAGGCATGTCCGAATTAACGTTTGCCGGCGCCCTCAGCGGTCGACGGATTCGCATGATCACCACCGGCTCCGCGCTGCCGATCTACGCCGATGCAGACTTCTGCATTACCGGCACCGTCGATCCCACACGGAAACTGCCAGAAGGCCCCTTTGGCGATCACTTGGGGTATTACAGCCTGGCACACGACTTTCCGGTCCTTCAGGTTGAGCGGGTGTGGCATCGATCTGGAGCGATCTGGCCGTTTACGGTCGTCGGGCGACCGCCTCAAGAAGACACCGTGTTTGGCAAGTTAATTCACGAACTGACTGGCCCGGCAATCCCCAGTGTGGTTCCCGGGGTCCACGCGGTCCACGCGGTNGACGCAGCGGGCGTCCACCCGTTGATGCTCGCAATCGGAAGTGAAAGGTACACACCCCATTCGCAACTCGAACAACCTCAGGAGTTATTGACCCAAGCGAATGCAATTCTCGGTCAGGGACAGATGTCACTCGCCAAGTACCTGTTGATGCTCGCTCGCCATGACGTTCCGAACCTCCGAATCGACCAGATCGGGGACTTCGTCGACCAGTGGCTGCGACGCGTCGACTGGCGCCGGGATCTTCATTTCCAGACNCGTACTACGATGGACACCCTGGATTACTCCGGGGGAGCCCTCAACCGCGGCTCCAAACTCGTGATACCGGCGGTCGGTTCTGCGCACCGCGCGTTACCCAACGAGCTCCCGTCGGCGCTTCAACTACCTGCCGACTTCACGAGNCCTCGGCTCTGCTGTCCTGGCGTCTTGGCAGTCACCGCACCGGCCGATCGATCACTCCCCCCCCAACGATCGACACTGTCCTCATTCTGTGAGAGCTTTGACGTTGCCGCGGCCATCAATCAATTCCCGCTGATCGTCCTCTGCGACGACAGCGAGTTCACTTCCCAACGCCTTGAGAACTTTCTCTGGGTCACCTTTACGCGTAGCGATCCCGCCGCCGATATCGATGGGATTGGGGCGTTCGTCCAGCAAAAACACTGGGGCTGCACGGGCTCGTTGGTGATCGATGCGTGCAGCAAGCCGCACCACGCGCCCCCGTTGCTCGAAGACCCTGAAACGGTTCGCAAAGTCGACGCATTAGCAGCCCGTGGCGGTCCCATCTCACGGTATCTCTAACGCTCACCGCATCTCTAACGCAACTGCTGCGCTAGCGAGCCGACCGATCGAGGTGGTGAGAGTGGTTCCACGCACTGCGAGTCTGGCATCACCAGTGAACGGGTTTCTCTGCCAGCCCCACGGGCAACCGGTGACTCCTCTGTGTGTGCCCCGAGCCCACCGTCCCGAATAATCGGGAGAATCCGACACGATGACCCCAGGGCGTTCCCGAACCCCTATACGAGAAACCCCCGAGACGGGAAGCATGGCCGAGTGCTAGCATTCCTGACCGAAACCGTGAAACACGGAATGGTGCAGAAGCCACCGACAAGCCGATAGGTCTGTAGGTGAAACTCGCAAAACGCGCTTTCGCGACGGTGCCGAGTGCTTGCGCGGAGCCGCGACGATCGGTCACCAGAAACGCACGATTCGTCACCGCGCGCAGGATGGCAGCAGGTGGAGATTTTTCAGTCGCATGGTGCTGAACCCTTGACGTATTGAAGGCCAGCCGAAGGAGATCGGTTCCGTGAGTCAAGAAGTTAATGTATTGGCCCTCGTCAAAGGGAACGAACGTTACATCTTTCTGTTCGATGATAGCCGGCGCCCGGAAACGCTCCGTACGCTTGGGCGATTCGCTTCCAATACGGAACTCAGTTTCAGTTGGTACGACGCGGCCGTACTCAGTCAGAAAGTACGTCAGACCGTACCCACATCCGAAACCAGAAAGCCGCGGTTCGATCTTCCCCTGCCGACCGACAACTCGGGGCAGGATGAAGCCGCCTGAACGCTACACCGCACCGGCGTATGAACTCCGGCTGATCAACGTGGCGACAACCTCGCATCGCGCAGACACTCCGAGCGTGCACTTGCGCGCAACGATCGATCGGCAGGTTGGCGCGCATTGCTAGGCACCTGCCAAAAAGTGCAATCACCAACGACCCGAATTCAGAAACGGAACGGTTTGAGACATGCAAACAGCGATCGGACGTTTCCTTCGCTATCTGGCTGTGGAACGCAACGCGGCAGAATTGACGATCAAATCCTATCGTGAAGATCTCACGATGCTCTCCGACTACCTCCGCCACGGATTCGGTCGAGATCCCCGTCCCCTGGAAGTCACACCACACGACCTGAGAGCCTATCTGGCGGCGCTTCATGAAGCGGGTTACGCCAAGTCATCCGTCGCCAGACGGCTGGCGTCGATGCGTAGCTTTTTTCGGTTCGCGCAGCGTCAAGGCCTGGTCACCCAGAACCCGGCGAAGCCACTGCGCAATCCTCGACCCGATCGCAATCTCCCACACTTCTTGTCAACGCGGGAAGTGCGAACGTTACTCGAAGCACCACCAGGAGATCAAAACCTCGGCGCGCGCGACCGCGCAATGTTGGAAACGATGTACTCGGGCGGGCTACGGGTCAGCGAGTTAGTGGCTGTCGACGACGCGGACCTCGATCTCGAGAACGGACTGATCCGCTTGCAAGGAAAAGGCAAACGAGAGCGTCTGGCTCCTCTCGGTTCGTACGCCGTGCGGGCAATCCGCAAATGGCTCGCTCATCGAAAGTTGAGCGACCAAGCTCGCGCCGACCACGAAAGTCCGGTCTTTGTGAATCGGTTTGGAGGCCGCATGAGCACCCGTAGCGTCGCGCGGATGTTGGAGAAATATCTTCGCGAAACGGGGCTGGACCAACGCACGTCACCGCATACGCTACGCCATAGTTTTGCTACCCATCTGCTCGACGGTGGCGCGGATATCCGTGCAGTCCAGGAACTGCTCGGACACAAGAGCCTGGTTACGACCCAGATCTACACACACATCAGCACCGCCGGACTACGGCGAGCCTACGAACGAGCTCACCCGCGTGCAAACTAGCGGAGGCTCCAGGCGGATCCTGATTCCAACCTGGCCGATGCGGGTCGCGCGTTGCTCAAACCAGGCCCTGCCTGACCGCCCACACCGCAGCCTGGGTGCGATCCGAGGCATCCATCTTGCGGAGGATATTCTGCACGTGCTCCTTGACCGTCTCGATGCTGATGCCAAGTGAGTGCCCGATCTCCCGGTTGCTGAGCCCCAGCGCGATGTGGCGCAGGACCTGCAATTCTCGGTTCGTGAGCGGTACCTCGTTGTTATCTCCGCGGTCACGACGGCGACTCATCGACTCCTTCACGCGCAACAGGATGCTGGTTTCCGCGGGCCCCTGGTCGGTCGCCGCGCGGCGGATCGCGCCAATCAACTCGCCGGGCGGGGATGCCTTGAGAACGTAATCCGCCGCTCCTAGTGCAACCGAGCGGGCAACGTAGGTGGGATTGTCGTACGTCGACAACATCACGATGCGTTGTTCGGGACACTCCTGGCGGATCGTCTCCAGCGCCGTAAGACCGTCCGCAGTGGGCATACGAATATCGAGCAAAACAACATCGGGCGCATGCTCTCGGACTTGTTCAACCGCTTCGTCACCACTGGCCGCCTGACTCACAATCTGAATATCCGTGTCCCTCAGCAACATTGCGATGCCACGGCGCACGACTTCGTGGTCATCCACCACGAGTAACCTGATAGGCATATCTGCAAGGCACCCCCACAGCGGGTCAAAAGCGTCGTTCTNCAACCCAACGAACCAGAACGGATGAGGCCCGGCAACGAACGGAAAGGACTCAATATCCCGCATTCTGGGGTGTCCCCACCACCCGCCATCCGGGCTAAATAGTACTTCATTTTAGTGCCCAATGCCAAATGTCAGCAGCGCTCAACCGGCCGGACAGCTCGATTTTCATACCGTTCGAATTGGGGCGGACCTCCCGGATGCTTACCGCGATTGCCAAACTGCCTGTCAAATCGGTTTCGCGNCGCCGGTCAGNTCAAGCTCGACAGGGTCGCGGTTCACCGGTTCACCCGACGCGCAGCCCGCATGGGCGCTGGCGCTCTCGGCCGCTCGAGTCCGTCACGGTCGTCACCCCGGGTTTGCGCGCACCGACGTCCCGCTATATTCGCCTGGTGCNCAGGCGGACATACCGTCGCGGCGCCATTAGTGTCTGAGAACTCACTGCCATGAAACTGGGAATTGCCGTCCTCGGTGCCACTGGTTATATCGGGACCCCCTACCGTGATGAAATCCGCGAATCGGGGCCGGATGCCCGGATTGTTGCTCTCTGCGCCCGCCGCCGCGACCGGCTGGAATCCGCCGGCCGCCAGGACAGAGCGGCGCTGATCACCGAGGACTGGCGGGNGGCCATCGAACACCCTGACGTCAACTGTGTGGTGGTGGCAACCCCCGACGCGTTGCACTTCGAGTCTGTGATGGCATGCGCAGCTCTGAAAAAGCATGTGTTCTGCGAGAAACCAGTCGCTCTGAACACCCGGCAGGCACACGAAATCTGGTCTGCGTTTCAGACTACGTCGCTGGGCCATTTTGTGCCTTTTTGGACCCGCTATGTCCCCGTCTTTGCCAAGGCCAGAGAAGTCGTTCAGTCTGGCGTGTTGGGAGAAATTCAAACCGTCGTGTACCGCTGGCATAATCCACGTCCGGCTGCGATTCCATTCACNTGGCGTGATGATGCATCGCTCTCGGCCGCGGGGAGCATCGCCGACGTTGGCTCGCATGCCTACGACACCGTTCGCTGGATGATCGGCCAAGAGGCGCNCCGTGTGTTGGCTCATGCGGAAGTCCTCGCACCTGCCAAGCCCGACGTGGGACCTATCGATCTCAGCGAAGCGATCGACTGGGACCCACACCAATCCGCCGCCAGTCCGCCAGCCTTACGCAAGGGAACGGCCTTTGATTACGCAAACGTCCTCTGGCAGTTCCAGGGGGGAGCCGTCGGCTCTTTGATCCTCTCCCACGCGCCAGTGCTGCGCAAAGGTCTCACGCCCGAAGTCGAACTACACGGAACCCAGGGATCTCTGGCAGTCGACCGCATCCAGAGCCAGTTAACTCTCGTTCGCCCAGGTGGAGATGCCGAATTGCTAGAGACCGTCCCCAATCCTGGATTCGGAAATCGCTTTGCCAAGCATGCTTTACCGGCGATTCGAGACCGGGCCGCCGGAAAAGCGACCGACCACCCGGGACTCCACGATGGCTGGCGGGTACAGGTCTTTACAGACGCCGTCGTCGCGTCTGCTGAGCGCGCAACCTGGGTGGAATTGAGTGAGTTCGATGCGGATCTCTAACGCGCAGACGCCGCCCGCGCATCCGTAGAATCGGTTATCCGACTTGCAATCCAGTGCGCAGAGACAAACCGCGTCAACAGACTCTGGAAGCGACGGACCGACGGATCTTCGGGATCTGGCGAGCCAATTTGGCGATCGTCGCCAGACTGGAATCCACTCCAGGTCAAGCGGATCCCTCCAGCATCCTGAGCAGAGTCTTCGTTGACGCGCTGTGCCAGTCGCAGCGCCCACAAGGCACCGTAAGCGTTGCGAAAATCAAACCAAATTCGGTCCGCTGCGGTGCGTTCTTTGGTCTTAGGCCAGCCGACGATCTGCAACAACGACGCTGCTGCGATCGCGAACAGCGCCCACAACGTGGGCGCCTCCACCGGAAAGCGAGGGATGCCTCCGGGCAGATGAAGATGTAGAAGCAAAAACTGTGCGAAAACCAGCAACACCACCGAAGGCCAGAATCGGTTGGGTAAGTTATTGCAACAGCCGACCAACATCAGGACCGTCAAGAACCAACGTCGCGCTTGACTCATTTCCATCAGCGCCCCCTGCCGCAACAGCAGAAATTCGGCCGCCGGCAGACACAGCACCACCCACAGGCTGACCACGACCAGAGGCCAGACTTGTACCTGCGGTCGTTTCGCGCCCAATTGCGCCAACATCGGGCAAAACGTCGTCACCGCTGCGACATATTGCAGCGCATCGTGGACCGCGGTCGCCCTATCCCCGCCAGCGGCCCACGCGACCGCTTCGATCAATGCGAGACACCAAAATGAGAGCAAACCCCAACCCCACACCGCGGTGAGCGTGGTGCCGCGCGCAGCGCGCCATCCCTGAAACAGCAAACTGGTCCCCAACACAATCGCGCAGCATAACAAGCCAAGCCGCCATGGGACGGCATCAGCCAACCCGAAGGCCAGCAGCGGAGAGGGATACGGGACAACCGTGGGAATCATGGACGGATGGGATGAACCGATCGAGTTTTCGGTCCTCTGGACGTGTGAGGAAAAAAACGTAACAGCGAAGGTCTCAGGTGCGCCGTTCCGGCGATGCAATGGCCAGACCGTTTCTCACGATCGGCAGCGCCAGTCGACCGGCGAACCCACGCAACAAAACCCAACGGCACAATCCGCATAGATGCTACCAATCGTTACAGCCAACAACAGGGGCCCAGGAAAGATCGCGCGATGTTGTTTGCCTTTGTCATTCTATAACGCATGTTTCCAGAGAATCGACGCCGGGGAGTGGCGGAAACGCTTTCCAAGCACCCGCCGGCACGACAATCCGTGGGGCCGTTTTCACGCGTCCCTCATAGTGGCGATAGCGGAGACGACAACCGTCATCGCTGCGTCGACAACCCGGACAACTAGCATTTTCCCTGTTTCCCAACACGATGAGGAACCTACCCCATGAAGTGGCACGCTTTTCTCGCTCTCACGATGATCTTGTCGAGTGGTGCGATCGTCTCTGCCGAAGAGGTTCCGAACCACCGGAGTCACTTCAGTGCGTACCGGACGGGCGCTGTACGAACCGGCGCCGTGCTACGGGTTGCCAAGAAACGCGTTTCGCACAGTCTGCTGGGCAATTGGCGCCCCTTGGATAGTCTCAACGAAGTAACCGCCGACCTGCAGAAGCACCTTCCCAAGAAGCAAAAGCGATGTAGTGGCACGTCGCTGATCGACCTTCCCGATATCGATCTGAGCTGGATCAAACTCCCTAAACTGCCAGCACATGGCAAGTCGTCGGGTCACAAAACGGAAAAAGAGCACGGTAAACAGAGCATGAAAAGCTGGCTCAACCGCTTCCAAAATCCCTGGGCGCCTGCCGGTTCCGCTTCGGCGAACTCGAACGGCAACGCACCGGTCGAGCCCCCCAAACCGGTTCCCTCGAGCCCTTCGACGTAACCCGGTACCACACGGTTGTCCGCAGACAGTGACGATTGCGGCAGCCGTGCAGCGGCGACCACATCGGCGCTGGTGCCCGCAACCAATTCCTACGTCCGCACGGTACGTCGTTCATTCGGCGTACCGTTTTTTTTGTACCAAGCCGTTGTTGGATGGATTGGTCTCTGTTGTTGTCTCGCTGAGCAACTCGGCCACGGCCCAGCCCGTAGATGCGCTTGCCCTGGTGCGAGACTTTTTCTAAGATCCGCCGCCGCTTCGTTTCCCCCGGTGACGGGGTTCTCTCACTTAGGGACGGAATGCCATGCTCGACGTTACGGCGGTCATGCGACTTCACGACGACTGTGTGGGGCGCTGGCACGATGAGCCGATTGAATGTGATGACACGGGTATCATGGGGATCATTGGTACCCAGTTCAGTTTCAACTTTCGTCTGTGGCATGAAGAAGATCTAGCGCGTAGCCCGGACGCACCAGACGAGCGAATCGCACAGGTCAAACGCAACATCGATCGATTGAACCAGCAACGGAACGACTGGATCGAGAAGATCGACGACTGGCTTGCCGCGATGTTGGTCGAACGCGGAACTGACCCAGACGACGCGGCGCGGTTGAACAGCGAAACACCCGGCAGCGTCATCGACCGACTGTCGATCCTGGCGTTGCGGATCTATCACCTGCAAGAGCAGGCGGAACGCGACGACGTCACTCCCGATCATGTGGTGAAGGTCAACCGAAAACTGGCCGTCTGTCGCCTGCAACAGAAGGACCTCGGCCGCTGCCTAGGAGAACTGCTGGATGACATTTTCGCTGGCCGAACACGGCATCAGACCTATCGCCAGTTCAAGATGTACAACGACCCCAGTCTCAACCCCTACCTGTACCAAACGCAAAAGCGGATGGCGGGGTAAACCGAGCGCGGCCGGCGAGGCAATGACGACCGACCCAGACGTCTGCACCGCGCGCATTCATCCGCTCAGTCCCGTCCGTCCCGAGGCGGCAAAAATCACTCTGGCTTGAAAATGCTAGGCGGGGTAGGCTGTTGCGTGCCTGGAACGTGCGGTGCCAAACCGCGCAATGGAACCAAGCGGGGCGCTGCCAGCTACGGTTTGACTCGGGATACCCCCCGTCGGTCTCGCCCCGCGTTCGGGCACATTGCCACACGGAAGTGGCATCTCGATCCCGCAGGAGCAGAGGGACACTCGAGCATGGAAGCTCGCATTCTGAAACTCGCGCTGTGCGCGACGTTGTCTGCATCGTTGGGAGCGTCGGCAGCGCTGGCTGCCAGCTACCGCACCCAGAATTTTCTGGTCTCCGCCCATTCGCAGCGGCTGGCCCAGGAGGTCGCCGTCGCGGCAGAGCGGTACCGCCAGCGATTGGCTGTCGACTGGCTGGGGCAAGACTTGCCACCCTGGACGGGCAGCTGCCCGATCACGGTTTTCGCCAAGCCCGGTCTGCCAGCGGGCGGGGCCACCAGTTTTGGCTTTCACCGCGGGCAACCCCTAGGATGGACCATGCAGATCCAGGGATCGCGTGAACGAATCCTCGACAGCGTGCTGCCGCACGAAGTCCTGCATACCGTCTTCGCGACCCATTTCGGGCAGCCGCTGCCGCGGTGGGCCGACGAAGGCGCCTGCACCACTGTCGAACACCGAAGCGAACAAACCAAACAACAGGACCTGCTGATTCGGTTTCTTACCACCCGACCCAACCGCGGCATCGCCTTTAACCAGATGTTCGCGATGCGCGATTATCCCCGCGACATCCTACCCCTGTACGCGCAAGGGTACTCGGTGACGAAGTTCCTGCTGGCCCGGGGAGGCAAACGACAGTTTGTCGAATTCGTTAAGACCGGGCTTGCGAATCAAAATTGGGCGGGGGCATCTTCCCGGTATTACGAAATCAGAGATCTGTCCGACTTGCAGACAACCTGGTTAGATTGGGTGCGCAGCGGCAGTCCGGCACCCGGCTTCACACGACCGGCCGCGGGGACCGACCTGGTCAATCCAATACCGCGTGACCCGTTTCAAGCTGACCCCACCCCGTCCAACGGGTTCCCCGCGGGAGCCCTCGCGCAAGCTGGAAAACAGCATCAACTGCTCGCGACCGCGACGTCCACGGCCGCCTCCCGCAATCCGTTTGCGGGCTCCCCCGCGGGCTGGTACGCTCGCCGCGCCGAAGCGGCCAGACTCCAGCGGACCCAACGATCGCAGCGACCGTCGAAAACCGCCGCGCCGGCGGGCAACTAATCCGGGCCAGCGATCACTTTCCCGCGTCCGCCCGAGCGGTGCCGGGGATTTGTTGTTCAGATCGGTACCGACCGCTCCACATCACCGGCACCGCAGGGCAGGTGACCAGCGCCCCGAGCGCGATCCAGTCCCACCACGACTTCCGTCACACCGGGTTACTGGAGCCGGGCAATGAAGGGAACCAGATGGTAGAAAATCGGGGCCGCAAAACAGAGTGAATCGATACGATCCAAGACTCCCGCGTGACCCTGGACAAGGGTCCCATAATCGGTCACGCCCCGATCCCGTTTGATCGCCGACATCGTCATTCCACCCGCGGCTCCCATGACCGCCAGGATCATCGCCATGATCGAGGAACCCCACCAGCTAAAGGGGGTAATCCAGGAAAATAACACCCCACAAACGGCCGCCGTGGCGACGCCCCCGATCAATCCTTCCCAAGTTCGACTCGCGTTGATATTTGGGGCAATCACGCGTTTTCCGAGCAACTGTCCCCACGCGTACTGGAAAACGTCAGCCAATTGCACAATGAGCACCAGATAAAACAGCAGGCCGGCGGGGCTGCGCGCTTCGGCGGTGATGGTGATGGGAGTCTGGTTCGGGTCCGGTCGAACACCACTGGCCGCCTCCCGAGGCGTTTCAGCGGGCGTCTCTGCACCGGGCGACGGCACGACCGTTTCGGCGACCGCAGGTTCGATTTGCACGTCGAGCACAGCAGCCGAATAGCTCAGTGAGTAGACACAAATCAACAGGCCCACATGGATCTTGGCGTATCGCTCAAGGAACCGTTTCGAATCCCCCGCCAACGAGATCCGTGCCGGAATCAACAACGATGCGAAGACCGGGATCATGATGCTGTAGGCTGGGTAGTAATCACGCCCCAGGCCAACCAACACGAACTGGACCGGAGTGAAGACGAAAAACACCCAGAACAGCGCGCGATGATCCCCACGTCGAGTGGGGGTCATGGTGATAAATTCACGCAGTGCCCAAAAAGAAATCAGACCGATCAAAATCACCGTGGGAGCGCGTCCCAACAGGAAACCAGCTGCCAGGATTGAATACATCAACCACCAAGCGCGGACTCGTTGGTGGAACATGCGAACGATGGCTGGGTTGATCGTACCTTCTGGTTGTCGGCCCAGAATCCGTCCGACCAAATAAAGAATCGCAAGAATTGCGATGATCACACCGAGCAAAATCATGATGCGAACGTCGCCGCGGTACGGCAAAGGCGCGGGCAGGATCGTCAAGATCCCCGCACGGTACAAATCGCTCTGGACTTCAACGGGCATCCGACATCATTCGGTTCGGAGGATTGGAGTACGACTCTTCGATTGTGGCAGATGATGGCGATGTCTGGCGAGCGACTTTCTTGGGATCGAGGCGGTCCCGAGTGTGGTCGACGGACTGCCGCCCAGACAAACAACCCCCGCTGACATACCCCTAAACTTCCTTTAAACGCTGCACCGCTTCACGGGCCCGTTCAAGAAAAGCGGCTTTTTGCTCGCCGTTTTCCAGCCACATCGGCGGACCGATGGTAATACAGCTCAACAGCGGGACCGGGATAATCTCGCCGCGCGGTAGTACTCGATTGACATTATCGATATAGACGGGAACCAATTCCAGGTCCGGACGTTTCTTGCTCAGATAGTACAACCCGCTCTTGAATTCACCCATTTCGGACTCGGTGTTCCTACCTCCTTCGGGAAAAACGATGAGCGAGTACTTGTTCCCAATCGCCTGGATCATCAATTCTACGGGGCTGCGGTGCACCTTGAATTTCTTGCGATCGATCAGTAACGCGTTGAACGTCTCCGCCATGTACCTCCGCACGATACCCTTCTCCCAGTAGTCCTTGGCGGCTACCGGGCGCGTCACGGCTCGTAACTGGCGCGGCAACGAAGACCAGAGAATCATCGCGTCCAGGTGACTGGTGTGGTTGGCGAAGTACACACGCTGACACGTCTCTGGCTGACATTCGACCCAGCGCACACTCGAGCCGCAAAGCAACTTAGCGATCATGGACAACACTTGGGTTGTAAGGCTCATGGTTCGCTTAGTACCAAATGAATGCGCAACGGAGGAGATCTCGTGGCGACCCCGATTCCGTGTGCAGGCGAGCGCCGAACAATGCACGTATCGATGGAAAACCGACAAAAAGCAACGATTTTCATCGTAACACGCCACTCACCCGGGCTGTAGGGCAAGTCGTGTGACGGTTCCCCCGATTCCGAAAACCGCTCTCGAATGCCGGCCTGTCACACGCCCCACCACGGCGCTCGGAGCCGACCACCAGGAGCCGTTGAGCTGCGCACAACACCCCTTTCCAGGTTGGCAGGACCGGTTCCTTCGCTGGTCACGATGGCTCAAAATGAGCGCCCCGTGCGACTCTGCTGACAACGACCTGTCAGTGGTTGGCTCGGACCTCTCGCCGGCCGCGCGGCGGTGGCGGTCCACTGGCGAGCAACATCCACCAACACCGCGCGTTCGCCCCCCCATCAAAAGCTCGTTCGGGAATGATCCCGAAACCACGGTACCTCGGACACGAAGGACGGACACGAAGGACGGACACGAAGGACAACCATGACGCAGACAATCGGCATCGGCGTAATCGGCATGGGCTGGATGGGCCTCGTCCACAGCCGGGCCTACCGGGTCATCGAGGATCGCTTCTCGGACAGCGGGATGAGGCCACGCCTGGTGGCGTGCGCCGACGACGTGGAATCCCGCGCCGAACAAGGGAAACGCCGGATGGGATTCGAACAAGCCACCACGGCTTGGCAGCAAGTGATCCAGAATCCGGATGTACAGGTCGTCAACGTCACAACCCCCAACGTCTTTCACCTACCGATGGTTACCGCCGCGGTCGCTGCGGGCAAACATGTGTTCTGCGAAAAACCGGTTGGTCGTTCTCCACACGAGACCGCGACGATTGCCGCTGCCGCTCGCGTGGCGGGTGTGATCAGCGGTGTCGGATATAACTACCGATGGGCACCTCTGGTGCAGTACGCCCGGCAATTGATCTCAAGCGGCAAACTGGGCCAGATCACACATTACCGCGGACGTTTCCTAGTCGGTTACGGTAGCCATCCCGACTCGGTGCTGTCGTGGCGTTTCCAACGAGAAGTCGCCGGGACCGGTGCCCTCGGAGACCTGATGTCACATGTCGTTGACATGGCCCATATGTTGGCCGGCCCGGTTGAGCAGGTGGTCTCCCAACAAAAAACATTTATTGCTTCGCGTCCGCAGGCCACACCTGGAGAGGGGACTCATTTCTCGGTCAACGCCGCGGGCCCGCGGGCCACGGTGACCAATGAAGATTATGTCAGCGCGCTGGCCCGATTTGAGTCGGGAGCGCAAGGGACCTTCGAAGTCTGTCGAATTATCAACGGCCCTCGATGTGAGATGGCCTTTGAAGTGAACGCGACCCACGGCGCCCTCAAGTGGAATTTCGAGCGAATGAACGAAATCGAACTCGTCCTTTCCGACGACCGGTCGCAGCCGCATCCGGGTAGTGCTGTGATTCAAGTCGGACCGGAACACCCGGGCTATGCGCATTTTTACCCCGGACCGGGGAACAGCATGAGCTATGAAGACCTCAAAGCGCTCGAAATGTACCATTTCCTGCGGCGTGTCACGGAGAATGCCGCCGGTGCCCCGGGACTGGAAGACGCGCTCGCGGTAGCCGAAGTGCTCGCGGCGATGCAGCAATCGTGGGAATCGGGAAACTGGCAAGGTGTCCAACCTCTCCCGGTGTCTTCCTGAAGCGTCCCGAGAGCGGTGTTCGCCAGGCGGTTGATCGTCTCGGGCCAGGTGACACGATGCTTCGCCAACCCTCCGCTGCGCGTCCGCCAATCTGTCACGGTGACGGGAACCCAAATAGCGTTTCCCGCGGCCCCTGCACGACAAGACGACCGCGGGCAAAAAACCGGTGGGGATGCGTGGTACCGTGACTCATTAAGACCGGGGTTCCACGTGTGGAGCGTACCGAAGGCGCAACACCGCAATCGTCTCAAACGAGTACCTGCCCGGGGCATACGAATACGATTCGCACAGACGTGTGCGCGGGTAAATCAGCGCCCGGTCTTGGCGCAAGCAACCGGCGCAGGTCCACGCCGGCCCGGCGCCACATCACGACTGCTCAGACGGCAGAAACCACCAGTGAAGCTGGCATCCGTTGACCCGCGAAACTGGCCCGCTAGGACTTGAACCTAGAATGCCGGAACCAAAATCCGGTGTGTTACCGATTACACCACGGGCCATCGCAGCAGCACCTGGTCCGACCCATTCTCGGAGCGTCCCCGGGCCGCATCACTTTACGCATTCTCGGTTCGATTCACAACCGCGAACGATAACTGCTCGAGTTCGATGGCTAGATCCACACCTACCGTCGAAACGTTTTCAGGTAGCGAGAGGGTGACAGGCGCAAAATTTAGAATTCCCTCCACCCCCGCCACCACCAAACGGTTCGCCACCTGTTGCGCCGCAGCGGCGGGGACCGAAAGCACAGCCAAGCGAATTTGTCGGACCCGCATTGTGTCGGCGAGGTCGTCCAAGTGAAAAACCGGAAGTCCCTCGACATCGGTATCAACGACGGTTGGGCTCACATCGAACAACGCAACCACTTCAAAACCCCGGAGGCTGAACCCCTTGTAGCGCAACAGCGCGCGCCCCAGGTTGCCGACTCCCACCAAGGCGACTGGCCAGGTGTGAGAAGTTCCCAGGATATTGCGAATCTGTTCGCTCAGCTCGTGGCACCGATAACCGATGCCCGGATAACCAAACTGGCCAAAGTATGCCAGGTCTTTGCGGATCTGGGCGCCGGTCAGCCCCAGCAACTCACCGAGCCTCGTCGAACTGGTGGTCTCGGTGCCATCACGTGTCAGTTGCTGCAATTCACGCAGATAGAGGCTCAGACGGTTCACCACCGCCTTGGGCACCCCCTCCGACGGATTTGATGACGGTCGTCGGCTGTCATCACGCATATAAAACAAGCTGGCTGCCGGCGCGCCACAGCGGCGAGTTTCTCGATCCGACCGCTACCGGAGGTCGAAAACCCGTACACGCAGGGCATCTCGCCCGCAGCACAACTCCTCCCGAACCAGCTGAACTAACAACGTCAAACACCGCCACAAAACTCCCTTTCCTCGCAGTCCCCACATACCTCTCATTCGCCCCATTCCATCACTTCAGTATGGTCCTGAAATCAGGACCCGTTTGCCAACCAAACCATATCTTTCCCAGGCCTTCCATTTCAAGGCATTGCGCCTTTCTGGCCGATGAAATTTTGCAGACGGCGGTGGATATCACCGAATTTACCTTTTGAGAAATTTCCAACAAATTCGCAAACCGCATGCTATGGGTAGATAGAGCGGATTTCCCGTGCCGGGAAAAGATCCGATCGTTGTGTCTGCTCCTGACAACTCCGCCGCGCAATATGACACTGAGGGAGGCCGGACGATGAAGAGGCAAATGGTCGTTTCCACGGTAGCGGTCGCCATGCTTGCCACCTCAGCGAGTGCGACTTTCGCAGCCTGGCTGGGCGCCGCCAGCTACAAGAACTGCGGGGGTGAAAAAGCCTCGTTTGCGGTAGCAAAAAATTGCTGCTACACGGTGATGAAAACACGCCGCAAGGTGATGTTCGAAACGCAAAAGTACACCTGTTTCAAGACCGTGTACGAGAAAGCCTACGAAAAGAAGACGATTAACTGTGTCAAGTACGTTTCGGAAACGCGCTATCGAGACTGTCAGTACACCGTCTCTAAACCGGTGTACGAAACCAGGGAGCGCGTGTGCAAATACACGGTCTGCAAACCCGTCTGGGAAACCAAGACCAAGGAAATCCGCTACACCGTCTGCAAGCCCGTCTGGGAAACGAAAACCAGAGAAGTTTGTTACACGGTCTGCAAACCCGTCTGGGAGACCAAGACCAGAGAAATCCGCTACACGGTCTGCAAACCCGTCTGGGAAACCAAGACCAGAGAAATCCGCTACAC
>PADE01000116.1 GCA_002702965.1 Planctomycetaceae bacterium
CGCGCGGGGTGGGGGCATCCACCAGGGCCAGTGAACCGGCCGCGGTTTTCATTTTGTCTGCCGAATCGATGTTGTCCTTTACCATCACCGGTATCCCGTGTAGCGGGCCCCGCGAATGACCGGCGCTCCGTTCGCGGTCCATCTCTTCGGCGATGGCCCGCGCATCCGGGTTGAGTTCGATCACACTGCGTAACTGGTCGTCGATCTGCTCAATGCGTTCGATGTACTTGTCGACCAGAGAGCGTGAGGATGCCTCACCCGATTTGATCTGCTCTTGAAGTTGATCGATCGAAAGCTCGCTCAGCTCGAACGACGGTTTCTCTTGGTCGATGCTCATCGGTCGATTGGTGCTCGCGGCTGGATGATTTGCAAAGGCGGATGAGGCAGCGGCAGCGGAGGCCACCGTCCCCGCGATAAACGCACGGCGGTCGGGTTGGTTCGGTGCAGAAGGGAGTTTGCGTGGCTGATTCAAGACGGTTCTCCACTCACTTTTAGATTGAACGAACGGCCGCGGTTGGTTGCGCCGGGATGTACCGACCGCTGTGGGTCGATCGGTGTGGGCTCGGAAACTTAATTTCGGGTCGACATTCGGTTGCCGGCTGTTGGCAGCTGGCGTCGGGCGTGGCGCCCGCGCTGGCAATCACGTTTACTTCGGTCCGTCGGTGTGACATAACGGCACTGGGACATAACGGCACTGGGACATAACGGCACTGGGACATAACGGGATAAGCAAAGGGGACAAATCGCTACGCGTTGGTGGGCTCGTGGATTGCTGCGACACAAGGGCCATTGTGGACATTGAAACTGCAAAATTACAGGTGGGGAAGTGTCGAAACAACGCGCCCAGGTTCTGAAGGCCAATCGCACGCCGAGTTCCTGGATCATCCCTGGACGGGCAATCTGCCTGGCGGCGTACAGGGTGCGATCAGCGTGAATGCAAACGGGTGCCCCGCTCGTTCCCGAGCGTTCGATTGTCCCGATGTTAGTAAACTCTGGGGGAAGAGAGTAATGTCACGTCCGGAGAACTCCATGGTCTCTTTCACCAGAGACAAATGGAACGAGGACAGATGTGGATTGCGGGAAAAGGCGAATGGAAGAACCACCTCCGCATTGACGGGCTTCATCGGACAAGGAGTTGAAGAACAAGTTTTTCACTCGGTGTAAGCAGGCGGACAAGACCCTCTTCAGCGCTGGAAGACAGGGAATCTCTTCGCCCGCAGTCGAAGCATTGCATGGCAAGAGTTGTGATGCGATGGTCGCGAACTTTTGGAGCCAAACGTCTAAAGGCTGAGCGTGTCAGGTGACCACGACTCCCAATCGTCGCATTTGTGTGCAAAATAGTGCCATGAGGACAACTTGGCTGCGATCGAGGCGACATGGCCCAGCGACCTACCGAATCGCACCGCGACCAGACACCCAGAGCGATCGAGCTGTGGCGGAGCCGGCTGGCTGAATGGCAGGCGAACATCTGCGCTACACGAGAGGATCGAATCCCCAACCGCGCGACATCTCCTCGACCGCTTCGCTGCGACAGGCCAGCAATCAATCCGAGACATTCGTAAGGGAGTCGGTGGCGAGATCGTATGAGACGACACAAGGCGAGTTCAGCCTCTGCGATCGATGTCATGTAAAGAACCACGCTGACAGGAGATCGGACATCACAGGACACACGCTTGTTACCAATGTCGTGCTGGCGATGGCCCTGACGACACTCAGCGTCGGTCGTCAGGGACCCGCTTTCGCACAGGAGCGTCGCGCTGCGGCCGGCAAACAGACGCCCGTCGATCGAGACAAGGGTTATCTTGTCTTTGGCTACAGTGCGCTGAAGAACCTCCCACCATCCTACGTTCCCGCGCCGGGCGACGCGGTACAGACGGTCACCTGCAGCTTGGCGAGAGATGAATACGAGTCGGTTCAGATCGGAGTGCACGCGATCGCCGGGGACCTCCAACAGGTCCAATTCACGGTCGAGTCGGATCTGAACGTGACCGTTTACCATCGCATCGACCCGGCGATCAGAGACCGACTGGTCTCTCTGTACGAACAGGGCGATGGGATTGCGCGGTGGCTGCCGAGTGAGGTCCATCTACAGCGCGGAGACGCATTCGCGGCACTTCCCGCCGGGCAGAGCGTCAATTTTTGGCTGACATTTCGCGCCGACGCGGAAACCCGCACCGGTCTGCACCACGGCAAGATCAGAATCAAGCCGCGTGGCAAACCGCTGACCGAAGTGAACCTCGAAGTCACCGTGCGGAGCTTTCAACTCCATCGGCCGAGGGCAGCCTTTGGCATGTTTTTTCGTGAAGACATGTTGCCGCAGTACTTTGAGGGTTTGGCCGCGCCCATGGAGTCGGTGTTGGGTATGTACCGGGACATGGCGCAGCACGGCCACAATTCCGGGTGGTTTTACCCCGCTGCGACGTTCGCCCATTTGCCGCCCACCGCCAGCCATGCCCTCGACAAGTTGCTCCCGCTGGCAAAACGGGCGGGACTCCTTGATCCGATGGTCCCCAGCATGATCTGTGGTGGAATTCCAGGAGATCTCGATGCNACCCAGCTGCGAGCAGCGGTCAACTGGCTGGCCGCCGAGCAAAAGAAACGGGACTGGCCCGAGATGATTGTCTTCGGAACGGACGAGCCCGAGTACCCGCGGGACGCCGACGTGGTCAGGAAAGAGCTGCAGCGTTTCCGCGGCGTTCCGATACGGGTGAACGTCGACCTGAGCGCAACCGCCGCCTACGGCTACGGTGATCTGTGCGACGTGCTGACCGTGATGGACGGTGAGATCTCGCCCGAGATGCAGGTCGAGGCGGCGCGCAGAGGAACCGAGATTTGGACCTATTCGTATCGCATCTGGCGCGAGGATTACGATCCACTCCGCCAGCGCTTCTATGCCGGCCTGTACACGTGGACCCATAAGCTGGGAGGCAATTGGGTGTGGGCCTATCATCACGCACACCACCGACACGCCTGGTTCGCACCGCAAAGCCATCAGCCGATGCCCGTCACCGGTTACGAAGCGCGCCGGGAGGGGATCGATGACTACCGCTATTTGCAGATGGTCGAGGACGCCATTGCATCCGCTCCGAACAGGCAACTTGCGCTGGAGGCTGCGCGGTGGTTGGAGTCTCTGAGAGGGCGTCTGGCGGCGTCTGTTCCCAACCGAGTGAAATCGGGCGAGCCTCTGGCGATCGACGAATACGATGCGATTCGAGCTCGGGCCGCGGGCTACATCGAGGCGCTGGGACCCATCGCGCCCGTCACCGCGGTGCGGCGCCCGAATGCCAAGGATGAAGCGGCGGTCTACCGCGGCAAGTCCGTGGCGGCATGTNTGGCCGGACTCAACCACCCACGCAGGTCCCAACGTCGGGCCGCGGCCTGGGCACTGTTCGAGCTGGGAACGCAAGCGGCATCCGCCACACCAGCGCTGGCCGACGCGCTNGGTGATCCGGTCGTCCGGATCCCCGCGCTGCGCGCTCTGGAAGCCATCGGCCCACCGGCCTACCGGGCGGTGCCCAGGATCGCGACGTTGTTGCAACACCCCGATTTCTTCGTGCGCATCGGCGCCCTCGTTTCGCTCGGGGAGATCGGCTGTCCGTTGGACCGCCGGGATCGCAGTGGGCGGCGTTCAGCATCCAAACGCGCGGCGCACGTCGTGGACGCACTGGTGATCGGTCTGTCGGATGAGCGTGCATCGCTCTCCTATCAGGCGGCTGAAATGCTGTCGGTATTGGGGCATACCGCCGAGTCGGCCGTACCGCCCGCCAGCGCGATGCTNGACGACGCTTCCCCAAGGCGTCGCGCGGCGGCGNTTGGCCTGATCACCGCGCTCGGGCCCGATGCGCGAGCAGCCGTACCCAAGCTGCTCGAGCTACATCGTATCTGGGATTCCCGNCACTTCAGTGCGCTGGCTGCCATCGGGCCGGCTGCCGCCGAGGCGATCGACGAACTGGAACGGGATGCCAAAAGGGAGGGTGGGACTCGCCGCGCCGACGCGCTTCAAGCGCTGTACTGGATCCGCGGTGAGGCGTCTGACCTGCGAGAGATGGTCGAGTTGCTCCGGGATCCAAACGCGGACACCGCTACGAAGACGCACGTCGTCACTCGCCTCAATCAACTCGGGGCGAAGGCCGAGTCGGTTGCTGACGAGGTCCGCGAGATGCTCGCCGCGGGCGTTCTCGATGACTGGGAACCGGGTCTGAAAGCGTTTCTGGAGGAAGTCAACGGGCGAACGGTGCCGGGGATTGTATTCCAGTGGTAGGCAGCGTGTGGCCGCCTGAACACCGCGCAGCTGTGACGGGTCAACCGGGCGCACCACACCGGAGGTGGCTCATCGGTCGGCAGCGAGAGCCGTCCGCAACTTTGCGATCGAGATGGCTTTGGACGTACGGCCGTCGATGCCGCGGATCGTCGTCGCCTTGGTGAGCGAGTTGTAGACCGCCTCTTCGACACTCTCGACGACGGCCAGAAACAGCGGGCTCATCCGATCGTTCGCGAGCCGTTCGATTTTCGCAGTCGGAGGCTCTTGGCGGTAGTGGATTCGATTGCGCGTGGAAAAGGCGATGACGAAATCCCCCGATCCATTGCTCATGAACGAGCCGGTGCGAGCCAGCCCCAACACGCCGCGGCGCGCTAATCGCTCCAGGTTGCGAGACCCCAGTGGAGCGTCGGTGGCGATGACAATCATCACCGATCCGTCATCGCCGATCGTCGGCTTAGTCCGTGTAGTGGGATCGGTCAGTAAATCGCGAAACACGTGACGCCCGAGTTGCTCTCCGACGCGTCGACCATCGATGGTCAGTACACCGCTGTAGTTGGTCTGCACCAGTACACCGACCGTGTAGCTCCCGAGCGTCGCTGGCAACACACGGGACGAAGTTCCCACGCCACCCTTGAAACCAAGGCAACGCGTGCCGACCCCCGCGCCGACGCTCCCTTCGGCGACCGGTCCATCGCTGGCTGCTCGAATCGCGTGTTGCACATCCTCAGCGGTCACGTGCATGCCGCGAATGTCGTTGAGGTACCCGTCGTTGGTTTCACCCACAACCGCGTTCACCGAATGCACGTGCTCGTTGCCCGGTTGCAGCAAGGTCCACCGCACCACGGCTTCCACAGCGCGGCCGACCGACAAGGTGTTCGTCAGCACAATCGGTGTCTCGAGGTTGCCCAGCTCCCGGACTTGCAGAAATCCGGCGGCCTTGCCAAAGCCGTTGCCGACATAGACCGCCGCCGGAACCTTTTCCTGGAACAGGTTGTCGCCGTGCGGCAAGATGGCCGTCACACCGGTACGAATACTCTGGCCCTCGATGAGTGAGCGGTGGCCGACTCGGACACCCCTCACATCGGTAATGGCATTCCATTTGCCGGTGGCAAGAATGCCGGGCTGGACTCCCAAATCACGAATCCGCGGACGGTCTTGAGCAGCTAAATCGCGGTGACCTGCGGCGAGGAACCACGCCAGACCGATAACGCATAGCGTCTTGTTGTTCATGGCGTCATTTTAGCCCTCGACAGCGGGTTGGCCAGATCCGGCACACCGCGTGCGACGTTGCCAATCGAGTGCGAATGACGGCTCGGGCGCACGGTGCCCAAGCCGTCGTTGGTCCGGGATTACCCGTTCGCTGGCGACGGGTGGTATCCCCCAGCGAGTCCTCCCCGCAGCGCGAAATCGCTTATGATGGAGCACCCTCAGCGGGCGCCGATGNGCGTTGAAACAACCCGTGGAGTGTGCGCCGCTCAGCTGTCTTCAGTCGGGCGACCAATGTTCTTGGAGATGACTGAAAATGAGATATTTGGCTATCGCCCTCCTGTTTGGGTCGCTACTGACGGCTCCTCTGATGGCCGCTGAAATCACTTACCGGTTTGTCGACTCCGCCAAAGAGTCGGCGCGTACTTGGTACGTTCCGCGTATCCCAGGCGATACAGGCCAGTCGGTGAAGGTTGACGGCAAGCTGGACGACGNATTCTGGAAGACATCGCCGCGAATCACCGACTTCGTTGACGAAGTCGGTGNGCAGGGCCGGACCTCGCTCCAACTCGGATACGACTCGAAGTACTTGTACCTNGGTGTGAGCTGTGAAACGAGCGACGCGACCCGACTCGTGAGCAANGCTCCTGCGGGGGCGCGCGACGAGCGGGTGTGGGGTGGTCACTGCATCGACTTTAAGGTCGGCTTACCGGGTAAAACATTTCAGTTTCTGGTCGCGCCCAATGGCGCACTGGTGGATATGGAGGACGGGAATCGAACGTGGAATGCTCCCTGTGACGTCAAGACCACAGTGACCGCCAAAGCATACGTCGTCGAGATGCGGATTACTTACGGGGCCTTCCACTTTCCCAGAGATGCCGATGGACGCTGGTTAAAGCTCGCATTTGGGCGCGCCACTCCCGATGAGCAGCTGCAGACATGGAGTCGCCCGTATGGGGTCGTCGAACATGCGCCCAAGGTCGTGCTCGGCACACAAAAGAATGCCGATCAAGTCCAATCTGCGCGCTTCATCAGTCGTAAGACAACGCTAATGTGGTCGACCGACCGCGAGGAGTTTTCGACCGCGGTCCCCAGTGCTACCGGTCGTGTCCGCATCGTCGATCTCGGCGGCGAGCGTTTGCGGCGCGAAGCTGCGCTGCAGTTTGCGGTGACCGACGGCAAGCGCGACTTGATCTCCGAGCGAATCTACCCGATCGACGGCCGGTTGTTCGACTACGACGTGAAGCTGTCCGCCCTGAAACCCGGCGCCTACACGGCCGAATTGCGGCTCATGGATGGCGACGAGGTGTTCGATCGTGTCAAGCGGCGGTTGGTCGTCGAGGCCAGCAGCGCCCCGCGATCCGGGCAGATCCCCCTCAGCGTGCCGGCCTGTCCCGCGGCGCTGCCCGCCTGGCCGGTGACGTTTGGCGTGCCGTTTCCCGAAGGGGCGTTGGACAGCGACGAACACCTCCTACTCACCGATGCGGCGGGTCGCGAGATAGCGATGCAGACCAAAGTCACCGGACGCTGGTCACGGGGCGGCACCGTCCGCTGGGTGCTCGTTGACGCCGTCATCCCCGTGCGCACCACGACGCAACAGCTGACCCTCGACTACGGGCCGGATGTCCGGCGGGAGCCATCGGGGAGGAGCGAGTTGCCAGCTGGCCCGCAAGGGGGGCAGCCGGTACGACGAAGCGATGGCGTAAGCGTTTCCGAGGGCAGGATGCCCGATGGGCGTTCTGCCATCAGGATCGAATCGAAACGACTGAAGGCCTGGGTGCCGAGGACCAACACACCGGGCATCATCGAGGTCCAGGCCGACGGGTCGCGACGTTTTCGAGCGGACGCAGGGGCCGGACCGTACCTGATCGACGAAGCGGGTACGGTCTATTACGGCAGTCTCGACCCCCAGCCCGAGGTCGTTGTCGAGGACGCTGGACCCGTCAAGGCCTGTGTACGGGTGAAGGGCTGGCACGTTTCCCAGACCGGTCAACGGCTCGGCAAGTTCCTTTTGACGTACCGGATCTATGCCGGTGTGCCGCACGTGTTTATGGACCACACCTTCATCATCACAGCCGACAGCGACCAGACTCGGTATCGCGACATTGGCTACGCGGTCAGCGACCCCAGCGGGCAGGGAGTGTTCGGAGCGCCACGGTTGGTGCCGTTCAACTTGACCGGAGCCGACGACAACGCCTATCTGTTGCAACGAGACGACCTGTACGGCAAGGTCGTCATGAACGGCAGGTTTCACGAGGAGTTCGGTCGCGCCGAAGGATGGGTCTCCGCCGGAGGTACAGCGGTCTCGGTACGCGATTTCTGGCAAAACTTTCCCAAGGAGATCGAGGTCGCGCCGAACCGACTGACGGTTCATTTCTGGCCGGGGCACGCCGAAGGGCCGTTCCGCACGGGCGAACGTCTCAATGCCCGCAATGCGTACCAGTGCTGGTTCGCACACGAGGGTCCGCTGCTGGATTTCAAGGCGCCCGACGAAGTCGTACAACTCGTGAAGCGGGACGGGACAAACTTCGACGGCCTGCTACAGGCGAACGCCATGGGTCTGGCCAAAACGCATCACCTGCTGTTCCAATTCCACGACGGCAACTGGGACCGCGCACGCGTCCGTTCGACGCATCGCGTGTTCGACCTGCAGCCCACCGCCGTGCCCGACCCGGGCTGGGTGTGCGCATCGGGAGCGTTTGGCCGAATCGCGCCGCGGCGGCCGGGCCATCATGTGCAGACCGAGCAAGCCATCGACGGTCTGGTCGCGCGGTTCAGCCGCCAGCAGGCCGAAGACCGTGACTACGGCATGTGGAACTTCGGCGACGCGCATCACAACTGGATCTGGCACGAGCGCCGCTGGCGGCTGTACCGGACCTGGCGTGCCCCCCATCACAGTTGGCCGCGTTGGCCCTGGCTGCAGTTTGCGCGATCCGGGTCGTTCGACACGCTGCGCTACGCGCGCCGCAATGCCTACCACGTGGCCGACATCAGTCACTGTCACTACTCCGACGACGCATTTCGGACCGCGAAATATCCGCGCGGCAAGATGGTTGGCGGTATCTGCGACTACAAAGGTCTGGTGCATTGGTGCGCCGGAAACCGCTTTGGTTACAACTCGGTGGCCGATGTGTTGCTCCAGCATTACTACCTGACCGGCGACCTGCGCGCCCGCGACACGGCCACGGCCCACGGTCAAGCGTTACTCGACCAAGACCGCTCAACCGGCGGACGCGAAGGCTCGGCGCGGCTGATGAGCCTGGTGGCGCTGTATCAGCACACGTGGGACAATCACTATCTGAAACTAATCGACCGGCACATCGAGGCGCTGACGCGCGAGAGCGCGGAAGAGGCGGTCTTCGTCGATGAGTCGACCGCCAGTCGGGCCACGCACGACCTGTGGACCCCCGCGTTTCTAAGCTATGTCGATCTGTCGGGCGCCGACCGGGGCAAGGCCTTCATCGCCCAGTGGGCCGACTACCTCACCCGCGTCGGTGATGCTGCCCTGTTTGGCCATCAAGCGGGGATCGAGGGGGGGGGCTCCGCGACGCTGGCGCACCTGACCTACGGTTGGCGGGTGACGGGCGATCCGCGGTACCTAGGCGCGGCGGCCACTCGCAACCGACAGTTCACCAGCGCGCACTACGCCGGTGACGACCCGCGCTTTCACAACGCACCGGTTGCGGCCAGGCGCAACATGCCATTGTCGTTTTGGCTGACCGATGTGGGGTATTACCTGGGCGCATTGGACGACTACGGCCAGACGCCGCCAAAATGGGAGCCACCGGCGAGACCGAGGATCGCTTCGCTGTGGGAAGGGCAAGTCGACGGACAGCGGCGCAAGCTGTTTTATGCGCGGATCCGGCAGCGTCAGGAGGGACCGTTCCGGATCCGCGTGTTCGTGTCGAAGCGCAGTCACGTGGCCGAGCTGAAACCGGTCACCGGCGGCCCCGTGCTGCGCACCACAGCCAAGCAGACGACGCGGTTCAAGTCGATGGAGACCATCGAGCTCGACGTGCCCGCCGACGACTGCCTGGAGTACGCCTTCCGCCTGCATACCGACGAGGGCTATGCCTTGATTCCCCTGCCGGTGGCCACCGGCCAGGAAGGGCTCCAAGAGGTTTATCCGATTCGCACCAGCGGGCGCAGCATTACGATCCAAGGCGGCCATGCCCTCTACTTCGATCTGCCGGCGCAATCCGAGTACTGCCGCGTTGTGTACCAGGGTGAGAAGGGCCACCGAATGATTTTTCGAAACGGCGAGGGCCAGGTGGTTCACGATCGAGTCTCGCTTCAGACGTCGGGCCGCACCGAAGCAATCCTAGAGGTAACGGGATCGCGGCTGGGCTGGTCGTTGCACTACAGTGGTGACGAAGGCGCCAAGTGCACGGTATATATTGAGGAGATCCGCCCCGACACCGCGAGCAGACCGATGTGGCTGTCTGTGGGCCCACAGCAATTTTTCTGGCCAGCCGTGGACGCCATCAAATGGGATTGAACACGGCGGACTCGTGCGCGTTGCCCCCAGCGTGAAGCCGGCGCGACCATCGTTGTCCCGGTTCGTCCGCGGCGCGTCCAACCGTGACGGTGCGGACTGGATGACCCCATCGCCGATCGCGGTGGCGCGACGGGAGTCAATCACGCGGTGGGCGGATGTCAGGCGATCAGGTCGTGGACGACGTTGCCGTAGACATCGGTCAAGCGGACGTCGCGACCCGTTACGCGGTAGGTCAGCTTTTCGTGGTCGAGGCCGAGTTGATGCAGGATGGTCGCGTGGACATCGTGCAGATGGACGCTGTCGTTTACCGGCAACAGTCCAAAGTCGTCGGTTTCTCCGTAGGAGACGCCTCCTTTGAGTCCCCCGCCGGCCATCCACATCGCGTAACTTTCTTGCTGGTGTTCGCGTCCATGGTACCGAAACGGTGAGGTGTAGGTCTGGTCCTGGCTCCAATACGTCCGTCCAAACTCGCCCGACCAAACGATCAGTGTCTCGTCCAATAGCCCGCGGCGTTTCAAATCCTTGATCAAGGCAGCGATCGGTCGGTCGGTGGCCGCACATCGTGGCGGGAGGGCATCGGCAATTCTGCCATGGTGGTCCCAGCCATCGAAAGTCACTTGTACAAACCGCACCCCCGCTTCGCTCATCCGCCGACCCATCAAGATCGCGCGCCCGTTCCGGTCGGTTGGCTCTTTCCCGACACCGTAAAGATCGAGCGTTTCTTGAGTCTCCCCTGAAAGATCGACGAGTTCGGGAGTCTCGGACTGCATTCGGAATGCCAATTCAAACGACTCGATCATTCCTTCGAGTTGTTGGTCGGTTTCAAATTGTCCCAGCAATTTCTCGTTGGCGGTCTTGGTGAATGCGAGCCGGCGCAATTGTTGCTCCCGCTTGACTCCGGCATCCCGCAAGTGCTTGATTGGCATCGCTTTACCGTCCATCGGGACGTTGACCGGTGTCCCTTGGTGAAACGCTGGCAAGAACCCACTGCCGGAAAGGCGAACATCACGTGCGACCGGTTGGATCGTCATGAAGCTCGGTAGGTTGTCGTTTTCAGTACCGAGGCCGTAGCTGACCCAGGAGCCGACCGAAGGAAAGTTGCCGTCTACCATGCCGGTGTGCAATTGGAGACAGGCGGGACCATGGGCCTTGTTGTCGGTGTACGTCGCCTTCAACAGACAAATATCATCGGCGACCTTCGCGAACTCGGGCATCAGATCCGAAATCGTCATCCCGGACTCACCGCGTGGACGAATGGGACGAATCGGTTTCATCGCCAGGAAACCCTGGTCGATGCCGAGGCGCTGTACGGTGCCGGGTAGCTTCGGTGTTATCTGTTGAGCATGGTTTTTGGTGATTAGCGGCTTTTCATCAAACAGATCACACTGCGACGGTCGGCCCGCC
>PADE01000117.1 GCA_002702965.1 Planctomycetaceae bacterium
CGCCCGCGGCGGAGATCCTCCGGTTAACCCACCTGACACAATAGTAACCACTGGAGAACTGATGCGTTAGCCCCACGGCTACGTATGCGGGACATTACATAGTCGTCATAATGGGATTCCGGTTGACCCTACTTCTTGCGCCCGTAGACGAATCATGATTCTGCACGTCGACATGGACGCGTTCTACGCGTCGGTCGAAGAGCGTGAACGTCCAGAACTCGTCGGTCGACCGGTAATCGTCGGCGGTGCACCGGGTGGCCGTGGCGTGGTGGCAGCGGCCAATTACACGGCCCGGCAATTTGGCATCCACAGCGCCATGCCAGCCAGCCGGGCGCAGAGACTGTGCCCGTCTGCCGTGTTCCTTCGGACACGAATCGACTATTACGCACAGGTCTCCGAACACATTCGCAGCATCTTTCATACTTTCACTCCGTTGGTTGAGCCACTCTCGCTGGACGAAGCCTTTCTCGATGTCCGCCAGAGCGAGTCGTTATTCGGATCGGCCGCAGAAATCGGACGCCAGATCCAGAAGGAAATCTACAACCAGCTGCAACTGGTCGCTTCGGTCGGTGTCGCACCAAACAAATTCGTCGCCAAGGTGGCCAGTGATCTGGAAAAACCGGCCGGCTTTGTCGTCGTCCCCGACGATGGGGTACAAGCCTTCCTCGATCCGCTCGACGTCCGCCGGTTGTGGGGCGTCGGCCAGGTCACGGGCGGCGCCTTGGAGCGGCTGGGAATAGACACCATCCGGCAGGTCCGTTTGCTATCCGTGAGTGCGCTCCGCGAGCATTTTGGCCGCCACGGAGAGCATCTCTGGAACCTATCTCGCGGCATCGACAAGCGGCCGGTGGTAACAGACAGAGAGGCCAAGTCCGTTTCCCACGAGACGACATTTGCTGTCGACGTCGAGGATCCGGAGTTGCTTCGCGCGCAGGCGATGGAACTGACCGACCAAGTCGCCGCCCGCTTGCGCCGCCGTGGACTCTCGGGACGGACTGTGCAGCTCAAAGTCCGTTTCAGCGATTTTCAGACCGTCACACGGGCGGTAACCCTCCCGGTCTCGACCAATCTCACCCAACCACTGTGGGGCGCCGTCGAGATGATGCTGACCAAGCGGTTGCCGAGAAACGGGGCGCCCGTACGACTGATCGGAATCGGCGTCAGCGGCCTCATAACAGGCCCACAACCGCAGCAGCAACTCTTTTCCGATCCGTTGGCGTCGGCCCAACTACAATTGGATCAAACCACCGACCAAATCCGGCAACGGTTTGGATCGAACTCTCTCCATCGAGGTAGCTCTCTGCTGCGTCAGTCCGCGCAACAGCCCCCTCCGCCCGATGACCGACTCCGTCTCCCATGAGACGGTCTCGCTCGAAAGCCTGTCCGCACGGTGCACGACCTGCGCCTGACAGGCTGCGATGGGCTATGCAGCACCATCCCCGTCGTCCAATCTGTCAACACCCGCTATACCGAACGACGATCGGTCACCTTGCCCGGCCAGTCCGCCACCCTCCCGGTCCGCCTCAGGCTTTATGGATCTTGTCACGGCCGCTCGTGACGCCCGACGTGGCATTGCGGGTATCGACAATCAATGGCGCGTGTTCGGTAATGAAATCCCAGTCGTAGCCGGAGTGATCGGTCGCCACCAGGACACAATCCTGGGCTGACAGGTATTCCTGGGTAAGTGGCTCACTGGACAACTGGGGAACTTGGTAACGACGCATCGCCGGCAACTCGCGGATATACAGATCGTTGTAACTAATGAGGGCCCCACGCGCCTGCAGCAACTCCATCAGCTTGAACGACGGGCTCTCGCGAGGATCATCGACATCCTTCTTATATGCGACACCCAACACCGCGATCCGACTGCCACGGATCGCCCTACCTCGATCGTTTAGCGCGGCGGCAACCCGATCGATGACATATCGCGGCATCGACGCATTGATCTCGCCGGCCAACTCGATAAACCGAGTGGGAATGTCGTGCTTGCGAGCTACCCAACTTAAATAGAAAGGGTCGATCGGAATACAATGACCGCCCAGACCGGGTCCAGGGTAGAACGCCTGAAATCCGAAAGGCTTGGTCTTGGCGGCGTCGATCACTTCCCAGATGTCGATTCCGATCCGGTCGAACAGTACTTTCAGTTCGTTCACCATGGCGATGTTGACGGAACGGTAAGTATTCTCCAAGATCTTGCATGCCTCGGCGATTTCACAGTTGGAAACGGGCACCGTTTTCACGATCGCATGGGCGTAAAGCGCCATCGCCAATTCACGACTCGTAACGTCGATGCCCCCCACCACTTTGGGGATCCCACTGGCAGCAAAGTCCGGGTTGCCGGGATCTTCGCGTTCGGGGCTATAGGCCAGGAAATAGTCTTTACCTACCGTCAGTCCCGACTCTGCCAAGATGGGCAGTAGCACGTCTCGAGTGGTCCCAGGATAGGTGGTGCTTTCTAGAACAACCAGCTGTCCGGGGCGCAGCGACTCGGCGATCTGGCGCGCTGTGGCCTCGACGTAGCTCAAGTCCGGATCACGGCTTTCAGACAACGGGGTTGGAACGCAAACCAGGATCGTGTCGGCCTCGCCCAGCCGCACCATATCCGATGTCGGCGTAAACTTGCGCCGCGCAATCCAGTCTTGAATTCTCGAAGCCGGAAAATGGTCGATGTAAGTTCCGCCAGCCTCAAGCACAGAGATCTTGGACTGATCAACGTCAAAGCCAAGGCAGTGAAATCCAGCGCTGACAAATGCATCGATCAGCGGCAAACCGACATAACCCAGTCCGACCACTCCAACCTTAGCGGTCTTGTTTTCGATCCCACGCTTAAGGCCGGCCCAGGGTTCACTCTCAATCCCTGGGGAAACGCCGATGCCTGCTGTGGATGCCATTGCGTCCTCCTCCGAATACGTCAGCTCTCAGAACACTTTTTTTACTGCGATGCCGCTCTGTTCGCGCGACTTACTCTGCCTCGTGCGCTCGCCGTCAGATCCAACCCCTCAGTTTGTACCACACGATTCCCAACCATTCCTGAATAGCCCTGTTCGACCTAGAGAGCGCGGAGGCGGAAGGGATCCAATCCAGTCCCGTCGGCGGAACGCCTGATGCTGCACGGTGTGAACACGGTAAGGGTACCACCGTGACGCCCTGCGCGTTGAAACAGGAGACGGCGCGTTTCATATGGGAAGCGCTGGTGATCAGCGCAACGTTCTCTAACCCACGTCGCTGTAACAGCGCCGCAGCATTCTTGGCATTTTGGTGGGTGTTCAGCGAATGCGATTCGAGAATGAGTTGTGTATCGGGGACCTGCATCGTCACCAGGCAATCTCGCATCACCCCTGCCTCCGATAATTGAGGTGTACTGCGCAGAGTTGGGCCGCCGCAACAGACAATCGGTATCGGGCCGTAATGACGGGATACCTCGGCGGCGCTGACACACCGTCTCAAGGTACCTGAAGTCATCGACCCGGATTCCAGCAACCCATCTCTCTCCATCAAGCCTCCTCCCAAAACAACAATCGCATCGAGCTGCCTAGGGAGACTCTGGATCGGTGGAAAAGCCGTCTCAAGTGTCATGTAGAGATTCCTGCTCACGATCGGCAGAGAAAGTACGATCAGACCGAGGCAACCGGTCCAGGTTACGGCGACGCGGCGCCAGGTGACCGGCTTGCGACGCGCGGTAAGCACTAATCCACACACCAGCAACAGCAAAAACCCAATATAGGGCTGAACGAGCGCTTTGATGAAAACGTACATGTCAAATCATCCCTGCGAGATCGAACTAATCGCAGCCTTTTTCATAATATCACGACGATCGTAGGAGCGGATAAGAAATCTCGCCTCCGCTGACTCACCCAGTCCCTGTGCGCTCGGGCACCGCGCAGTTGAGGGGGACCGTAGGGCTTCGACCGGATCTCCGGCGCCGTTTGCACAAGTCCTTCAAAACCGCATCGACAGAAGTTCGCACCCCGCAGGATTCAGCGAGACGAACTTCTGTTGCTCGTTGCCTAGGTGCGCTGGTCGGTTCCCCGCGCGAGACGTCGAGCGCGGGAGCCGTTCAAGCGATCCGCGATGTCACCCATGGCCACGGTCTCCAAACACCCGGCTTCGCGGAGGCGATCCGCCTCCGCGAAGATCTGCTGTAATCCCGCCAGCAGGTCAGCGGTGTGACAACCGAGGTTAGAAGGGTGCGTCCAGAGGTGATAAACCGACCGATTGCGCGCCGCTTTGCGAAGACCCTTGATCGCCTTGTTCACTCTTGACGCGATGCTGACGCGCCGACCAACGCCCAAGAATGGGGAATAGAATTGGGAAGAAGGGATCATCCATAATGTGTCGTGAAACGGTCGCGGCTTGAGGACCCGCGGAGCCATAGCGGACCGGGCGTCCAACAAACGGAGCACGGCTCTTGGAATCTTGCCCGGGAGTGACTCGAACCACTTGTTTTCAGGGCCGCGAAAGGCGGAAAACCCGAATTCAGCGAGCAGATCGAGGTGCGCCATCTTGGCTCTCGGAAAAATGAAAGTCCGCGGCCGTGGTAAGTTGAGTCGTTCGAACAACTGTAAGAACCGTATCAACTCCAGTCTCAGTTCCTGCCGTCCCTCTGCACCCGGCCTGACGTAGATGTGTGTCAATGTGTGACAACCCAGCTCTTGGGGAACGCGGCAGCCGGCTAGCGCTTCAAGAACGTCCTCTGCGTACCAGTGAGGCTGGCTGCGACAGTTGCCGGCAGGAACGTCGACGAAGCGTCCCTCTCGAAGCCACCGGTGTTTGCTGGAATCGTCAGCGGTCGGCAGCCATAATGCACCGACAGCCACCCACGTCGCGGGGATCTCATACTGTTCTAGCAGCGGCAAAAGCCCCCGGATGGCGTCCCGCGTACCATCCAGGAAGGGAGGTACCTCGACGGCACGCGGCCGGCCGCGCGTGCCCCATGCAAACTCGAGATCCAGGGAAAAGGTGAACACACCTCGCGGCAGGACAGTGCGGACACGTTCGCTGGCATTGAGAGGGCAGTTGTCGAGCAGTCTCTGGTACGTTCTGTGTGTCGTCTTCAGGACAATCCGCTCGTCAAATCGATCGGCAACCAGCTTCCGGGCGGCAGATCCCATCGACCGTCGACGCTGAGGATCTCGCGCCAATTCCGTAATCGCAGCCGCCAGACACTCGACATCCCGGGGCGGCACAAGCAGCCCGGTCTCACCCGGCATGACGACATCGCGGCACCCGGGGACATCGCTGGCAATCACCGGTTTTCCAGCCGCACCCGCCTCGAGCAGTACACGTGGCATCCCCTCACGATACGAGGGCAACACTACGATGTCCGCGCTGGCCAGTTGGTCCTCGATCGAGTCCACATGCCCACAGAACTGAAGGCCGCGATTTTTCTTCCAGCTTGCGAGCGTCGCCGAGTCGATCGTCGAAGGGTTTCCTGGATCCGGCTCGCCGCAGACCACGAATTGTGCCGGCAGACGTTGTCGGGCGCAGTGAACGGCCGCGCCCACAAACTCCCGGATGCCCTTTTCAGCGATTAATCGCCCTACAAACAACACGTTTAGCGGTGCAGCATCATCGGATCGCGTCCGCTCGCTCAGTGCGGCGCAAAACCGGTCGAGATCGACCCCAGACCCGGGTGTAAAGACCGCGTTCTCACTCAGTCTCGATCCGGCCGGTGCCAAGGCTGCCAGGTCGTCGCGGTTCTGGAACAGCGGCACCGTGCCGCCCGCCGTTAACACAAGACGGTACCAAGTACGAATCAAGGGTCGAACGGCTCTCGCCCACAGCGAGTCGGAAACGAAAACGTGCCCCAGACCGGTAACACTGTTGACGAGTCGTCGCACCCCAGCCGACTTTCCCGCCAGCGTTCCGTACAGGATCGGTTTGATCGTAAAATGATGCGCGATGACCGGCCGTTCGCGACGGTAAATCGAGTACAGTGACCGCACCGCGTTCAACTCGCGGAGCGGGTTCTTGCCCGCCCGCAGGAGCGGCCATTCCACCCATCGGACCCCGATCGCCTCGAGCTTAGGCACGTACGAATCTGAGGGGGAAATAGCGAGTACTTCGAACCCTTCTTCGAGCAAGCTGCGAATCAAGTTGCGGCGAAAATTGAACAGGTACCAGGCGGTGTTCGCGACCAGTGCGACACACCCGGACGAAACGTTAACGGTGTCCGGCGAGGACACGCGTGCTTCGGAATATTGGGTAACCGCGGACATATCAAAGACCCTCCAGGTCCCCCAAGCAGAGGTTCCAGTGGGCCAAGTCGAAGGGGTTCCACGCGTCCGGCAACGGACCGATCGCGCGACCCAGCAATGGCAGTGCGGTGCGCCGCGGAGCCGGCCATGCGCGGCGCCGCCAGAGGCGCCCGAACGCCTCCTCTTCACAGCAATGGGCCACGATATAATCAGCCTGAACGGTACGCAATAGTTTTCGAATGAGCTTTTTCGCTGTTTCCTCCCGATTGTCACGGACCAGAACATCGTCCAGCATGGCCTCATACAAACCGCGTCGAAACCGCATCCGGAACAATGCCAGGCCAGCCAGCCGGCTCCCCTCCCGCAGTTCCACGGCACGATAGTCCGCATGCGGGTGCGCGCCATATCGCCACTGCAACAGGGCGTGACCACGAACGGTGGCCGCACCGCGGCGCGGCGGAAGCGTGGCGAGCAGTTCCTTTACCTGCACCCGATCTGCCAACACCTGGGAGACAGACGGAACAGTGGAATCCTGGCAGGGACCCGCGGCGGATCGTTTTCCGCCGAGCCAGTTCTTCAGCAGGCCCGCTGCGATAGAGACGGGGCGCCGTGGCCGGACGCGCACTGACACGTCTCCCACATGTTGCCAACCGAGCCTGATGTATCCCGGCCGGCTGCTCTGATTTGGCGTGTTAAAGAGGAATACAACACCGGCCGCCGACGCCCGCTCGCAAGCAGACTCGGTCAACGTCCGAAAAATCCCCTGTCGTCGAAAATCGGGATGGGTTACCGTATCGACCGGTTTTGCAACCGACAAGACCTGACCTTCTACGCTCAGGCTCCAACGCATAAACGATCGCATTCCAACCAGTTGGCCAGCGACTTTTGCGAGCAAGACCAGCGATTGCCCAAACGGGTTTTGGTCATGCTTCCAGTGCCAGTAATCCACATCCCGGCGCACCTCATTAGCACGCCCCAATGCGAGATTCATCAAGTCGACGATGTCGCCAGCGTCTGCGGATGTGTATTCGACAACTTCCATCAGTTGTTACGTTTCACCGTAGTACTTTGCCGTAAAGTGATTCCACCTGGCGAACCATTTGCGCAATATCAAATCGTTCATGAACGGTCTTGCAGGCCGCTCTCGCCAACCGCGCCGCCAGCGCGCCATCTTGGGTGAGTTGCTCCAGCGCCCGTGCCATCTGGACCGTATTTCCCGGATCCACCAATAGTCCATTGCGCCCATCCTCGATCACACCCGGAATTCCACCGACGCGCGTGCAGACCACGGCGCAGCCCATTGCCATCCCCTCCAGGAGGGAAACGGGAATCCCTTCCGTATGAGACGAAAACGCCAGCACATCAATCGCCGTGAGGATCCGAGGAACGTCGTCTCGTGACCCGGCAAGAATCACCCGCTGATCGATCCCCAATCGACGCACGAGTCGCCGAATCGACTCGGTCGATTCGCGCAACTGTCCCACCAACAGCAGTGTTGCTTTGGGTACCGTTTCCAAAAGGCGAGCAAAGGAGCGGATCAGCAGCAGATGATTCTTGACCGGCGTGAGATTCGCGACTTTTCCAATCACATGGTGATCTGGCGGAATCCCAAATTCAGACTTCACTTCCGCGCGCGCGTCTCGATTTGTCCCCAGGCGTTCACAGTCAACCCCGTTCGTAATCGTATGCAGCTGTTCACGTCGGACACCGGCCATCGACTGCGCCACATCGTCAGAAACCGCGATCGCCAGATCATTCCAACCAAAGGTCGCGCGATTCACGACACGAGTGATCGGGTTCAACCGTTCCCAGCAGCCGTGCTCGGTATACATCACCTTCACATCACAACACCGCGCCACGGCGCGCGCGATAACGCTCGGCCATGGCAAGTGGGCGTGGATCAATTCGATCCCACGTGTCTTGACGAACCTTCGCACGCGCGCAACCGCGCGCAGATCGGCCATCCAGCGAATATCAAAACAACACACGGGTAACCCCGCAGCCCTCAATGGCCCAACCAGCGCGTCTTTCCACGGTAAAAAATATCCGACATGATAGTGGAACCGTTCGTGATCCAAATGCGGTGCAGCCGCNGCCAGGAGNNTTTCAGCACCCCCTAGNCCCAGACCCTTAATCAAAATCAAGACGCGTTTCTTGATCATCGCTTCANAACCTAACGATACGATNGGGCCGTGGGGGCGCTAACAAAACTTATCGCGGANTTGCAGCAAAACTGAGTACGCCGGTCCGCGCCGCCANNNGGCGGCCCCCTGAAAGATCAACATCGCGACAAACGGCATAGCCTGAATTCGCCAGCGGTACATGGCACCCATATTGGTCGTACCAGCGCCGTAGACGCAAAACAGGGCCGCCGTGAACACAAGCACCGGAACCGCAGCCGTATGATGATATCTCAACAAGTGCTTTACGCCGTAGAACATATACGGGACGCCAACGACCATCACCAGAGCCTCGGGGACTGCGGCCATCTGCCGACTAGAACGAATATTGGAAAAGTCGATTCCCACAAAGAAGTAGTAGATGCCCTTTATGAGCAATGTTAGGTCGTTCAACAGTCCGTGTGTACCAAATTCATGCCTTGCTGTTGAAATCTCAAAACCGTCCGTGTGCCAGCGACTGAAGATCGCACCACTACCGCGCGCTAGACTTACCCGCACTCTGTTGAGGTTATCCAGATCCAAGTACTCGAAAGCGCGCATTTGACGCCACTCGAGCCCAAGCGCGTCGAGAGAAATCAAGAGTCCCAGCACCAGCAATCCGGACCAAATGGTGACCGGGATAAGAGCCGTCCAGATACTCCGGCGCTTCCCGACCAACATCGTCAACGCGGCGCAGTATACATAGATGGGTGCTAGATAGCCTCGCAGGCCGGCGATCACCAGTGTACCAATCACAATCCACTTCACTCCCCCCAGGTCACCGCGCAAGCGCACCCTGAGGATTCCCCAAGCCGCCATCACTATCGACAGCATGGCGGCCGATTCTTTGATCGGTAAGCACTGAAAGAACACCGCTGAAGGAAACAAGGCGATGGTATACGCCGACGCGGCGGCGACCACCCGATTTTCAGTAACCATCTGCGCGATGCGATAGGTCAAGATAACCGACGCGCCGGCACACAGCGCATTGAACACAACGACAATTAACAGACTCTCTCTAACATAGTAGTACAGAAGACCCGCGATCAGCGGCCAAGCGTCATCGATCATCCGGCCCCAGTCTGTCAACCCAAGGTGATGAGTATCCGATGCTTCCGTGGCCTGGTAATGCAGTGTTAGGGCGTCGCGCGATACTTCGTGCGTTACGCCGTTCACACCGAATAGCAGAACCACAAATAACACCACCCGCGCGGTTATTGCGATCCCAGCCATTCGTACTTCAAGTCTGGAGAGATGCATCAAGTGGTACCATTGAATCCTGAGGGCTGTGTCGATCGACGTTCCATTCCACATTGCCCTTTACTTCTCGACGCGTTGATTCCAGCTCATCACCAACGGGTCTGACGCTGGATTCAACGTCGGGCCCATCTTCCCCCGAAAAGCATCCCACGCCGCTCGCAAGCCGAGCCGCCACCCGTAATAGGCGCGCCGTGGTGACACAAGTAGGGTCGCGACGGGTTTTACGACCACCTGAATCAAGGCGCGTTTCAGAGCAAGGTCCAAGCGGCCAAACTGAAGCATCATCGCAATGTAGTTACGCGTAACGTAGTATTTTCTCCAGTGGATCTCGCATGTTCGACGCGGCTTGCGTTTGATGCCGATCTTGTTCTTGCGGATCCGACGCTGTTTCCACACGTCGCCATGTGCCAAGACACGGTAACCTGCTCGGCGCAGCCGCAGGCCAAATTCGACCTCGGTATGACCAAAGAACAGATCTCCTCGGAATGGCCCGATCTCGCGGATCAAACGTACGGAGTACATAGCCATATGTCCGTTACCGACGTAATCCACGCTTACCGGCCCACTTAGTTCCTCATCGCGCACGCGGACGAGATTTCCAGTCCACCAGTTGAAGCGGGCGCCGACAACTCCTACGGCACCCAGATTAGGGTCTGCCTGTCTCTGGATTTCTGCAAAGTCAAACATCCGTCGCAACAACTCAGCATTCTCGGGTGGATTGTCATCGTCCAAGGTGAGTATCCAATCCTGATCGTTCGCGTGTTCCAACACGGCTTCCATACCGTACGCCCAGCCACCAGCAGAACCCAGGTTCTCCGGGGATCTCAAGTAAATCCACGGTCGGTCGGGCTGAGTCATCCGGAACCGCTGGCTTATCGCCTCGGTCTCGTCGTTGGACTCATTGTCGACAATGACGATCCAGTCCGGAGGCCTGTCCTGGTCCAGCACTTTGCGGAGCATTTCGGCAAATAGCAACTGCCGACGATAGGTAGGAAGGACCGCGAATACACGTACGTTTGACGGAACCGTGGCACCGGGGTGACTGGGTGATCCCAAATTCGGTTCTTGTGCGCGAAACTTCATTTGCCGTCTATTTCAAAATCTCGTTCGATCGGATCCCTACAAGTATCATTCCCGGATTTCGTTTTCGTCTCATAGACCACGTTATTCTCGGCAGCGATCACTGAACCGAGGCCGTATTCGACCGCGAAGAACCGACATCCAATCCGCCCTCTCGTGCACCTGGACGAGCGCCATCGTCCACCGGCATGTCTAAGCTGACCAATTCCAGAAGTTCTGTCTCAAAGGGTTTGAGACCGAGAATCACTTCCGACACCGACGTACTAACCTCTTGACCGGAAGGTAACCCAGAAATCACCAGAGAGCCGACGGCACCGCCGCGTAGTATTAGCGGCAGTTCTGTGGTCCACACGTGAAGATCCCCGGTCGGATGCTCAGACTGCCAACTTGCGTGAAAATCTTCATTGAGTTCGGGGACGCAGAGGTGGAGTCGGACAGAGGATAACCCGCAGCTACCCGCGTAGACCGTGAGCGTCTCCCACAATTGGCCCCATTCACGGTGACCGCGTAGTTGGGTCCGGATCTCGGTTGCCACACGGGGCGACCGATTGGAACGAAGCAACGACACGGCGAAGAGCTTGGCTCTGCGCAGTAAGAGCAGACACTCGGATCGCCCAAACAGACCCGAGGTAACCATCAGCGCACACACCGTCAGCACGGACCCGATCGCGAGCCACTCGTTGCGATGGTAGACACTAATCACAGCAGTCACCGTCATCAGGCAACAGAGCCCTCCAAAGATCAAGACCGTGCTTCGGTAGCTATATCCCCGCTGTAACAAGAAATGGTGAAAGTGACTTCGATCGGCCGCGTAGATACTCCGCCCGGTCAACTTCCGGCGCAAAATCGCCATTGTGACATCGAAAAACGGGATGCTTAGCAGCGCGATTGGAGCGGCCATGACCGCCGTAGCCGGCCCTTTCAGGCAACAGCGTATCGACAGGACACCGAGTATCAGGCCAATCAACATACTTCCCGCATCCCCCAGGAAGATGCTGGCCGGGGGACTGTTGTAGAACAAGAATCCTGCCAGGGCTCCGGCGAGCGCCACCGCCAACATGGCGTCTACCTTATGGCCCGTCGACACCGCCATCACGGCCACCCCAAGACTGAGCACCACCCCGACACTTGTGGCCAGGCCATCCACNCCATCGATCAGGTTGACAGCGTTAATCGCAGCCAGCAACCAAAATAGCGTGAACGGNACGGCGACAATGCCCAGCGACACATCCACACCCAAGAAATGGACTTTTGTGATCAACATCCCCGAGCCGATCAGACCACTTGCCACAACCAATTGACCTGCGAGTTTCTGGCGACCCCGAACCGCAAATCGGTCATCGACAACCCCCAGCACACAAATGCCAATACAAGAGCCAACGAANCCGATCGTGAACAGAGGATCCGACAGTAGCTCACGATCGACCGATTCCGACAACAAGAGCATCGCAATTAGTGTTCCCACAAATCCGACCAAGACGGCGATGCCGCCACCCAGTGGAATCGACTTGTGGTGTTTCTTCCTGCCGCCGTCGGGATGGTCGAGCAACCTCATCCGCACNGCAANCCGTCGGNCCAGCGGCGTAATGCACGCGGTGACGCAGCAACTCAGGAAAAATATCTTGACGAGTGTCAACATCTACACACCACTGACTGGGAAATTCAAATCTGCGCCCTTACTGTGGAGTCGCCGTCGGACTTGGAGCTCTTCGCAGAATGCGTGCCTGCAAGCTCTCTACCCGCTGTCGATANCGCTGTACATTTGGCGCTTCTCGGANACACTGCTGCGCCTGNGCNTAGGCCATCTGTAGCCTTCCCATGTCCCGCAGCAGCGTCGACAATTCAAAACGCCATTCGAGTTCTCGCGGGCGCAGCTGCAGCGCTATTTGATAACTCTGATAAGCACTCTGATGGCTCGATCTCAGCTGATAGATCTGGCCCTGAAGATAATATTGTTCGGCTTTCGGCAGCCCNGAGTCGCNCAACCGCCGCTCCACGCTATCGAGCATTTTGCGCTGCAGCGACNCGAATCGCTCAGTCTGTAAATACTCTCTGACCACCTGAATCCCGATCGCCGGTGCGTCGGGAACGATGTGCTCGAGATACAACGCCAAATCGGTGGACTGGTCAACATAATTGAGAATTGCGGACAAACCTNGAGAGGATTTGGTGAACGCCTGACGCCAAAAATAGCAGGCACCCTGCTTATGCCCCGCATTCCACGCGAGCACACCGCAGGCGCGCAACAGGTCGCTGCGNATCCCGCACAGGCGTCGCAATCGCTCAAGATGCAGAGGTTCTCGCTCGACCCCAGCAGTGATCAGATCCAGTTGCGCCAGACGCAGATGCGGAAGCGTCAGTAACGGGCACGTCTCACGCGCCCGCCGAAAATGATAGACCGCCGGAACAAGATACTGTCGTGTCAACACATCTTGTTGGATTACGTTCAGCGCCTGCACGTCCTGCGCCTTGAGTTGATACGCTTTGGCGTGCAAGTGCATCGGTGCAGTGATCCGTGAGAGCTCACACTTCTCGGGGTTTCCACCCGCTTGGATCGCCACCCCTTGACGGTATGCATGAATCCACAGTTCTNCCAAGTCCACCTGCGCGCGAGCATCGAGTGGCTGGGTGTCTACTGCTCTTGTCAACACCCGGATGTGCTGGCATGTCTCTTCATGGTTTGACGGGAGTGGCCGGGCGCCAAACATCGACACTCGGTAGGCGCGCGTCAGTGCCTCTGCATCACGCAAGTCTCCAACCCCAAGCAGCAGTCCGACTGCGAGAAACGCCAGGATCGGGCGCTCAAATGGACCCATTTTCTGTTTGAAACGGCGCCTGCTCCACCACGGTCTTAGACCGAGCCGAGCACCACCAATCGAGGGCGTTCTGGTGCGGCGTGCCGCGCCGGCGATCAGACCACAGAGCATGGCCATCGTGATGCTGTTGGCCGGGAGATAGAGCGAAAAATCACTCATTCCGTGGACGACTTGTGAGGTCAGCATGAAACAACCGATCACGCCCAGAGTTCGGTGCCACGCGTCACGACTGTGCAATAGCTGCCAGCAGGCACGTGCGAACAACCCAATCGCTAGAAACAACAACACGAGGCCGACGACACCCGTCTCGACGAACGTCTCTAAGAACTGGTTTTCGGCGTGATGAAACCACTCCTCTCTGACCGTCGACTCCCAAAGGGGATAGACAAAACGATAGGTCCCCAGCCCGCTCCCCAACAGCGCGAAAGCCTCACCGGCACACCAGGCGTCCATCCAGTGCGTCACACGACTACCATCGGTGAAGGTCGACCAACTCGTGAGTGTCGACAGCCGAGTTGCGACCGCGTGCACATTTCCCAACGGGACCAGCAACGCCAAACCAAGGACGAGCGCGCCACCGACCAACGCCAGTACGCGCCGTCTGTCTTGGGATGTCGACAGGCCAACCGTAGCGATCATCGCGATCACCATCGCCACGACCGCAGATCGCGACAGCGATGCGGCGATTCCCGTAGCAATCAACGCCGCACAAACCCAACCGATGGAAGGTCGATGCCCGGCACCTGGTAACAATCCTTGCGCACTTCCACCCTGTACTTGGTCGGCGCGAAAGGCCAAGAACCATCGTCTCCACAGGGTCTCACCGCCGGTCATCGCACGGCGTTCGCTCTCCCAGACGCACAGACCGATGGCAGTGGACAACGCGAGTAGAAGATAGCCAGCGCCGTTGTTCTTATTGATATACGGCCCGAACAGACGATCGTACGCAATCGCATCTGACCCCGCGCTTCGCGTGTACCAGGAAACTCTCTGTACAAGTCCGCTGATCGCAACCCCACAGCCATTAAGACTGATCAGAACCAATAGCGTCATCTGACGTGCCGGATTTCCAAACAGGTAGGATCCGAGGGCAAAAAACGCAACTCCACAACCGAGTGAAGCCAACCTCTTCCGCGTTTCCCAGGGGTACAGACTCAATGGCTTGTCGGGGTCTTCAATCGATCGGTTTCGTTCGCTCGATTGGACGACTCTACCCGAATCAACGCGGTCAGTCCGATCCGCTACTCCCCCGGCCAACGTCTCCCAGTACTCGGCTGTAGCAACAAACCAACGCAACGCCCGATCACGTGGCAGCGGTATCAGTTGAAGCGCGCCCATTAGCACTGCAAGCAGCAGCGGAACAGCCATCGGCGGTAGACCACGCTCTCCCGTAGACTTGCCGGGCCAACCGACATAAACCGTCAGTGCAGCGCACGCGCAAAAGACGATCCACATCTGAATCGCGTACGATACGCCTCCTGAAAACCAGGGACTGGCGATCAGACATCCGGCGGTTAGAAACGCCGCACTCTGCAGTAAATGGGAACGGAGCATCGATTACCACTTGTCGCAATACGTTCAGCCTCCGGCGTTTGCGCCGGTAAAACACGGTTGAGCAAAGCTCTGTGAACGACTCTCAGTCGCGGTTGTCGTANCCGTTTTCACGATCTACCCTTCTTCACAGATCGCACACCGCTTCGCTTGGTACCTGACTCTGCCCCGGTATCTTGAAACTTCTTGCGTCCGACAGCCGCGTGCGAGCACGTGACGTTCCCGACATACCGTTAACGAAGTTGGCTAAAGCTGCTCGCGAGGCCTCTCATCCAAGTATGGTGTCGCGTCATCTGTGTAATAGTCTTGGTCGCCGTCGCCGTATCCGTAGGCATAGTCATATCCGGCTCCATAATAAGAGCTGCCATACTTGCCTCCATAACCGTATTTTCCATACCCGTATTTGTATCCGCGTGCTCCGTATCCGTACCCATAACCATACCCGTAGCCATACCCGTAGCCGGGCCCNCCACCAATGCCATTGATAATCAGGCCCAGCAGGTTGGCATCCAATGACTTCAAGGACTCAATGGCGCGCCGCGCGATTCTGCGCGAGTTCTTCGACAACCTGAGAACGAGGAACACGCCATCGNCCAACGGCGCCACGTTCAGCGGATCGGTGACCGCTAACAGGGGTGGGGTGTCAATCACAACCATGTCAAATCGATCGCGCAGCATATNCATCAGGTCGGCGAAAGTACGTGACATGAGGAGCTCAGATGGATTATGCGGTCGCATCCCGCACGGCAATACCTGCAGATTGTCGATCGNAGTCACGGAGATCGCATCCTCCAGTTCGCTGGTACCACACAACACATCGGCAACACCAATTTCATTTGTGAGATTGAAGAGATGGTGAAGAATCNNGGCCGCCTAAAATCCCCTTCTAATAGGAGCGTCTTCTTACCCGAATCGGCAATCGATACCGCCAAGTTTCCGGCCAGTGTCGTCTTGCCGTCCCCCGGGCTGGGACTGGTCACCTGAATCATTTTGTGGCCGGCAGTTCTGCCACCGAAGTACAGCGCCGTGCGGACTCCACGATAGGCTTCGGCGACACGACCACGCGGCTGGTGTACCGTCCGCAAGACCGGATCCAGGCCCGCCCAAGGCTCAGCCTCATCGTCTGGAACCGGGTCCACGTCGTCGACGGGAATCACCGGAATGTGTCCCACGACGGGAGACCCGAGAATCTCGCGGATTTCATCCGGCGTGCGAAAACTCCGATCGGAGGTATCGATCACATAAGCCAGCGCCAACCCCCCGAACAGACCGAACAGCGTCGCACTGAGCATTGTCTGCCGTAGANTCGGAGCAATCTGATTTCCTATCCCAGGGTCATTGAGTACCTCGCAACGCGNAGCNCCAGACGCACTTCTCATATCGAGCTGGTTCACCTNTNCGATTACGGANNNAAATAGATTTTTCTTGCCCGCCAACGCACCGGCCAGCTCTTCATTCTGGACCTGATAATCAGATAACTGGCGCGATAGGCCCCGCTCTTGCGCGAAAAGTCCCCGCAGAACCTCAACCCGCTGCTCATTCATCCGAATTTTNTCGCGTTGGCTCCGCAGGTACGTCTCAAAAAAATCCAGTTTCTTGGCGTTTTTGTCGCGATCTGAATCGAGCATCGATGCTCCCCCGATCCGCTCGATAAGGAGCGCCTTGCGCTTGCGCAAATTAACGATTTTCGGGTGATCGGGCCCGTAATCTTCGAGCATCATCTTTTCGTCTATTTCCAGATTGATGATCTCTTGGTTAGCGCCTGATCGGACCGCACCCAAAGCAGAATCGNCGNNATNCCACTGACCACCGAGCGCCACGCGCAGCGCTGCTTTGTCNCCGCCGGCGGCCAACACTTCACTAATTTGGTCCGACTGCGACTGCAATCGGCTGTTTTCCATCAACGTTGATAACATCTCGTCTTGAATGGTATTCAGTCGCCCCTCGTGGATACTCGACGCGNNGGTCCCGCTGAAAATCACTTCCGGAGGGGCGCTGTACCGAAAGTCAAGGTACTTCTCGCGCGCAGCTGCTACTTCCTCGTCCAACTGCACACGTGCCTGCTCTATTAAATCAACCATTTCCTGACTGACCATTTGATCGGTCTCACCGAGGAAGATCTGGAACTGCTCCATTACGGCGACGAGNACCTTGGGGCAATTCTCCCGATACGGGCTTCGGTAATTAAGCATCATGATTCTGCCCTGATGCCGGTTGNNTATGTCCTGTCCCTCCATGTCGGCGGTTCTTGACCGAACACTCAGACCGCGACGAATTTTCCGCGCCGGATCCGACGTCTGAGAAAGTCCCGGCAGTTTATCTAGTTGATGTTCACCGACCGCAGCCTTCACAACTCTGGCGCTCGTAAAAATCATGTCCAACTGCTCAGGGGCCAGCCCGGCGTCTCCGATACGACGTCCAAAAGGCTCCGGCGGCTTGATGACGATCGCTTGTAAGCCCGATTCAAAAACCGGCTCTTGTCTTAGGTAGTAGAGATACCCAAGCGCCGAAACAATAATGGCCGTCAGGACAACGACCCACTTCCTGCGCCAGGCAAATGCCAGAAACGCAAACGCAGACTCCGGCGTCCCGTCCGCGCGCATACCCTCTACGGGCATACCCGAACCGAGGGCGTTTTCATTAGCGCTCGAACGGCGAACTACAACATCTCGCGAGAGATCGGCACTGTTATCGGGTCGTGAATGTTGGCTGTCGATCACTTTCACTTTTCNGTTGTTCTATGCGTCTTGGACGCTACGAATCCTGTACCTTGCCTGTAATGCTAAGCCGATAAACTGCGTTCGCATCATTCACAATGGCACGTGTGGCTTTCTCGGGACGGACGCCGTGGATGGTGTTGGACCATTCGCGATACCGGGCAATCGGTGTTCCTGGTAAACGCAACGACAAGTTACNGCGTTCTCATGACGGGCTCNGGTCCNATTACGCGNTCTGTTCGTTAGCTCTCGGATACTGATAGAACCGTTTCCCGTGGCTTTCCCACCTCTGATTTCACTCACGAAACGAGCGCACGGCCTNAGNGACTGCCCAGCCATCTGAAACGACTNCTNATCTCCATACTAATTGCCTGCCTTTGCGATTACAGACAAACAGGGACAGACGATGTGAAAATGTATGACAACGGTCAAAGCGGTGGATTTGTGCCGATTATTTGTGCAGCGTCTTAAGCGGACTGTTTCACCCGCGGTACAACGGTCGTCGTTCCCCACACAGGAGCACACTAGATCGTGGCGGTGTGACAGTCCCTGCCGTTGCGCGACCGTCTGCCGATCGGTCACGGCTGCCCCGCAAATCAAGCGGGATACCCGCCATCGAGGGGTGGGAGATTCTGGACATCGGCGGTCATTGCACGACCCGGTGCGCTAACGTGATGATCGACCGCAGCGGACAAACCACCACATTCGCAGTGACTCGGCCAGGCCGTTGGGGGGGAGCACCTCCAATGTACAGATCGCCGTACGTCGCCGAGGTGGCGGTCGGCACCGTCCCGCCTACCGCCCCCAAGAACCCCACTCAAACGGCGACCAGCTGTCCGCGTCAGGCGTGTTGATCGCTACCGGCGACGGGTCACATGTTGCGCTGCAACGGCCCGTCAGGATCGCGGGCGTTTGATCGTAATTTCCACACCGCCGCAAGCTACTCTGGCAGCGACGCGGCGAGGTCCCGATGCTTGGCCGCCAACGACTTCTGGTCGAGGCCATCATAAGCCTGGGCAAGTGCCTGATGTAGTTGCTTGTTGCCGGACAACTGATTCGATTGGAGGGCAAACTCCAGATCATCTAAGGCGTCATTCCAACGCTGCTGCTTCACGAAAATCTGCCCGCGAGTATCGCGGTGGATAGGATTGGTGTCGTCGTCACGCAACACCGACTCGATGATCTTCAGTGCTCGATCCAGGTCGGCGTGTTCCTTATTGGCAAGCACCCACGCCAGGTTGTTTCCGATGTTCCGCATTTCGGGATCGATCGCGTAGGCTCGTGCAAAGTGGAATAGTGACTTTTCTTCGTCCCGGCGCGGGCTCTCCCAGGCGCGGATTCCAACCACAAAATGGAGGAAAGCGACGTCGTTACCGTCCGTCAGTAACGCTTCGAACATCTGCTGCACTTCCTCATCCGCGTTGCCAACCCCATATGCGCCCAGCCGGCTGAGTGCAGGTGGGAAGTTCGGAACGTGCACTAAGGCGCGGCGCAACCAGGCCAGGCGTGCCCGATGATCGATGAAGTTCTCNCCCGACGTGCGATCAAAGATGTGCACGCAGGCGTGTGCCATGGCGGGTTGGTAATTCGAGTCGCGATCCAACTGGGCACCTTCGGCCAGGATGCGGAGCGCCTCTCTTGGCTGTCCCAAATTCGTCTGACAACTGGCCCACCGCAGTCGCGCCGTGTAATTCAGTGGCTTGCNGGCGACGAGGGATTCGTAGTAGCTGTCGGCCTGCCGGAAAGAAGATACCGCCTGCTTGTTCTGGTTGATTCGATGGTGCCACAGACCCAATTGAAAGTGGTACTGAGGTGCCAGGCGAGCGGCATCGATTAGTTTCTCGGTCACTTTGGAGACCACACCCTTGGCAACGTAATATCGCGCCAGGTTGTAAAAGGCATCAGCGTCGCGCGGAAAGCGAAGACAAACCTGTTCGTAATGATGCCGCAACGACTCCAGTTTCTCCTCCGAGCGGAAGGTCTCGGCATCAGCGACCAGGCGCTCCGCCAACCACCGGTGGGCGCGGGCAAATCCCAGCGNGTCGGNGGGTGCAATCTGCCGCATGATGGCAGTGGCCCGCTCGACCTGACCCTGTTTTTCCAGAACGAGTCCTAGATTGAAGTACGCTNTTGGCCGATCCGTGGCCATCAGCAACAGACGGTCGTACATCAGCTCGGCCGTCTCCCANTCCTGCTCTTGGAACGCGACTAGCGCCGCGCGATCGTAGTCCTCCAGAAGTACAGCTCCCTGAAGGTCGAGCCGGACGGCAACGAGGCAAATCGTCAGCAGNCCAATCACGGCGGGTAGTCCATGCAACAAATGACGGAGTTGCCGATGCCCACGCATCACGCCCAGCCACCGAACCGGGAGTAACAGGAACTTGTAGAGACCGACCAGCAAATCAGCAACACGATGCATCAGCGATCGAACCCGCCGAAAAGGCCAACGCAGCAGCCTCCCAAACAGTCCACGTCGCTGGTCGGGGGGAGCGTTCTCCCCGTACGGGGTCGATCCGTACTTTTCCCCATAGCTGCTTGCACCGTAGTGAGCGCCATACGGCGCCTCCCGCCTGCCAAAACGGGGGAAAGGCCAGCGGATCGGCGGCATCAGCCGGTACAACAACCCCCGCAGTCGCGGTAATCGCCGCCGCGGAGTGTATCGCACCGGATGTCGGCGGCGAAATCGGAAACGGAATGGAAATACCAAGGTACACCTAGCGTCGGGCCCAATCCTCAGGGCGCGGGTGGAGATAGTTAAAGCGAAGTGGACACAAGGCTGCGGATATGATGAAAGAGAGCCTGCAGATCTTGATTCTGCGCCGCTTCAATCGGGCTATACGAACGCAAAAACACCTGCAGCTGGTAGGTTGTACTGTCATCCGCGCCGAGACCCGCCTGGGGCGCAATGACACGTCTCAGCATGCGCGCTGGTGTTGGAAATCGCCGCACAGCGCGGAACTGAAGATAGGTGTTGGGAGGCTGGTAGGGGCGGTGCTCTCCGTCGAACGACGCGTAGATTGCGAGAGATTCTTCCGCCAGTCCTTGCGTGCTGTGGACTTCGGTGAATCCGCCCCCCAGCTCCTCACCCAATTCGGTGTATGCGCGGTTGACATTGGACGCTACCCGCCAGCCCTGTCCCTCCAGGCAATTAGTGAGATTGTGCCAACCGGTAAACGGACCATCGAGCGAGACCACCGCGACCAACGATCCGCGAGCATAGGTCCACGTACGTGAGAACATGCCATTGACATTATTCGCTTTGCGTCGCACCCGATCGGAGCTCTGCAGACGCCACCCGTTCCATTCTTCAGGCAACAGTCGTGCATCGGAACTGGTAAGCAGGTCCGGGGGCAGCGGCTCAGATTTTGCCAGAATCAGGTCGGACGCCTGCAAGAAGACGAGTGCCACCAGCCCGCAGATAGAAACCCAAGTCATGGGGCCGAAGGGCTGAAAGCCAGACCGAGCGGCCGTTGATCCGGGTGATCCCTGTTCCGATTTACTCTCGGTTCTAACTGTCAGGCGTCGCACCACGAATGCCGGAACCAGCTGCTTCAGATAGCCCCACAGAAATTCCAGAATTTCACGAGAGCGGGGGACCAGATACAACAGCAGTCGCTCGGTGCTGAGAATCAACCCGACAACAACCGCAAACAGAACGAAACCGACGGCCGCATGTCCGATACCTTCGGTCAGCGGCATCCCCCACTGGCTTCCGGCGATCGTCACCAAGGCCACCCGCACCGCATTCGCGGCGATCACCCAGAGCGTCGTGAAGGCCAACAGCACCGCCGTGCGGAGAATTCCCGAACGCAGCAGCATGGCATAGAACAGGGCACACGTAAGCGCCGCGAAGAGCGAGTTCACCCCGCTGCAGGCCTCTTCGATCATGAACGAGTGGCCGGGTACTTTGATCACCACCCCGCTTACCAGGTGGCGATAACCCAGCAGGTCCAGGCAGCCACTGGCCCAGTGCGTGGCGACGCGCTGCAGCACCAGAACCAGCTGTAGGTCCATTCCCAGCGGCAGGGGTACGGCCAGCGAAAGAACGACCCAGGCCGGAAACAGCCGGCGGACGAGGCGGATGCCGCCGACAAAATAAAGGAAGGAGAGCACGGCCGTCAGCGCCACCACGGCCGCTAGCCAGGGTGACTCCAGAAAGACGGCGACCGCGGTCAACAACAGAACGATCACCGTGACCGCGCTGCGCAAAAGTCGATTGCCGGGCGCCAGTTCGCTGATGTCACCGAGCTGCGTATAGGCCAGATATCCGGCCCCTAGAATCGCAAATGGAAAAAATTGATAGTGCTCGCTGTTCCAGAGTCGACCGGCCAACACCGACAATAGGGGCGCGTAGGTCAAAGCATACAGGGCAATGATCAGGTAGACAGCCATCGACCGTTGGCGCGTCAAGAGATAGAGTGCTGACCGGTTGTCGAGCGAAGGTGCTGTTGCCATCTGAAAAACTGATCGGTGAAAAGTAGAGCCGACGATCAAACGACTGCTGTCGGCCGAAAGAACCCAGTCCAAACATCGATCCAACCGCCGGCCTTGTATGCTAGACTTCGAATTGCGGCGCTCCGGCGGCACATCATCTAGTATATTTGCCCCACACCTGAGTCAAGAAAATAAGTCCGCTGTGTACGAGCCGGTTGCCGCCAACCAGTAGACTCGACGTCTCGGTGCCTACCAAAAAAAACGGCCCGCTGATGCGGGCCGTGCCTCCAACAAAGAACTGTCGAGTTACACCGTCGGAGCCGGTGTCGCCGTGGTGTCACCCGGTTCATCCCCTTCGGGTTCCTGGTCGGCATTACGCCGTCGACGGAAGCGGCGAAATCCACCGAATCCCGCGACCGCCGCGCCCAACAGGGCCAACGAACCGGGCTCCGGATTGGGCGAAGGCAGATCTCCCCGTGTAGAGCCTTGACCCGAAAGCTTATTGCTGTAAGTCGTAAACCAGCCGGTCCCGGCGCCACCGTCTCCAGTGAACGTCATATACAACAGCGGTGACTCCTCTGTGTTATCAAGATCGTCGATCCCCGACCACTTGACAGCGTCTTGGCTGTTGAAAGTCACACCGTCCGACCAACTTGATGGGTCCTTTGTCGTGCCCGCGGTTTCCGCAGTGAGCGTTCCCGTGTTGGTGTTGGTGATCGCCAGAGAGATGTCATTGAAATACCCGGCGGAGGTAGGCGCAAAACCGAAATCCTTGATAAACAGCTGCGTTGTTTCTCCGCCGCTGGTCCCAGTGATCTGGTAGAAAAACGCCATGTCGACGCTCGTGTCAAATGCCGACATGGTCGCTTTACCGTCCGCTTCATCGTCCAACGCAGCCGTAAGATCGGCGCCAGTAAAAACGTTATCGTTCAGATGAGCAAGCGAAATCCCGCCACTCACATAGACCACGACGAAATCGACTGTCGCATCCGGATCGTCTGCATCATCTCCACTAAAAGTCGTAGTGCCCCTCGTGGCCACTGACGCGTGATTCAGAGCAGCCTGAACAGGGCCGCCGGTCACCAAAATGCCGATGGCGAGAAGCCCGGCCGTGATGATGGAAATTGTCTTGCTCATAACAAAGATCCCCGCCTCGAGTGCAAAGGAAGAATAGATAACCTACATAGATTAAACCGATAGAGCGAAGTTTAACTGCTGCGGAACGACCGTCAACCGTAAAATAGGAAAAATCGGAAGTTTGTGGTGGAATGCGGAAAATACATCCTCTGGCGTTGTACCACCACTCCGATCACACCCAGAATTGAACTGATAGGAAGAATGGGTCATATGTACACGATTNTAGGGGTTTNAATGGACTCGTCAACGNTAAAATGAGAAGTTTGAGAGTNAAGGGATGTATAAATGAATTAGGTCTTTCTNATGCGCGGCCGAGAAATTGCCCCACCCGGACCNCAATTNCCCGGTTTTTCCCGCNTCGGGGTCCTTTGGATTCCGGGGAAGCGTCTCCGAAATCCCGCCGTGATCCACCGCTAAAGTGGAAAAACCGTACCCGCACTAGGGCCGTTCAGGGGTGATCAGACGTGCGCCGCCGTGGCCCACAACCACTCCAACAGGGGGGGCATCGCGGGGGGGGCGGGTCGAGCGGCGGGCCGGCGCCGAAGAAGCAAGCCGGGACGGGTAAGAGCCAACCGCACGGCAAATCGTGAANNGCCTATTTTTCNGATGCCAGTAANTGCNGATCGACCTGCGCTGGCCTGCCGTTCTGTCTGGTATCTGTTCGGCGTTTCTTAGCCAGTCTCTGCTTTAAGCCGACCAATTCACCAGAAATTTGGCCATTTCGAAAACCGAGTCCATACCCGGCCAGTGAGGTGATGAAGAACAGCACGAGCGTGAGACCAAGTTGTACATCAGTCATAACGGATTAGTTCCCCGCAATAATGTTTGCGCCGGTGGCAGCCACTTCCGCAATTTTCTTGGTGGTCTTTCTNCGCCGTTTAGCGACCTGCTGCTTCAGAGCTCGCAGTTCACCGGAAACCTGACCATTTCGGTACCCGAGTCCATAACCGATCACTAGGGAGACGAGCGATAGGATGATGGGGGTTGCCAATTGGATTTCGGTCATGGTGGGCCAACCACAANTNTNAATTTGGTGAAAACAGGTAATTTGAACGGCATTCCCAAGTATGCCTACTCCATCGATCGCCGGCAAATAAATTCAAATCGGGGATCGATCCCACAACCTGCACCCAAATTCGAATCTAAAGTATTCCATCAAAAGTACTTATAGACGTCGAACGAGGGCCGGACCGGCAGCCCGGCCGTGCTGTTAGACGCAAAAATCTTCCGAGCACCTATGAGCTTTTTCGCGCCAGGTCCTATTTTCAGAACAAGTGTGACATTCCCGATTTTCCCTAAACGTGGTCGCTGTTGTTTGGCGATGACAAAACTGGCTCCCGTTTTGTAGCCAGCGTGTGGCCCGCCTATCCACGAGATGAGACTCATGTCGGTTCACGATGTCCGTTGTTTTGACCACCGTGCTGCGGTCGCCGGGCGACCGCCCGTCGTTTTCCGCCCCAACCACCGGATGGTTCTCCGAGGGTTCATCGGACCGCTCNTACTTGTCTGCCTGGNCGGCTGCCAGGCCACCGAGGGGCTCCGCGATACGTTGGCCTATAACGATGGCTTCAATGACGTCATCGTCGGCTGGCGCAACCGCGTCTGGGCCAGTCAGGCCTGGCATGAGCAACGCGACCTGGCGGCGAACCAGAGTTTCCCGGCAGATTTTGAACAGGGTTTCCGGGACGGATACGCAGCCACGGGCTACGACGGCGACGGTTGTCCACCACCCGTTCCGCCCCGCAAATACTGGACCTGGAAGTACCAGAGCCCCGANGGGCAAGGGAAAGTCTCAGCCTGGTACGCGGGTTGGCCACACGGGGCGCGAGCCGCGGAAGAAGACGGCGTAACCAACTGGAGCCAGATCCAGGTGTCTCATCTGATCGAGAAACAGTACGCACCGCCCTACACCGGCAGCGCTGGGAACCCGGGTGGGGCTCCGTCCGACCCANTCGNACCACNCGNACCACAACCGGCCTCACCCGTTCCGCCAGCACCCCCGGCCGACGGTGCAGGGCTGCAGCGGGTCCCGCAACCACCGCGCGGCCAGGTGTTCGTGCGGCCGCTTCCACCCGCGCTACCNAGCATCGCGGCCCGCTAATCGGTCAGAGATCGAAAACCAATCATGGACTGGACGTCGCAGGAGTTTTCATCGATGAAACGGTCTGCTGCAATTGTAGGCTGCCGGCTTTTCGCGCGCCTGGCGTTGGCGTTGGGGACCCTGGCGATCGCCGGCTGCACGGCAATCTTAAGCCCCCTTAACGGAATTCCGGCACACCGATTACCGCCCCAGTTTCTGGCCCAACCCAAGAACAACCTGGTCCCCGTCGACTTCAGACGCCTGCAGCAGGATCCACCCGAGCAGTACCTGATCGACGCAGGNGATACTCTGGGAATCTTCATCGAGAATGAGTTTGGCGAAGCCGCTATGGGGATCCCCCGCCAGACGCTGCCCGATCCAAGAAGCGACCTCCCGCCCGCTGTCGGTGGCGCNGTACCCGTGCGCGACGATGGGACGATCCTACTAACGGTTCCCGAACCGATCGAAGTCCGTGGTTTGAACTTACGGCAGATCGAGAACATCCTGCGGCACCGTTACACCGTCCGCGAGCAGCTACTCCCTCCCGACATCAAGATCATGGTCTCACTGATGCGCAAGCGAACCTACCGGATCACGCTCATCCGCCGTGACTCGGTTGGGCCAGGGGCGGTTGGTGGCGNGAACCNNGGCGGTGGTGGCGGGCTTTCAAGGGGCACTGTCATNTTGGAGGCCTATCACAACGACGTCCTCAATGCGCTCATGCTATCGGGTGGTTTGCCGGGGGTGGATGCCAAAAACGAAATCCTGATCTTGCGGGGGGAGAATGTTGACGCCCGCGCGCGGGATGCCTTCATCGAGGAGTTCTACNCCACGCCACCGGCTGATCCCTGCCTCTGTTTTCCGCCGCTGCCAGACGACCCGTCCTGGCTCCGGATTCCCTTGCGGCTACCGCGCGGACAACTACCCGCGTTCAAGNCAGAAGACGTCATCCTCAACGATGGCGATATCGTTCTCATCGAAGGCCGCCAGGAAGAGGTCTACTACATCGCCGGCGGTCTGGGCGGAGGAGGTGGTGGTGGTGGTGGTGGTGGTTTCGGTGGTGGTNTNGGCGGAGGNGGNGGTGGTTTCGGCGGGAATAACCAACAGGGANNCGGTAATTTTGGCGGTGCGANGATGTTGCCGCGCGATCGGGATCTCGACGTTATCCAGGCCATCGGGATGCCGGGCGGTGGGATTCAGATGATTGGCGGCCTCGCGCCAACCCAACTGTTTATCATCCGCAAGACCCCCTGCGATGGCCAGATCATCATCGCGGTCGACCTCAACCGGGCGCTCAAAGATCCCAAAGCGCGACCACTGGTGCANGCNGGTGATACCTTGATGCTGCGTTACAAGCCCCAGGAGGAAATCCTCAACTTCGCGCTGGGAGCCTACTTCTTGAACGGTATCTACGGCCGCAGGTGATGGNCGATCGGAACCGGGCNCTCCGGTGATGCGTGTTGGCGGCCCGTTGATCTTCAATCTTCTGCGGGCGGCGCCGTGGCCTGCAGGCGATCGGCGATTAGCGTATCGACCAGTAACTGGCCGACGTGATAAGCGACCATCGGCAGTACCGCCAGTGCGAAGTTGCCGTAATCCTCCACCGCCACGGTCAGCCCCACCAGCAGTGTCTTCTGGCTGCCCGCGAAACCGACCGCAATCCGGTCCGGTCGGGACATCCTCAGCCAAAATCCGGCCAGGTGTCCCACTGCAAGCATGCTCAGGTGAATCGTCAATACCAGCGCAATCATCACGACATAATCAGCGATCCCGGCAGCGTCGGTCGACGTTTCCAGGCGAACACTCAGCCCAGCCCGCACGCTACCCAGCAGAATCATCGAGAGAACGCCGCATTGGGCCACCACGCCAAGTCCCCCTTTGTGGTCCGTGGCCCAGCTGCGCACACCGGGTCCCAGCCGGCAGAATTGGGCAGCGCTCATCGGTAGGATGATCAAACAGAGCAACTTGACCACCATCTCACTCAACCGCACCGATTCCACGGCCCGGCCGGTCATGGCGACCAGCCATAAGGGGGTCACCACAAAACAAGACAGGTTGGTGATCAGCGTGACCAACACAGGCACCGTGTCGTTACCACCGGCCCGACGGGTCCAGACGGCCGCCGACGCCAGCGTGCTCGGGGTCGCGGCGGCGATCAGAATACCGATCGCGAGCTGCGGGTGGAGGCCCAGTGGGGGCATCAGGACCAGGTACATGCCCCAGGCCAGCAATGGTAGCAAGCCAAAGTTGATCCCGGCCGCCAAGACCGACGGCCCTGGAAAACGAACGGCCCGCCACACGGCGCTGAGCCCCAGCGGTAACGCCATGACAAACAGCACCACGGCCACAATCCCACGGCGCAGCAGAGGGGACCAGTCGGAATCCGCCAGCGGCGCCAGCGCCCGTGAGCAAGAAAACCCGACCGCCAAGACAACAGCCAGCGCGATCAGAAACCAGCGTTTGAGGAGCCAATTTTTCACGAGGATTGCCACCTAAACCGTCACAGAACCCGCCGCGCGAAATAACAGACGACCGCCGGTCACAACACGCGCCCCGATAGACTGAGCCGTGCGAGACGGCAACACCACCTGGGNCGGCCCGGCATCCCAGTCCCACCACTCTACCGCCGATGTCCNACGCCTACTAGAATCGGTGTTTAAAGCACCTCTGGCAACCGGTGGCTTCCGGCTGCCAACCGGTCGCTTCCGGCTGTGTGGTGCTCCAGTTCCCTCGATCCGCGATTCATTCCCACAGCAACCCGATGTTACGTTACTGGACTGCTGGTGAATCCCATGGCAAGACACTGCTGGCCGTGGTCGATGGTTTCCCCGCCGGCTTGCCCCTGGAGACCGACACGATCGATGTCGAGCTGCGCCGCCGGCAGGGAGGTTACGGCCGCGGTGGCCGACAGAAAATTGAGACCGATCGTGTCGACATCCTGTCGGGCACCTGGCGCTCACAAACCTTGGGCAGTCCAATCGCGTTGCAGGTCATCAACCGCGACTACAAATTGGAGCGGCTGGAGGACTTGGAGCGGCCGCGTCCCGGACACGGTGATCTGACCGGCGCCCTCAAGTTTCTGGGACCCATCCGCTCGGTTCTGGAACGCGCCAGCGCACGTGAAACGGCAGTCCGTGTGGCGGCAGGTGCCCTCGCGAAACAGCTATTGGCTCCGTTCGACATTCGCTGCTTGGGGTACGTGGTCGAGTTGGGTGGTCTGTCGATCAACGCCCGTCAGGGCACGCTGGACCAATTACAGCAGTGGCGTGACAGCAGCGAGATCTACTCCCTCAACCCCGACCAGGACAACGAGGTCAAACGCCACATCGACGAAACGGGAGAGGCGGGCGATACCCTGGGGGGAATTGTCGAGGTGCGCGTCGAAGGACTCCCCTTCGGACTGGGGACGCACGCTCAGTGGGACCGCAAATTGGATGGCCGCATCGCTCAAGCGGTGATGGCAGTTCAAGCTATCAAAGGCGTTGAAATCGGTTTAGGATTTGAGGCGGCCCGCCGGCCGGGCAGTCGAGTGCACGACCCGATCGTCTTCGACGCAGAGCAGCGCAACGAGCGCCATCTCGGCTACACGCGTCCCACCAATCATGCGGGCGGCCTCGAAGCCGGCATGACCAATGGCCAACCGCTCGTCGTCCGCGCCGCCAAGAAACCGATCAGTACGCTGCGGCAGCCNCTGGCCTCGGTCAACCTCAACACGCGGCAGGCGGAATCAGCCCAGTACGAGCGGAGCGATGTGTGCGCTGTGCCGGCGGCTAGCGTGATTGTGGAAAATGTGGTTGCCTTCGAAGTGGCCCGCGCCCTGGTGGAAAAGTTCGGCAACGACAGCCTGGCCGAGATCAAAACGCGGTTCGATCTGTTTCAGCAGATGGCGCGCGAACGGTAGCGGGATACAANCCTCTTANTTTCCCACTAGATTTCGTAGTCACGACGAACCTCCGCCGGTGCGGTGGCGTAGGTGAGCGGCTCCAGNGAGGCCCCCGCCCGACCTTGGCTGAGACTGCGAATCGCGCTGGAGTATCCGAACAACTCGTTCATCGGTGCGTGCGCTTCGACCGCCGAATAAACGCCCCGGTTTTCGGTCTGGGCAATGATCGCGCGGCGCTGCTGTAAGTCGCCCACGATGTCGCCCAGATGCGTTTCGGGCGTCGTGATGTCCAACTTCATGATCGGTTCTAAGAGNGCCGGGCGCCCCTGACGCAAAGCGTTCTCAAAGGCCTCGTTGGCGGCAATCCGAAACGCGACTTCATCCGAGGTCTCCGCATCGCACTCGCCGTCGAGAATGGTGATGCGCAGTTTCATCAATGGGAAACCGGCGAGCAGACCACCCCCTTGGGAAGCAGACTGGAGTTCCGTGATTGCCGCATCGAGCAATTTAGTCGGAACCGACTCGGGCGGACANTGGTTGAGAACGAGCGGCTGGGTGTCGTGTTCGGATGGTTCGGCGCGGATCAGCAGCTTGGCGAATAACTGCTGACCTCGGATCTGTCGGTGACATTCTCCGGTGACCTCGACCGACCGCTCGATCGTCTCGCGGTAGCTGACCTGTGGNTTGTGGAACTTGACATCGAGATTGAAATCCCGCAGCAAGCGGTGCTTGGTGATCTCCAGATGCAATTCGCCCATGCCGCTGATCAATGTCTGTCCCGTTTCGTTGGGTCGGATCGACAGCGTCGGGTCTTGGCGTTGGAGTAGTTCCAGTGCCGCTTCCAGTTTCTTCCGTTCGGCCGTTGTTTCCGGTTCGATCGCCATCGAGATCACGGTCTCTGGAAACTCGATCGATTCCAAGAGAATTGGGTGGCGCGTATCGCAAAGGGTGTCTCCGGTGATCGATTGTTGTAAACCGATCACACCGACAATATCGCCACAGGAAACGGTGTCGATCTGCTGCTCCCGTTTGGTAGCATGAATCTGCCACAGCTGAGCCACGTTGTCCCGTTTGTCCCGTCCGGCATTGAGCACTCGGCTGTTGGCTTTCAAACTCCCCGAATAAACCCGCAGCCATGTCAGGTCCCCCGTCTTGGATGGCACAACCTTGAAGACCAGACCACAGAACGGTTCGGTGGGACTGGGAGCGCGCTCTTGCGGCGTCTCACGGCCCCCCTTCTTGCCCCGCCCTACGCCAGCAACGGGGGGCATGTCGAGCGGGCACGGCAGGTAGTCCTGTACCGCATCNAACAATGGTTGCACCCCAATGCCGTGCAGTGCCGACCCGCACAACAACGGCTGAATCTGCATCTGGATCGTCGCCTGCCGGAGCACTCGCTGGATCAACGCCTCCGGGATCTCCTCCTCGGCGAGCGCAAGCTCCATCATCTCATCGCTGTGGGCATAGAGTTTTTCCAGCATCGAGTCGCGCCACAGTTGGGCCGTGTCGAGATAATCGTCAGAAATCGCCTCCTCGGAAATGGTCGCCCCCTGGTCCTGCGCGTCGAAGCTCAATTGCCGCATCCGCACCAGATCGATGATTCCGCGAAACGAATGGTCCACATGGGCCGGACCCTCTCCACAGGGAATCTGGATCGGCACTGGCGTCGCACCCAACCGAGTGCCGATCTCCTCGACGACNTTCTCGAAACTAGCTCCCTCGCGATCTAACTTGTTGACAAACGCCAATCTCGGAACGCCGTAACGATCCGCCTGACGCCACACAGTCTCGCTCTGGGCCTCGACTCCCTCCCGCGCGCTGAACACGACAACCGCCCCATCCAAGACCCGCAGGCAGCGTTCCACTTCCGCCGTAAAATCGACATGCCCGGGCGTGTCGAGCAGGTTGATCCGACACGCACTCCACTCGAACGCAACACAAGCAGAATAAATAGTAATCCCGCGGTCTTGTTCTTCGGGATCACTATCGGTTTCGGTGGTCCCCTTGTCGACCGATCCAACACGGTGCTTGGCGCCACTGTAGAACAACATCCCCTCGGTCAGGGTTGTTTTCCCAGCGTCGATGTGGGCGATGATGCCCAGATTTCGCAGCGTCGTGAGATCTGTTGTCATCTGCCGAGCGTCCGCCATCGATCCACGACAAATGCCACGACACACGGAGAAGGCTGCGTCAAACGCGACATCACCCGCAGCTCGGGGGATTGACACTACCAGGCAAAATGAGCGAACGCCTTGTTCGCATCCGCCATGCGNTGGGTATTCTCACGGCGGGTCATGGCCGCGCCTTCTCGGTTGTACGCCGCCGTCAGTTCGTCCGCGAGCTTCAAGTGCGTCGGGCGTCCCTTTTTATCGCGAATCGCCATCAGGATCCAGCGAAAAGCCAGCGAAGTCTGTCGTTTACGGTTGACCTGCATCGGTACCTGATACGAAGCACCCCCAACGCGTTTGGAACGGACTTCAATCGCCGGCTTGACGTTTTCGACCGCCTGGTGAAAAACATCGATCGGCTCCCGATCCGGGACGCGCTGTTTGATCTGGTCCAACGCATCGTAGAAAACCGCCTGGGCGATCGTTTTCTTGCCATCCAACATCAGGCAGTTGATGAACTTTCCTGCGATCTCCGAGCCGAAACGCGGGTCGGGTTTGAGCTGGTCTTTACTGGCGGTAATTCGTCCCATGGCAACCGGATTCTTTCTCGGCCGCGGATCAGCGCGGTATTGTCGATGACTTGTTTGTAAACGGTTTGATCGATCCTACTCGGCCGCGTTGCACCGCTCGCCGCAAGCGCCGGCAATTGCGGGGCACTCCACCGACGCTAAGACTTTTTAGCACCGTATCGACTGCGAGACTGTTTGCGGCCATCGACACCCAGAGTATCGAGCGCACCGCGGATTACCTGATAACGCACCCCCGGCAGGTCTCGAACTCGGCCACCGCGCACAAGCACAATCGAGTGTTCCTGTAGGTTGTGCCCTTCACCCGGAATGTACACCGTGACTTCTTTGCCGTTGGAGAGTCGCACTCGCGTGATCTTGCGAAGTGCCGAATTCGGCTTCTTGGGTGTCATCGTCCTCACNTGGAGACAAACACCCTGCTTTTGCGGACACCGATCCAACACCGGAGCCTTCGTAAACTTGCGCTTTTGCTTGCGCCGTTTGCGGACCAATTGGTTGATCGTTGGCATGAACCGTACCTGCAGTCAAACTCTGTAATAGGACAAGCAAACTCTGTAATAGGACAAGCTCCTCAGCCTACCGGTTCTCGATGGGCTGTCAAGCTGGCCGCGCCATCACTCGCCGACACCTTCCTCGGTTGCTCCACCCAATAGTGCATCCAGCGAGGCCACACCCTCTCCGCCGGTCGCTTCGGCCGGCTCCGGTTCCGCGCTCGCTGCGGCGTCTCCGTTGCCATCGGCCTCCCCCTGCAACAGCGGGAAGCTGGTGACCAAGGCCCGTTCTTTTTCTTCCGCCATTGCTTGCAGCGCTTCGGGCCGATAGCGGACCTCCGATTCCTGGAAGGTACGAAAGCCCGTCCCGGCCGGAATCAGGTGGCCGAGAATCACGTTCTCTTTCAGCCCCACCAGATCGTCGGTCTTGCCCGAAAGGGCCGCCTCGGTGAGCACTTTGGTCGTCTCCTGGAAACTGGCGGCCGAAATAAAACTGGAACTTTGCACAGAAGCCTTGGTGATTCCCAGTAATTGGGTACTCGCGGTCGCCGATTTGGGACGTGTTCCCTTGGCCGACTGACCACCCAGGGCTTCGATTTGGGCGTTGACCTGTTCCAGTGCCTCCTTGGGAACAATCGCATCGGCGTCAAAGTCGCTATCACCTTTGTCTGTAATCCGCACACACTTGGCGAGCGCCTGGTTGACCGAGCGGAACTCAAAACGATCGATCACCAAACCAGATAGAAGGGTCGAATCTCCNGGCGCCTCGATTTGCACCTTCCGCAACATGCGGGCAATGATAATCTCGATGTGTTTGTCGTTGATTTCCACACGCTGGCTGCGGTAGACCTGCTGGATCTCGTGTACCAGATACTGTTGCACGGCTTCTTCGCCGGAAACGCGCAAAATATCGTGCGGCACTAATGGCCCGTCGATCAACGCTTGACCGGCCAACACTTGATCGCCAGAGTGCACCAGGAATCGCTTACCGTGAGGCACCAGGTGCTCGCGTTCCATCCCCGATTCACTGCGAACCGTGATCGACCGTTTGCCACGTTTCTTCTCCTGCAAGATCTCCACCTCGCCGTCGATCTCCGCGATCACCGCGGGATCCTTGGGTTTGCGAGCTTCGAAAATTTCTGTGACTCGCGGTAATCCCCCCGTAATGTCACTCACGCCGGCAGCGTCGCGCGGAGTCTTCGCCAGAATCGATCCAGCGGACACTATCTCCCCTTCGTCGCATTCCAGATGCGCTCGTTCGGGCAGGTAGTAGACATCCAGAGGCTTGCCGTCGGAATCTTCTAACACAATCTGCGGATGCAATTCACCTTTATGATCGACGATCATTTTGCGCACGTGCCCGCTGGGATCTTTTTCAGCTCGCATCGTGTCACCTTCGATCACGTCTTCATAGCGTGCTTTTCCGGTAACCTCCGCNAGAATCGGGATNCTGTGCGGNTCCCACTGGCAGAGCGTCGCTCCGACTTTGACCTCGTGTCCCTCATCGACGAGCAATTCGGCACCATTGGGGATCTCGTGTTTCTCCAACTCGCGTCCCTTCGGATCGAGAATCGAGATCTCGCCATTCCTGGTAAGCACGATTGCTTTCCCGTCATCGTTCTTGACGAATCGCACCCTGGTGAAGTGGACAACACCATCTTTCTTAGCCTTCGCCTCACTCTCTTCCAAAGCGGTACCGGCCACACCGCCAATGTGAAATGTCCGCATCGTCAATTGCGTTCCCGGTTCACCAATCGACTGTGCGCCGATAATGCCGACCGCCATTCCCTCTTCGACGATGGTGCCGGTTGACATATCCATCCCGTAACAAGCTTGGCAAATTCCCAATGCCGCATCGCAAGTCATTGGACTGCGCACTTGGATCCGTTCCAAACCGAGATCTTCGATCTTGCGCGCGATTTCGGGAACGATCATCTGGTTTTCCGCGACGATCACCTCGTCGGTCACGGGATTGACGATCGGTTTACGGCTCACACGTCCGTTGACCGCATCNGCGAGGCGAACTTCCACCTTCTCACCGCGATAAATGACCCCTTTCGTAATCCCCTGGGTTGTGCCGCAATCCTTCATCGTGATCACGACGTTCTGCGCAACATCCGCTAGTTTGCGGGTCAAGTAACCCGAGTCGGCCGTCTTGAGCGCCGTGTCTGCCAAGCCTTTGCGGGCACCATGAGTCGAACTGAAGTACTCCAGGACGGTCAGACCTTCCCGAAAATTAGCCTTGATGGGCGTCTCGATAATCTCGCCGGTCGGCTTGGCCATCAATCCTCGCATGCCGGCCAATTGTCGAATCTGTTCGATTCCACCGCGAGCGCCCGAATTCGCCATCAGAAACACCGGATTCACATAACCGTGGCCGCCACGATCATCCGATTGCATGGCGTCCATCATTTCACCGGTGATGACTTCACGCGCATGTGTCCACGTGTCGAGCACTTGGTTGTAGCGCTCCTGATTGGTGATCACCCCGCGATCGTACAACCGCTTGTAACGCAAGACATTTTTCTCTGCGTCGGTGATGTATCGTTCCTTCGAGTCAGGAGTCACCAGGTCGTCGGTCGCAAAGGAAAGTCCACTGCGTGTGCTCTCTCGGAATCCGAGCCGATTCATCCGATCGAGTAATTCGATTGTCGCCTTGCGCCCCAACCGCTGGTAACAATCCGAAATGACCGTTGCCAGGTCGCCCGACTTGAGAGGCATGTTGTAGAAGTCCATCCCAGCCGGCAACATCATATTGAACATGACGCGACCGTAGGTGGTCTGGATAAGTCCTCCATGTTGCACCTTCTCGTCTTCACTCTTCAGCTGTCGGTTTTCCGGCAGCCGCACGTGAATCGGAGCGTGCAGGTCGACACACCCCAGCGAGTAGGCCAGGTCCGCTTCGTCGAGGGATGAAAACTTCGTTCCCTCGCCCTTGCGATTGGGGAGTTCGATGGTGATGTAGTTACAACCCATCACCGTATCCTGTGACGGACTCATGATCGGCCGGCCGTTCGCCGGGCTGAAGATGTTATTCGTAGACATCATCAGCGTATGAGATTCGACTTGGGCTTCGATCGACAATGGCAAGTGGACCGCCATTTGGTCACCGTCAAAATCGGCGTTGAAGCCCTTGCAGACCAGCGGGTGCAAGTGGATCGCATTACCTTCGACCAAAACCGGTTCAAAAGCCTGAATACCCATGCGGTGCAGGGTGGGAGCCCGATTCAACAAAACAGGATGGTTCTGAATCACCTGTTCGAGAATATCCCAGACCTCTTCATCTTTGCGCTCCAACATTTTCTTGGCCGACTTGATCGTGTCCGCATGCCCCATCTCCTTCAGCTTGCGGATAATGAACGGCTGATAGAGTTCCAACGCGATCTTTTTCGGTAGACCACACTGATGCAACTTCAGTCGAGGACCGACCACGATCACGCTGCGAGCAGAGTAGTCAACTCGTTTGCCGAGTAGGTTTTCGCGAAAGCGCCCCTGCTTTCCTTTGATCATGTCGGTGAGTGATTTGAGGGGGCGATTACTGCTGCCGAGCACCGGACGCTTACAGCGGTTATTGTCAAACAACGCGTCAACCGACTGTTGCAACATCCGCTTTTCGTTGCGAATGATGACTTCCGGCGCGTTCAGATCCACCAGTTTTCGGAGGCGGTTGTTGCGGTTGATGATGCGGCGATAGAGATCGTTCAAGTCGCTCGTCGCAAAATTACCACTGTCGAGCAGCACCAGCGGCCGTAGATCGGGCGGGATGACCGGGATCACATCCAGAATCATCCACTCGGGTTTGTTGTCGCTGTCGCGTATCGACTCGACAATTTTCAACCGGTTCGTGAGGTCCTTGCTTTTTTGCTTCGACTTGGTTTCGGCAAGTTGGATGCGTAGTTCTTCCGACAGACGCACGAGGTCCAAGTTCATCAACAACTTGCGGACCGCCTCGGCCCCCATTTCCGCATCAAAGCTGCCGTCCCCGTATTGTTCACGCGCTGCGCGGTAGTCCTCTTCGGTCAGCAACTGTTGCGCCTCAAGCTCCGTCGTGCCCGGGTCGACGACCACGTAGTCCTGAAAGTAGATCACTTTCTCCAGGCTCGATGTCTTCATATCGAGTAGATTGCCGAGCCGACTGGGCATCGCTTTGAAAAACCAGATATGAACGATCGGGGCTGCCAGTTCAATGTGCCCCATCCGTTTTCGGCGCACTCTTGAATGCGTCACCTTGACGCCGCAGCGATCGCAGATCATCCCCTTGTATTTCATCCCGCGATACTTACCACAGGCACATTCCCAGTCTTTTTCTGGACCGAAAATCCGCTCGCAAAACAGGCCGTCTTTTTCCGGGCGGTAAGTGCGGTAGTTAATCGTCTCGGGCTTCTTCACTTCACCGAACGACCAACTGCGAATGTCGTGCGGTCTGGCCAGGCTGATCTTGACCGAAGCGTAATCGTTAATGCGATCGTAAGACATGTCGCCAATGGTCATATGCCCTTGCTCCTTGAGAGTTCGGAAGCAATCAATTCAAAAGGAAACGTCCGACAGAACAACCACGTGTCTGTGCTCGTTCGTGTGCTTCCCCGATAATTTCTGTCTCTGGTCATTTTCTGTTCAGTTGGACTGGGAACCGCAGCACCGAGAACCACCCACCGTCTCTGTACGCGGATCTGCTTTCACTACCGCTGTTTCATCAAATCCGTCGTTTTTCGAGTTGCATGTTCAAAGCCAATCCTCTGATCTCGTTGGTTAGCACATCAAAACTGGCGGGGGTCCCCGCCTCCAAAGTATTCTCGCCTTTTACCATCGACTCGTAGATCTTGGTACGTCCTTCAACGTCGTCGCTCTTGACCGTCAACAACTCCTGCAAGATGTAGGCTGCGCCGTAGGCCTCCAATGCCCAAACCTCCATTTCACCGAAACGCTGGCCACCGAATCGAGCCTTCCCACCCAACGGTTGCTGGGTGATCAACGAATAAGGACCGGTGCTACGAGCGTGAACTTTCTCGTCAACCAAGTGGTGCAGTTTGAGCATGTAGATGTAGCCAACCGTCACCTCTTGCTCGAGCGGTTCGCCCGTGCGGCCATCTAATAACCGAGACTTACCGTGCGACGCCAAGCCGGCTTCAGCGAGGCAGTCATTGATTTCCTGCTCATTGGCACCGTTAAACACGGGTGTCACAGCCTGATAGCCGGCCGCCGCCGCGGCCCACCCCAGGTGGGTCTCCAGAATCTGTCCTACGTTCATTCGGCTGGGAACGCCAAGCGGGTTGAGCATGATCTGGATCGGCCTACCATCCTCCAAATAAGGCATGTCCTCGACCGGCAAGATCTTGGCAATAACCCCTTTATTACCATGTCGTCCCGCCATCTTGTCGCCTACCGAAATCACGCGTTTGGTGGCGATGTAAACCTTGACCATCTGCAGCACCCCGCTGCGAAGTTCGTCGCCGCGTTTCATGCTGTTTAGCGTCCGGTCGCGCGCATCGATCGCCTCTTCAACTTCGGGCCATTTGGTGCGGTAGATCTGCTCCGCTTCCTTGATCTTTGCGGCGCTGCGCATGTTGCCCGTGACCGACCGCAACTGGAATCCGGTGGCGCGCTCGGCGACAAACTTGGGGTCCTGGTCGCCCGCCAGTGGGGTACCATCCTCGTCCGTCAGGTTACGACCCAACGACAATTCCAACTCGCTGATGAGTTCTCCGAAGACCGTCGCGATACCGCGACTGCCCTCGGTTTCAGCCTGTTTGAGCTCCTTCTCAAACACACGTCGCTCTTCATCCGAAAGACTCATGCGGCGCGAGAATCTCTGGGCATCGATAACGATTCCCTCGATCCCGGAAGGAACTTCCAACGAATCGTTCTTGACGTCTTCGCCTGCCCGGCCAAAAATCGCGTGCAATAACTTCTCTTCGGGTGTCAATTCGGTTTTCGATTTAGGTGAAACCTTGCCAACTAGAATTTCACCCGGTCGTACGTAGGTCCCAACCTCGACGATGCCGTATTCATCCAGATTGCGAAGCGCTTTCTCGCTGACATTTGGAATGTCGCGGGTGAATTCCTCTCGACCTAACTTCGTTTCTCGGATTTCGACATCGAACTCCTCGATGTGGATCGATGTGTAGGTGTCATTCTTGACCAGTTCTTCGCTGATGATGATCGCATCCTCGAAGTTGTAGCCGTCGAATGACATAAACCCAACTAGGACATTCCGCCCCAACGACAACTCGCCGTTGCGGGTCGCTGCACCATCCGCAATCACCTGGCCTTTTTCGACCTTGTCGCCGGGCTTAACGATCGGTTTTTGGTTCAAACAAGTTCGTTCATTCAGTCCGACATACTTCTTCAACGAGTGAACTTGCTTGCCGATCTCAATCCTGCGCGAATCGACATAGGTGACTTTGCCAGCCTTTTCAGCGGTGACCACCATGCTGCTGTTGCGGGCGACCTCTATCTCCATCCCGGTCGCGACAATCGGTGGCTCGGCAACCAACAATGGCACCGCTTGCCGTTGCATGTTCGAACCCATCAGCGCCCGGTTCGCATCGTCGTGTTCCAAGAAGGGAATCAGACCGGCCGAGACTCCGACCATTTGGCTCGGCGCTACATCGATGTACTCGACCCCTTCGGGGGCAACCATCTCAAAATCGGAACGGTGCCGAGCTACCAACACCGAGTCGGTGATACGGTCTTGGTCCACTGTTGTATCCGCCGGAGCCACAAAAGCCTCCGATTCCTCATCCGCTCGCAACCAAGCAACATCCGATGTCAACTTTCCTTTCTTCACGATTCGGTAGGGCGTGACCAAGAATCCGTAGTGGTCGACCCCCGCGTAAATCGCCAGACTGGAAATCAAACCGATGTTCGTTCCCTCCGGCGTTTCGATCGGACAGATGCGGCCGTAGTGCGAGATATGGACGTCGCGGACTTCGAATCCCGCGCGCTTGCGATTCAATCCCCCCGGTCCCAATGCGGACAATCGACGTTCGTGTGTCAGTTGTGCCAACGGATTTGTCTGATCAACGACTTGTGAAAGTTCTCCTCTCCCGAAGAAATACTCGATGGCGGCGGAGATACTCTTCGGATTGATCAGACTTCGCGGCGTCATGTCTTCCTGGTCTTTCAGACTCATGCGTTCCTGCACAGTCCGTCGTAATTTCAGGAAGCCCTTTCGCAACTCATCACTGGCCAGTTCGTCGATCGTGCGCAATCGTCGATTTCCGAGGTGATCGATATCGTCGACCTCCGCCCCGTCCTCGCCCCCGGCCAATGCCAACAAATACTGTACCGCCGCAATCAGATCCTCGGGCCGAAGTGTCATCTCTTTTTCGGAAACATCGAGCTCCAACTTGCGGTTGATACGAAATCGCCCGACGTGTCCGAGGCGATATCGATTCACGTCGTAGAACTTCTCGGCAAACAGGGTGCGAGCTTTCTCCAATTGGGGCGGGTTGCCGGGTCGCAACCGCTGGTAGATCCGCAGTAGCGCTTCCTCGTGACTCGAAGTCACATCGTCCGCTAGGCTGTTAAAAATCAATGGTGTTTTGGGAAGTTCAAGTACCTCCACCTTTTTCACACCCGAAGAACAAATCGTCTCCGCTGCGTTCTTCGTGATCCGCTGCCCGGCCTCCACGAGAATCTCTCCAGCCCGGTCCGAGGTCGCCGGATAGACGACGTCGTCGACGGCAATCTTGTTTTCAATCTTGATGACGCTGCGCCCATCTACTACCTTCTCGACACTCGAATCGTAAAAGGTACGCAAGATGTCGGCGTCGGTGCCGAACCGTGGATCCATCGCCCGAATCAACGTCATCGCGGAGAATTTTCCGCTCTGATCGATGCGCACCGTCAGTGCGTCCTTCTTGGTGGCATTGATTTCGATCCAACTGCCCCGCTCGGGAATCACGCGACAACTGGCCAGCTTGCGGTCCGATGTCCCATCGGTGTCAAGCACAAAATCGACACCCGGACTTCGGTGCAATTGGCTTACCACGACGCGCTCGGCTCCATTGATGATGAACTCGCCACCGCCAAGCATGATCGGCAAGTCACCCAGATAACCTTCCTCTTCGATGGCCTCGTCCTTGACGAGACGCAACCAGACACGAAACGGTCGACCGTAGGTGAGGCGCAGCTGGCGGCACTCGTCGGGGGAATATCGCGGTTTTCCCAACTCGTACTTGATGTACTCGAGCTTGACCTGCTTGTCATAGCTCTCGATGGGAAAGATCTCTCTCAACACACCCTCCATCCCGTGATCCTTGCGGCTCAGTGAATTCACTTCCGCCTGCAAGAATGCCGCATAACTTTTCGTTTGGATCTTCGTCAAATCGGGAGTGACGTGGGATTCACGCCCACTTCCAAAGCGACGCGAGTGCGTCGGGACCAGGCGGCGTTCGACAGGAGTAGCCATAAGAAATCACTCCGTGCAGGGTTCAAGAGGCAGTGGCGAACGCACCGGTCGGCCGACCCAACCATCGGCGCAAACCGGTAACCCGACATCCACAAGCACGCTCAAATGCTTGACCTGGAAGACGTTTCGGGATAATCGCAAGGCACCCGCGGCGTCGATTGGTGTCGACGTCGCTCAATTGAGGGGGAGGAAGTTCAACCTACTTGAGTTCGACCGACGCACCAGCTTCTTCTAGTTCGGCCTTCAGTTTCTCAGCATCTTCCTTCGAGATCTGCTCCTTGATCGTTGCGGGCGCCGCTTCAACCAATTTCTTGGCTTCCATGAGCGTGGATCCGGTAAGCTTCTTCACTTCCTTCACAACGTTCAGTTTCTTGTCACCGAATCCTGTCAGAATCACGTCGAATTCCGTTTGCTCCTCAACGGCGGCTTCGCCGCCAGCTCCGTCCGCGGGCATCGCCGCCATCACCGCGCCACCCGCCGCCGGCTCGATTCCGTGCTCGTCCTTAAGATAGTCGCTCAATTCCTTGGCCTGTTTCAAGGTGAGTTCGGCGATCTTGTCGCCCAACTCCTTGGTCTCCGCTGAAAATTCCAGCGTTGCGGTCGTTTCAGACATCGTGGTTTTGGTCCTTTCTGACGACAGTGACTGGCGGAACGAGATGACCCCCGACCCGCATGTTTGCATTTGACGCGGTGTTGACGCACCCCGCGGGCGTTTCAGTCTTCGCTTTCCTCCCCTTCCGATTTCTGCTCGATCTGACTGGCCACCGCACCACCCGGTGCTAACACCTGCCCAGCCAGCTTGCTGCCCGGACCGAGAATCTGACCTGCCAGCAGGCTCAACTGCTCCTGCCGATTCGGCCATTTGCTCATCTCCCGTACACGGTCCGGGCTCAGCTGCTGTCCGTCCATGACGCCGCCGCGGGCCGCGAACTTCTCAAATTCCGAACCCTTGTCCAGGCCGGTAACTTCTTTGACGAGGGAGATGAAGTCATCTCCGCCCCACAGCAGCGCCAACGTTCCTCCGACGCCGTCCAGCGCGGCACCCAATTGGGTGCCTTCGGTAGCCCGCTTGGCGAGGCTGTTCTTGACCACCATCAGCTTGATACCCTTGGAGCGCAAATCGCGCCGCAAACGCACCGTGGAGTTTGCATCGATGCCGATCACGTCAACCAACAGCGCGTCATCGACGCCTTCTAAACGGCCGCGGAGGTCATCGGCGATGAGGTTTTTTACATACTTACTCATGATTTCATCTATCTCTAAGCCGCGTCAGGGATCCTGCCGTGGGTTCCTTCGTTTGGCTTTCTGTCCGCGGTCTTGCGAGGAACTTCGAACGTCAAGCGGCAATACGAATTCCCGGACTCATGGTTCCGCAAACCGAGATACCCCGCACATAGGTGCCTTTGAGCGTCATCGGCTTGAGGTTGACAATGTGGTCGATAAACGCCTGGACGTTTTCCGTTAACTGTTGCACGTCGAAGCTCATCTTGCCGACGACGGCATGCACATTTCCGCCAGCATCGTTACGAAATTCAACTTTGCCCGCCTTGTATTCTCTGACGACCCGAGCGACATCGGGAGTTACCGTGCCGGCGCGGGGCGATGGCATTAAGCCGCGCGGACCGAGAACACGCCCCAAAGGACCGACCAATCCCATCATGTCCGGTGCGGCGATGCAAGTATCGAAATCGGTCCACCCACCTTTGATTTTGGTGGCCAGTTCCTCCTGACCCACTTCGTCTGCACCCGCCTCCTCGGCGGCGGCGACCATTTCACCCTTGGCGAACACGATCACGCGCTGGGCGCGGCCAATGCCATGCGGCAAGACCAACGAACCACGCACAATCTGATCGGCCTGCTTGGGATCAATGCCCAATCGCATATGGATCTCGACGGTCTGGTCAAACTTCGTCGTGTCGAACGTCTTTAGCGTCTCGACCGCATCCGCAAGCGGAACCGCCTCAACTCCCTGACGATCGGCCAGGGCCTTGAATCGTTTGGATTGTTTCGCCATTTATTTTTCTGCCACGGGCAAAAGAAAAGGGGCCAGCCCATCCGTGCCATCTCATCTCAGTCCTGGCAGACAATCCAAGTTTGCCAGCTCTCGGAATCAACCGTCTACTACGTCAAGACCCATACTACGGGCCGTGCCGGCAATCATCTGCCGAGCATTCTCCAAGTCACTGGCATTCAGATCGGCCATCTTCTTCTGTGCAATTTCATCCAGTTGAGCAACCGTCACCTGTCCGACTTTCTCTTTGTTGGGAACACCTGAGCCCTTGGCAATTCCCGCCGCCTGTTTGAGCAACGAAGCGGCCGGTGGGCTCTTGGTAATGAAGTCAAATGAGCGGTCACCGTAAACCGTCACGATGACCGGAATCGGCGTCCCATTGTACTCCTTGGTCCGATCGTTGAATTGCTGCACGAACTGACCGAGGTTGATGCCAAACTTACCCAATGAAGTCCCCACAGGTGGGGCTGGGGTCGCCTGGCCACCGGGCACCTGAAACTTCGCCTGGCCCATCATCTGCTTTGCCATCGTCTGCTTCACTCAATACAAGAGAAGTGGAATTCCATTCCCCGGGTCTTAATCCATCTTCTCAATCTGCCAATGCGGTAACTCGACCGGAGTTGGGCGTCCAAAAATACTAAACAACACGGTCACATGCCCCTTCGCTTCGTCGATCGTCTCGACCGTTCCCTCGAAGTTCTGGAAGTTGCCTTCCTTAACGCGGATCTGGTCATTCGCAGCAAACGGAATCGCCGTTCGCACGGCTGCATCACCGCTCTCTTCTTCCGGTTTGCCGGCTTTAAGAATGCGATCGACATCGGCCGATTCCATCGGCGTCGGACGACCTGCGGAACCGGTAAAATCACCAATGCCGGGGGTCTCACGGACCACAAACCAGGTGTCGTCGTTGATGGCCATTTGGACCATGATGTAGCCGGGGTAGAGCTTACGTTTCACGATCCGCCTTTTGCCCGCTTTCGTAAATTCCGCCACGTCTTCGGTCGGAACGACAATTTCACCAAAAAACCGTTCGAGACCATCTCGGAGAAAGCGGCGCTGCAGGGCTTGGCGAATGGAGTCCTCGCGATTCACCTGTACCTTCAAAATGTACCACTGCTTCTTGAGATCGTCGTCTTCCTCTTCTTCGGTCTCCAGATCTAGCTCGAGCGGCTCTACTTCTTCTAGCGCGTCTTCTTCTAGCGCGTCTGCGTCACCCGTATCGTCTTTCTGAACGTCTTCGGTGGCCGAATCCGTTCCGGCGGACGTGTCTACCGTTGCGCTCTCGGCAGCGTCGACGCTCGGGGACTGGTCCGCAGCGACCGAATCCACCAACTCCTCGGCCGTAGACGCCTCGGAAACTCCAACCGCATCTCGCGGTTCTTCGCTGTCTTGCAGTTCATCGCTCACGGCTTTGTTCCCCCGAGTGGAACGACAATACGGACGCCCGAGGTCCTATGACTCTTTGTCAGGATCCCCATGACTGCCTGCTAGGATTTCAGTACGCCGATAAGCTGAAACAGCCATCGCCAAAATAGGTCAAAACCGAATAGCAACACCGCCATTAAGAAGATCACGACCACCACGACCAACGATGCGCGGTACAACTCCGCCCGCGACGGCCAAGAGACCTTGGTCATCTCGGCTTCCACCGAAATCAGAAAATCGGAAAATTTTGGCCATCCCGCAGCGACTCGAAATCCAATCCAACAGCCAAGCAACATAAGTGAACCGGTCGGCAGATAGACCTTCATCAAGGGACTGTCTGTAAACAAATCCTGCCAGAACTGAGGTGCCATCTGCCCCTGAAGAAACCCGCTAAAGGACCACGACGCCATAATCACGCCCACCGCCAACGCCGCAAACGTCACCTGACGTGAAACACGACCTTGATTCCTTTTGTGGATGGTCAATTGAAACAACCAGCCCATCTTCATCCAACGTCGACTCGACCTCTTCTTCGATGAGGACGTGGCCGAACCGCGGGACATTGCGTTTGATTTGGCCATTTTCAATTACTTCCGCAAGCCTCGTCCCGGTGATACCTGCCCACCAGAGTTTCGCTCGACCTCCCGTCCGCTGCCGCAGCTCGTTGAGCAGGGGCGGCGGGACTCGAACTCGCAACCCCCGGTTTTGGAGACCGGTGCTCTGCCAATTGAGCTACACCCCTACAGGCAGACCCCAACGGCCACAGACTGCAGCCTTAGGCTTCCCCCCGTTCCCATCAACAACGCAACTCCGTACTGCATGGACCACCACCGCCTGTGACCTATAAATCAAGCAACTACTTTCGTTACCACACCCGAACCAACGGTTTTGCCGCCTTCACGGATCGCGAATCGCACCCCGTCATCCAAGGCAATTGGCTTGTGCAACTCGACGGCCATTTTCGCGTTGTCACCCGGCATACACATTTCAGCATCCACCAAGTCCGCCGTTCCGGTAACGTCGGTCGTACGAAAATAAAACTGTGGGCGGTAGCCGCTGAAAAACGGGGTGTGCCGACCACCTTCATCTTTTGACAGACAGTAGACTTCGGCTTCGAACTTGGTGTGGGGTGTAATCGAACCGGGTTTGGCCAGCACCTGGCCGCGCTCGATTTCATCTCGTTTGACACCGCGCAACAGGCAGCCGACATTGTCGCCGGCGCGACCTTCGTCCAGCAATTTGCGAAACATCTCCACACCGGTGCAAACCGTTTTTCGGGACTCCTCGTGAAGACCAACGATCTCCACGTCATCATTGACCTTCACCACACCCCGTTCGATACGACCGGTGGCCACCGTGCCACGGCCCTCGATCGAAAACACGTCTTCGATCGCCATCAGGAACGGCCGGTCCTCCTCCCGTGCCGGCTGTGGAATGTGGTTGTCGATCGCGTCCATCAACTCGCTGATGCAGGTCTGGTTCTCGGCGACATCCGGCTCCTCGTAGGCCGGCAGCGCACTTCCCTGGACAACCGGGATGTTGTCCCCGTCAAAATCATATTTGCTCAGCAGTTCGCGAACTTCCAACTCGACCAGTTCGAGCAATTCATCGTCGTCCACCAAGTCGCATTTGTTGAGAAACACGACAATCGCAGGCACATCGACCTGACGCGCCAGTAGCACGTGCTCTTTGGTCTGCGGCATCGGGCCATCGGCCGCCGAAACGACCAGGATCGCCCCATCCATCTGGGCCGCACCCGTGATCATATTCTTGATGAAGTCCGCGTGCCCCGGACAGTCAATGTGCGCATAATGGCGCGCGTCCGATTCGTACTCAACATGGGCCACGGCGATCGTTACGGTCTTCGTCTCATCCCGCACCGTACCACCCTTGGCAATATCGGCGTACCCCTTGGACTCAGCCATTCCCTTGGCCGCCTGAACCGCCAAAATAGCGGCCGTCAGGGTCGTCTTTCCATGGTCGATGTGACCGATCGTCCCCACATTACAATGCGGCTTGGTCCGCTCGTATGTCGCCTTGGCCATTTGCTCTCTACACCTGAAAGAAACTGAGAATTGGGAAAGAAATCCGCCCGCATGAACAAACCGTACCGGGTTTTTATAAAACGAAACGCAAAATCCACCAAGGGCTGCTGATGGGACTTGAACCCATGACCTCGTCCTTACCAAGGACGCGCTCTACCAACTGAGCTACAGCAGCGGCGAAACCGCACTTCAGACGGCACTCGTCGAAGTACCGCAAACTTCCAGAATCGCCGCAGCACCCCCGGACACCGCACGCCGTGCAACCAACATCCCGTCGTCCTACCCACACCCCGGACCGATTCAGGCCCACGCGGCGGACCCAAAGCGGGCGAAGGGAATCGAACCCTCGTCTTCAGCTTGGAAGGCTGTGGCTCTACCATTGAGCTACGCCCGCGACCCGTTCCTCCCACTACAAGCTGTCACCCCAACCGACCCTGTGCAAATCCCAAAGAGCATCACCTGAAATCGCGCCAGACAGACTCCGTTGCGCTCCTAACGTCACCCAACACGACTACGCAGTGCCCTTCATGCCCCTCATGTGGACATGTCCCTCATGTGGGGGGTGTAGGATTCGAACCTACGAAGGCTATGCCATCAGATTTACAGTCTGACCCCTTTGACCGCTCGGGAAACCCCCCATTGACTCGTAAACCCAATTGACGGCCGGCGACCGCGCCGCCGCCTGTAGGGCCTGCTGCCGAAGCTCCACGTTGCCATCAAGCCAGCGGAGGGACTCGAACCCACGACCTGCTGATTACAAATCAGCTGCTCTGCCAACTGAGCTACACTGGCCCAGAGTCCGCGAGGTGAAAACCGGTTAATATACCGATGTTTCCACATCTTGCAAGTCGAGCCGAGCACCCCCGCAGCCGGAAACCGGCGAGCGATCCGAGTAACGAATGGGGCGAAAACTCGCCCAAAAAGCCGAGCCGACTGACCGGGCAAGGCTCGCCAGAGAAATCGTCGCGGATGATCAAACGCCACCCGGCGACCCACTCGGCCAGCGGCAAACCATGCGAATACACGACCCGCACCATTGCCTACCAGAGCCCGCTGTCTACCAGAGCCCGCATGACCAACGTTAAAGTCGATCGCTGCTGATGTGTTGTATGCTGCCCGTAAATACCCTTCGGAGTTTGATCCTCTGGCTCGAGGCGCTGCTGAACATTCCACCTGGACGAAACACTTACAGCGAACGACAGGCACCGCCTATTCGAGTCGCTCGATGTTCTCACTCTCGGCCGCCGCCCTCAACTTATCCAATGCACGGGCTTCGATCTGGCGAATCCGTTCTTTCGTGACACCCAACGTGACACCAACTTCATGCAGCGTCTGGGGTTCGTGCGCGTGATCGAGACCGAACCGACTGATAATAATCTTCTGCTCCCGTTCGTCAAGGTGCGACAGAATGCTACCGACTTGCTGCGTGCGCAGCTGCTGTGCGACTTCCTGTGAGTACGGATCGGACCGCGCGTCCTGCTCGCTGGAGAACAGCTCCTCGTAGCTGGTCCGGAAACGATCGCGATGCTTGAATTCACCGGGGATACTGCGGGCGAAGTTCTTCATAATGGCCCAACTCGCATAGGTACTGAACTTGTTTCCGCGAGCATAATCAAACTTCTCAACCGCGCGAATCAATGAGACGTTGCCATCGCTGACGAGTGAAAAAAACTCGCCCGTCGAATCGACATGCCGTTTAGCAATCGAAACGACCAACCGCAAGTTCGCCTGGACGATTTGCTTTTTGGTGGCGACCGCTTGTTCGTAGAAACGCTCAATCTCATCCATCAGCCGCCCCTTGGGTCGCGCCGAGTCAAGTTGCCGGCGGGCTGCAAACGCGCTGTGCTTTAAAAAGTTGTACTTGCGGAACAAGTGTTGTTCTTGGTCCCGCGACAACAGTGGAATCTCGTACAGCGAGGTGAGGTAGCGCGGCAGTCCACTGGGAATCCGCACTCGCTGCTTCGGAACTTCCCCCTGCGGAACCGGTTGCAGGATCTCAAGCGCAGCGTGCTTGCGGTCAAATGACTCGTTGTAGATGCAATCAAGCGACAACTGTAGCAAGTACGACGCCCTGCGCTCGTTGAGAATACGATAGACGCTTGCACGGGTGCGGCAGAACCGACGCGCCAACGCTTCGACCGTCTCGCCCTGGCGGTAGCGGGCGTACAACTGGGTTTTCCGTTCCGCGGAAAGAGGCCCGGACTCGGCGGGAAAAATCGTGTTCTCCGGATGCGCACGGTCGTACCGTTTGATCGTGTATCGAACCGTTTCGGCACTGCGTTGCATGCCCTGCGAGATGCGTTGGATGACCTCCGATGGTCCTTCACCGGTCTCTGCCATACGGCGTGCCCGGAACACAATCTCACTACGCTCTTCGCTTGTGAGCTGGCTGAATTGCTCGCCGCGTTGAACTCGGTCGGGGTGTTGGGCGACAAATCGCTCGACGCTACTGGCCAAGAAACCCACCCGTTTCCGCTTCCCAAACAAGAAACGCCGGCTCACCAACCCCTGTTGGCGCCAACGAGAGATCGTTTTGGTCGACACACGAAACATCCGGCTGAGGTCGTCGACCGTGTGCACTGGCTCGGCGATTTCGGTTGCCGGGATCGCGGCGGCGTCCGAAACATCCTCGATGAATCGTCGCAGATCGTGGCCAGCTCGCTCCCCGGAGATCGTCTGGCGAGGATTGAAGTCGGGGCGGTAGTCGGTGATCCGAAAACAAATGTACTCGTACGAGTACGTTTGATCAGGACGCAGCTCGGTGAGCAATTGCTCTGCCCGATCGACCTGTTTGATCTTCTGTTCCCGCGGAGCAAAACGAACCTGCTGGTGACACAGCTGCTCAAGATCCGAGCTATTGTATCGTCGTTTCATGACACCCTCCTCAGGCAGTTGCTGGGGCCCCTGGTCCCAGCTAGCACCGGCAACGGGCACCACAGGCCACTCCTCCCCGGGCAACTCCCGCCAGGGCGGTGTCCCACAGCGCCGCAAAGGCCCTGGCAATCAGCCGGGAAGACACATTGCCGAATCCATGGATTCCCCTACGCAGGCCTGGTCTACCGGGTTCCAATACCGTACCCCTCATAATAAGGGATTGAGCTCTGGTTGTCATCTTTTCCAGGTGGGATCCCCACGTCTGACGGATGTTCGGCGGCGCCAGCCGCGAGTTCGAAGAGGATGTTGCCCGGTCCCGATGGATACCAAATCCGGGCTTCTTTGGGATGAATTCGATCAATGCTTGCGGAGCGTTTAGTCGATGTAACGGACTACGTTTGCAACTCGTTCTACGGGCAGCGGTTGCAGCTCGATATTCGCCTCTCGGAGACTCCCGATGCAGACCGCGAAGGAAACGCACAAGGGCTCCCCTCGGAACCGACACACCGGCAGCTTGAAACGCCGTCAGTTCCTCAAGAAAATGGTGGTTGGGAGCTGTGCCGGGGACCTGGCGTGGGCCCGTTACGATGCTCTAAGTAAAGGCAATGACAAAGTTTATGACATATCGCGAAAATTGCGTTCGGCGCGGCGCTCGGTGGCGGTGCGGATCCGCGTAAACGGCCGGCTGCAGGCCGCTTCGACAGGAGAACCACAGCAACTTCCCCTGCACGTCGATGGCCAATTGCAGTACGTCGAGCAGCTGCGTGCCGGCCGCGACAATCAAGCGATCGCAGTCCGCCACTATCGCCAGGCGCTGGCCCGCATCGATGTCGCCGGACAACAGACCAACTCGCAACTGGCGGCGGAGCACCGCCGGATCATCTGCCGAACCACATCGCGGCAAGACGAACTGTTTTCACCGGGTGGCCCGCTGACCCGCGCAGAACTCGACCTGATCGACATTCCCGGAAATTCGGCGCAGTGGTGGATGCTGCTGCCCGAGCGGCCGGTTCACGTCGGCGACGCTTGGTTGTTGGACTCCAACGCCGTCGCTTCGCTGCTGCGCCTGGAGGCAATCAGCAAGTCGGCCGTTCGCTGCACACTAGAAAAAGCGGTTAAATCGACGTTGACGATCGCGATCCAGGGGACTGCCGAAGGGGCGGTCGGTGGTGCCGCGACGCTGGTGCGAGTTGACGGGCACTGCCAGCTCGATTCACCAAGTCAGCACATTCGGCAGCTCGACCTACGCGTCTGGGAAGATCGACAAATGGGACACGCCCAGCCCGGGTTTGAAATTCAGGCGCAGATCGAGGCGTTTGCCGAGCCCCTCGCACCAGTGCCCAGTGGCGACGCCGTGATACCGCCAGATACCGACAAAAATTCCTGGAATGATCGTCTCCTATTGCTCGAGTTTCAGGCCAGCGATGGTGGATTTCGGCTCCTGCACGACCGACGTTGGCGGGTCTTGGCAGACACACCCGAAGTGAGCATTCTGCGGTATATCGAGCGGGGAAAACTGGTCGCGCAGGCTAATATCTCTCGGCTCGCCGATCGCGGCGCCCAGCCGCCGTGGACGAAGGCAACACTCCAGGACAAAATCCGGCAATCGTTGGGCGACAACTTCACGCGTTTCCTGGAGTCCTCGCAACGCCAGGACGAGCGGGGCTACCGCGTGCTCCGCGTCCGCGCCGCAGGCAGCGCCGAGGACGTGAAACTGATTTGGAGCTACTGGTACCTGGTCGATCGAGCGGGCCGCCAGGTCTCGCTGATCTTCACACACGAGCCCAAACACACGGCGCTGTTTGCAGCAGCGGATCGCGCCCTAGCCGATTCGCTGCGAATCCTGAAACGACGCGGTGGATCCGCACGCCAGGCGGACAACACCGCGGTTGAACGCTTCCCACAGAGGTGACGTGGACCACTCAGGTCGCCCCACAACGCCTGGAGCGCGAGTGGTTGCCAGCGGTTGCGTCATCCGCTCGAGGAACCATTGACTGGCTCACCAGCGGCGCAAACAACGCGGCCGATAGAACCCTCCGATTACGATAGAACCCTCCTAATAGAACCCTCCGGTTAGGTGGACCCGAGACCGAAGCCAATCCAGCTGGGCTTTTGGCTCCCATCCGCTGAGTCTACCGGGTCATCCGGAAATTCCCCCTGATCCGGTCCGGTCTGCTGTCGCCCGCGGTTTCTGCAGACGATTAAGCCAATATTATCACGCTTGACGATGACATCGACCCGTCAGCCCACTAAGATAGGACGTTGGTGCCATAGGTGTACGCCCCCGGGTGCCTTGCGTAGTCCTAGTTTGTCGGGAGTGCCGTTGGCGCGATTCAACGCCACCAGGTCGCCCATTCACTCAGGCCCTTCAGAGATCCCAATCTTCACCCACCAGGCCCTCAAAGGTAATCAACATGATCCTGTCCATGTCCGCTGTCGGTGAACTGGAGACTCGCCCATCGACGCGTCGAACGGGCAATGCCGGCGTCTTCCTTTTGGTCGGCTTGGTCGTGATCTGCGGGCTGCTGGGGAGCGTTTTGTTCGTATTCAGATCGTCGGCTGAAGACGAGGGAGACAGACCCATTCTCAAGACCGTGGTGCGCGAGAGTTATTCACACATCGTGTTGGAACAGGGCGAAGTACAGAGTTCCGACAACGTCGAGATCAAGTGCAATGTCAAGAACCGCACCGGTGGCAACACGCCCTCTACGACCATTCTGGATATCGTCAAAGAAGGGATACAAATCAAGAAGGGGGAATGGCTGATCACCTTCGATTCCAGCGTCCTGGAGAACGAACTGCGTCAACAAAACATCCTCACCAATACGCAGAAGACAATCGTTATCAAAGCCAAGGCCCTGTACGACACGGCAATCCAGGCCCTGAAGGAGTACGACGAAGGGACCTTCGTCCAGGAAGAAAAAACCATCCAGAACGAGATCTTCGTCGCCACCGAGACGCTCAAGAAAGCAGAGCTCTCCTACGATTCAGTCAAACGTTCGGTGGCCCGCGGGCTACTGGACACACTGCAGTTAGAAGGGGAGAAGTTTAAGGTTGACGCGGCGACGAACGACCTGGAATTGGGTAACAAGAAACTGCAAGTCCTGCGCGACTTCACCAAAGCTAAGATGTTGACCCAATTGAGAACCGATATCGAGGCGTACGAAGTTCAATACAAAAACGAGCAGCTCAGCTACGACGAAGAGGAGCAAAAACTGCAAGAGATCGAGGGGCAGATCGCCGCCTGTCAAGTGGTCGCTCCGCAAGACGGCCAGGTCGTCTACGCCAATGTACAAAGCAGCCGTAGCGGCGCCGAATTTGTCGTCGAGGAGGGGGCCGCGGTGCGCGAGCGACAGGTCATCCTACGGTTGCCCGACCCAGAAAAAATGCAGATCGAAGCCAAGATTAGCGAGAACCGGATTAATCTCGTGAAAACGGGTATGACGGTCGAAATCGGCATTGACGCCTTCGGTGACCTGCAACTCACGGGTGAAGTGACCAAGGTGAATAAATATGCCGAGCCGGGCAACTGGTGGAGTTCCAACACCAAGGAATACGTCTGTTTGATTCAGATTGCCAACCCACCGTCCCAGATTCGCTCCGGCTTGACCGCGGAAGTTCGAATCCACGTCGATGACCGTTCCGATGCCTTGCAGGTGCCCGTCCAGTCGGTGCTAGAACACCTTGGCAAGACATTCTGCTTGTTTAGCAAGAGCAACAAGTACCAGACCAAACGCATCGTGTTCGCCTCCACCAACGACAAGACGGTGGCGATCGACGAATCGGCGTCTGACAACATTCAAGTAGGCGAAGAAGTCGTCATGAATCCCCGGGACCACATGGAGAAGTTTGACTTCTCCGGGTTTCCGGATCTCGAAGCACCGGCGCCGGAAGAGGAAGCCGTATCGCAGCAATCGGATGCACCGCCCGCTGGAAAAATACTAGCCACCTCGGGAGGGGCCGAATGAACAATCCGGGATTCGCTGCATCGGACTCAAACAGCGGCAATGGCTCCACGAACGTGGCGCTGAAGCTGGAAGACCTGCAAAAGGACTACTTCCTCAAGGGGGAAACGGTCCACGCACTCAACGGCGTGACATTCGAGGTCCCCGAGGGCGATTTTCTCTCGATCATGGGACCTTCCGGTTCGGGTAAGAGCACGTTGCTGAATCTCGTCGGCTGTCTCGACCGCCCCACTGGCGGGAAGCTCTATATGGGTCCCGACGACGTCAGCCAGATGAGCGACAATCAGCTGTCTCAGATTCGCGCCACGCGGATCGGTTTTGTGTTCCAGTCGTTCAATCTGATTCCCCAATTAACGCTCGTGGAGAACATCGAAGTTCCACTCTACTACCAGGGGAAGTTGAGCCGAACGTCCCGTAAGCACTGCGAAGAGATGGCGGATCTGGTCGGCCTAGGTGATCGTCTGAACCACCGTCCCGCACAGTTGTCCGGTGGCCAGCAGCAGCGCGCGGCGATTGCCCGCAGCCTGGTCAACGACCCGTTCTTTGTCCTTGCAGACGAGCCGACGGGAAACCTTGACACGAAGACCACTGAAGAGATTCTGCACCTTTTTGGAGATCTCAACAAAGCGGGTAAGACGATCGTCATGGTGACGCACGAAGACGAAGTCGCCGCCTTTACGCGACGGGTGATTCGTTTGCGTGACGGATTGATGGAATTTGATCGGAAAAATGATTCCTTCGGCTCGGCGTATGGGCACGGGCGGGCCGATCTTACCGCGCCCGACCAACCCACATCACCGGCTGCCACATCACCGGCTGCCACATCACCGGACAGTCCCGCGCCACCCGCCGCCGAGGAACCCTGAGTAAACGGTTCCACGGTCCCTCCAGGGTGGTGTTCTTGCGGCGCACCGTCCCGCACTCGAAATTGCCAATGTTGATCCTGCGAACGTTTGTCCTGGGCATCAAGAGCCTGCTACTGCACCCGATGCGGTCCGCGCTGACCGTGCTGGGGATCTTTATCGGTGTGGCCAGCGTGATCTGGCTACTGGCGATCGGTGAGGGCATCAGCCAGGAGGCCCAACGGCAGATTGAAGGCCTAGGGGCGGACAATATCATCGTCCGCTCGATCAAGCCTCTGAATCCCCCGGCCGGTGGGTCAAACAGCTTCATCCTGGCATACGGACTGCTGCGATCCGACTACGACAAACTGATCTCCACGATTCCGACCATCAAGAGCGCCATTCCAATTCGCGAGATTCGCCGCGAGATCCGCTTTCGCGACCGCGTCGTCGATGGCCGACTGGTCGGCTCGGTTCCCGAATACGCCGAAGTCACTCAGCTGCAAGTCGACCGCGGGCATTTTATCACCGACGCCGAAGTCAAACTCCAAGATCCCCACTGTGTGTTGTCGAAAGAAGTCGCCGAGAAGCTGTTCCCTTTCGAGGATCCCATCGGACGGCGTATCTACATCCTGGACCACCTTGACTATTACCAGGTGGTCGGCGTCCTCAAGCACCGCGATGCCACGGCCGCTGTGGGGGGCTCGCTCTCCGCGCAAGATTTCTCGAAAGATGTCTACGTGCCGATCTCGACTATGCGCAGACGAATCGGCGATACGATCGTGGTGCGGCGCAGTGGGTCGCGCGAAGGTCAAACGGTCGAACTCGATCAGATCACGTTGCGGATCAACAGTATCGCTAATGTCATGAAGACAGCGCGGCTGGTCAAAACCAGCCTCAGCCATCACGACGAAACCGGCGACACCGCGGTGGTGATCCCCAAGGAACTGCTCGACCAGGCCCGCAACACCCGCTTGATGTTTATGGTCTTTATGGGCGTCATCGCCGGAATTTCGTTGCTTGTCGGCGGGATCGGAATCATGAATATCATGCTGGCCACGGTCACCGAACGCACTCGCGAGATCGGCATTCGACGCGCCATTGGCGCCAACCGCGCGGATATCGTGCGCCAATTTCTCGCCGAGACGATTGTCTTGTCGGGGGTCGGGGGCTTCATCGGCATCGCCGCCGGGTACCTCTGCAAACCGTCCGTGTTGCTGCTGCGCTACGTACTGGAAAGCTACGCTCCGCAGATGATCGCCAACTTGCCGGACGTGGTCCGCAATGTAGTACCGATCATCGTTCCTGTGTCGATCCCGCTGGCCTTTGGAATCGCAGTCGTGATCGGTGTTCTGTTCGGTCTCTACCCAGCGTACCGGGCTGCCCAAATGGACCCCATCGAAGCGCTGCGCCACGAGTAGTGAGGGAACCCGGCAAGAACGGTGGGCGGCGGGCTGGGGCCGCTGTTGCATGCCATGTCACACCGTCACTCAACCCGTCGTGATTTTCTGCAAGGGAAGAGCGCCGTGCTGGCGACGGGAGATTTGCTCCCCGCCGACGAGTCACCGCAAGACCCGACAATCGCAACGGCTCCCGAAGAAGCTCCCCGGTACCTGATCCAAGTTGCGCGCACGGCAATGGCCTGCGAGTTTCAGGTGTTTCTCAACGCCGGCGAGGCGGAACGGGGTACCGACGCGGCGCTGGCAGCGCTGGAACAGGTGGGCCGACTGGAAGATCAGTTGAGTGTCTATCGACGCGACAGTGAAGTCAGTCGCTTGAATCGCTGCGCGGGAGACGACCCTCAGCCCGTCGAGGCCGGCTTGTTTGGGTTGCTGGAATTGTGCGTCCAACTTCATCGCGAGGCGGAGGGGGCTTTTGACATTACCGCGGGACCGCTGTCGAAAGCCTGGGGATTCTTTCGGCGACAGGGCTGTCTACCCTCTCAGGCGGCGGTCGACGAATCGCTCGAGCGCGTGGGCACTCAGTGGCTTAAGCTGTCTCCACCGCAACGCACGGTGGCCTACCAGCAGCCCGGTTTGGAGATCAATCTCGGCGGAATCGGAAAAGGCTACGCACTCGACCAATGCGATCGGATTCTCCGCGACGGCGGCGTGGAGAGTTTCTTGATCCACGGAGGCCGTAGCAGTGTGCTGGCCAGCGGCCGGCGCCGCGGTCAGGACCGACAGCCCGATGGTTGGCTCGTCTCGCTCAAACACCCACTCAAGCCCGAGTGCGAATTGGGCAAGGTTCGGCTGCGCGACCGAGCGCTCGGAACCTCGGGATCGGCCAATCAGTTCTTTCACTTCGAGGGGCGGCGTATGGGCCACGTGTTGGACCCCCGCACCGGCTGGCCCGCCGAAGAACTGCTGTCCGCCACCGTGCTGGCCCCGACGGCCACCCTCGCGGATGCCCTTTCAACCGCTTTTTTTGTGCTTGGGCGCGAGCGAAGTATGGCCTATTGCGATGCACATCCCGACGTTGGGGCGATCCTGGTTGCCCCCGGACAACGGAGTGGAGCCTGGCAGGTCCACACTACTGGTCTGGCGGCCGGTGAGTGGCTGCCAGCCGATGACGCGCAACAGACATCGTAAACTCGCCCGCGGGAGACTTGTGGGATCGATTGCGACCGGTCGTAATCGCCCAAGCGATCGCCGACAATGGCGGACTGGCCGACCGGCAATGCCGAGACTCGCTCCCGCACGACGTTTCGTGCCGGGTTGCCTGTGGGAGTTTTTCCGGCAGGCTCCTGCTGACTCCCGGAGCCAGAGTGTGACTCGACTAGGACTTGACTCATGAAATTCCTCGATCGGCGACTGGCGCTCAAACAGACAGCGGCCGCGGTAACCGCGGCTTCACTGACGAATTGGACCGGTTCCGCAACCGCGCGCGGCCAGGAGCGTATCAAGGCCGGTCAAATCGGAACCAAGCATGCCCACGCCGGTGGCAAAATGTCGACGCTGCGCAAATTCAATGACGCATTTGAAGTTGTCGGTGTGGTGGAACCGGACGACCAACGCTGGGCCGCCGTCAAGGACCAACCGACGTACCGGGGCGTCCCGCGGATGACCGAGGAGCAATTGCTGAATGCGGCAGGGCTGCAACTGGTCGCGGTGGAGACCACGGTTCGCCACCTGGTACCGACTGCCGCCCGCTGTGTCTCCGCCGGAAAACACATCCATCTGGATAAGCCGGCGGGGGAGAACTTGTCGGACTTCAAGAGAGTGCTGGACGATGCGACCCGCCAAGGCTTGACCGTCCAAATGGGTTACATGTTTCGTTACAACCCGGGCTTCGCTTTCCTGTTCCGGGCGATTCGCTCCGGTTGGTTGGGGGAGCCCTTTGAAGCGCATGGCGTCATCAGTAAAAAGGTCGGACCCGCGACAAGACGCGGTCTCGCGCAGTACCCGGGCGGCACGATGTTCGAACTGGGTTGCCATCTGATCGATGCGCTTACGGTTGCCATGGGACCCGCGGACCGAGTCACCCCGTTCGGGCGCCGGACACGCCCCGATCTAGACAATCTGGCCGACAATCAGCTGGCCGTTTTTGAGTATCCTCGGGCCACCGCCACGATTCGTAGCGCCGTGGTCGAAGTGGCGGGCGGAAGTCGTCGACAATTTGTCGTCTGCGGCAGCGAGGGGACGATCGAGATCAAACCTCTAGAGCGCCCCAAGCTGCTACTCACGTTGGAACGATCGCGAGGCGACTACAAGCAAGGAACACAAACGGAAGTCCCGTTGGCGCCGCTGGGAGGGCGGTACGATGGTGATTTCCGTGATCTGGCCAAGATCCTCCGCGGTGAAAAGGAGTCGGACTACCCACCCGCACACGACCTGGCAGTCCAAGCTGCCGTGCTACGGGCCAGCGGCGTACNCTTGCGTTGACAACCGGCGGTGAACGCAGCGCGCAGACCGCCGTCGACACCCGCTGTCTAACTGTCCAGTGGCGCCGCGCAGAACTTGGCTTTCCCAGCTCCGGCGGTGCTTTCCCGTGAGTTTGACAGCCTGTGATAGCGGCTACATGATAGAGGACGCTACCAACCCCTCCTCTTTTCCGCTTCCGTGGGTAGCCGCCGAGGCTTCCCAAAGCCCTCTTTTCCAAACTCATCGGGCGCCGCAGGTCTGTGAACGACGAGGGACGGCTNATCGAGCAAACGCTTGACGGCGACACAAACGCCTTTGAACAGCTGGTGCGCCGGTACCAAGACCGGCTGTTCACCAGTTTCGTGCGTGTCACGGGATGTCACGCGGAAGCCGAAGATGTCGTTCAGGAGGCATTCATTCAGGCATACCTGAACCTAAACCAATTCCGCGGGCAAAGCGGCTTTTACACGTGGCTGTACCGCATCGCTTTTAACAAAGCGATGACACGCAAGCGGCAGACGCGCCCCGCCGTGTCGGTTGACCAGATCGTTACAGGCACGCACAGCGATCGACCCGATCCGTTCGAAACCGCAGAACAGCGGCTGGTGCGACTCGAACGCGCGCAGCAGGTTGAGCTGGCTTTGAGTCGCATGAGCGAAGAACATCGCACCATCCTGGTGCTGCGAGAGTTAGACGGATTTGACTATCAGCATATCGCCGAGATCCTACAGATCTCACTGGGAACTGTGCGGAGTCGACTGTCGCGTGCCCGGGCCTTGATGCGCAAAGAGTTGACGGACCATCGGTCCTGAGGAGCCATACCGAGACCGTCCCACCCACGCCCTGCGGACTACTCGGTCACGGCTAACGTAAACCAAGCGGTCAATTGGAAGCTGGCCCCGCAGCGGTTAGGATACGCGGCATTCGAGATACGCTCCGCGTCCCCCCAACACACTCTGAAAACCCTCCGGGAGTAAACGTCTGATGAGACACNTGATCGGAACCGCGCTGACCATTCTGATTTGTTCCCCGACCGCGGCCGAAAATCAAGACGAACCGCAGGGCTGGATATCCATTTTCGACGGCAAGTCGCTGGCGGGTTGGAAACCAAACGAACGACCGAAAAACTGGGTCGTCGAAGATGGTGCAATTGTGGGCCGCGGTGCCCGCAGCCACCTGTACTACATGACGAGACAACTTCAGGATTTCGAATTGCGCGCCGACGTGATGATCAATGAGGGTGGCAACTCGGGGATCTACTTCCACATTGACCATCATCCCGAGGGCTGGTTTTTTGACGGGCACGAAGTACAGATCAACAACACCCACCGCGATCCGGTTAAGACCGGGAGCTTGTGGGCAGTCGTCAAATTGTATAACTCGCCGGTTCGCGACAACGAGTGGTTTCAGGTACACATCCGAGTGGTCGGCCAGAACATTGTCGTCCGTCTCAACGGCAAGATCGTGATCGACTACACCGAGCCTAAAGGGGCCCAGGGACCGCGACGCATCGGACGCGGCTACCTGGCACTCCAACAGCACGACCCGGGAAGTTCGGTCCGATTCCGCAACCTCTCCTTGAAACCGCTGGCGCCGGCTGCCCCGACCAAACCCTAAGCCGCCCGCCGGTACCCGACCGCGCACCGATGGCTCGAATCCGCGCCGGGTGTGGGTGGACATTAAACCACCAGATCGCCGTCGGTTCGCAGCCGTCGGCGAGGAGGCGCAGATGCGATCGCCGCTTCGCTGGCTCGTGGTACGACTCGTGTTGTTGCTCGTTGCGGTGGTGCGTAGCNAGTCGGCCGCTGAGCCGCCTGTGCTGCCGGAAACGGCCACTGGCTGGTCGATCGAGTTGATCGCAGAGGCCCCCTTGATTCAGGCACCGACCGCCGTCCTGGAAACGCACGACGGGAAGATTTTTCTCGCCCAAGACCCGATGGACCTGAACGGCCCCCCGACCGAAGCGATCGACTACATTGTCACGCTGCGACGGGTCGATGGCCAATGGGTCACCGAGCGGTTCGCCGAAAACCTGGGCCCGGTGATGGGTCTGGAACGGATCGGCGATACGCTACTGGTCGCGCACGCGCCGCTGCTCAGCGCGTTGCGGGACACCAACGGAGATGGCCGCGCGGACCAGCGAATCGACTTAGTGCGTGGGCTGGGCCCCAAGAACCCGGCATTCAATGGTTACAACGACCATGTGATTTCTGGGATCCGAGTCGCCGCGGACGGGTTTCTGTACGTCCCCTTTGGCGACAAGGGGATTCCCCGGGCGGTGGGAAGCGACGGCAGAACGTTGCGGGTACGGGGTGGTGGCGTGCTGCGCGTCCGGCCCGATGGGAGCGACCTGGAACTGGTCGCCAGTGGACTGCGTAACCCGCTGTCGGTGGCCATCAATCGCCGCGGGGACGCATTCGCCTACGGTAACGACGATGATTCGAAACAATGGCCCAATGGGCTGGTGCATCTGATCGACGGGGGCCATTACGGATACCCCTACGAATTCTTGACCACGCCCCAACACGCGCTGCCCCTGATCACCGGTCGCATCGGCGGAGCCGGTTCGCAAGGATTCTGTTTCGAAGAGCCCGGGCTGGCCCCCCGGTTTCACGGCAACCTGTTTTTTGCCGATTGGGGATTGCAAACCCTGATCCGTTTCGAAGTCGAGCCGGCCGGAGCCAGTTATCGATTGAAACGGCGCAGCGATATCGTCCGAGCGGGAAAGCTGGAGACTTTTCGGCCGTTTTGCGCCGCCGTGGGGGGTGACGGCGACAGCATTCTCTTGGTCGATTGGGCCATCCCCTCGAAGCTGCAATCGGGAATCCAGCGCGGTCGTCTGTACCGCCTGCGTTACCACGGCGCCGATGCCTGCGACCCACCTCCTCTGCCAACACCCGCTACCGTGCACCAAGCTGTTGCCGCCTTGGCCCACCCCTCTCGCCGGTCGCGGCTCGAAGCGCAACGCTTTCTTGTCGCGCAGGGCGATGGGGCACGGGACGCTCTGCGCGAGACACTGCGGCATTCCGCACAGGACACTGCTCGACGGCACGCGCTATGGGCCCTGGACGCGCATCAGGATGACGCCGA